>JAFWYZ010000179.1 GCA_017517465.1 Clostridia bacterium | reverse complement strand
TGGCCCCTTATGTGGACCATGTATTGCCGGATCTGACCAAAGTATTGGAGCTGATGGAAGCATGAATGCAGCCATTGTATGTGTGGGCAAGCTGCGGGAAAAATTCTATGCTCTGGCGGCTGAGGAATATATGAAGCGGCTGTCCCGGTATGGGAAAATGGAGATTGTGGAACTGCCGGATCTGCCGGAACCCCAGAATGCATCGGATGCGGACCGGCAGAAAATCATGGACAGGGAAGGGGAGAGCATCCTCAAGGCCATCCGCTCCTCCGATCATGTGACGGCCATGTGCATCAATGCCCCGCAATTGACCAGCGAACAGTTTGCAGAAAAGCTGCGGCAGGGGGATATGCGGGGCGGCAGGCAGGTGTTTGTGATCGGCGGTTCGCTGGGGCTGTCCAAAGCGGTGCTGCAGCGGGCGGATGATACGCTGTCCATGTCGAAAATGACCTTTCCCCACCAGCTGGCCCGGGTGATGTTATTGGAGCAGATTTACCGGGGATGCAAGATCAATGCCGGAGAAAAATATCACAAGTAAATAAAAAACGGCCCGGTTTTGAAACCGGGTCGTTCTTTTTTTTTGATTTGTTGTAAGGTCAGCCTTTCACGCCGCCCAGCACCATGCCGGTTACGAAGTAACGCTGCAGGAAGGGGTAAACCACCAGGATGGGCAGGGCAGAGACCACCGTGATGGCGCAGCGGATGGTGATGGGGGTGGACTTGGCAGCGGCCTGATTGGCCAGAGCGTCAACGGAAGCGTTGGCGGCATTGGCGGTATTCATGGACGTGGCCAGCTTCATCTTCAGCAGGTACTGCAGGGTGTGCAGGTACTTCTTACCGCCGTTGTACAGCTGGGTGTCGAACCACTGGTTCCAGCTGCCCACAGCCACGAACAGGGCAACCGTGGCCAGCACGGGCATGCACAGGGGGAAGATGATCTGCCAGAAGATACGCATATCGTTGGCACCGTCAATACGGGCGGATTCCACCAGGGCTTCGGGAAGGCCGGTGATGTAGGTGCGGATAACGATCATGTTGAAGCAGGAGAACATGGTGGGAATGATGTACACCCAGAAGGTTTTGCTCAGCTTCAGGGTTTTGCTGATCAGCAGATAGTTGGGGATCAGACCGGCATTGACGTACATGGTCAGCACCACGGCCAGAGTGATGAACTTGCGCAGCACAAACTCCTTGCGGCTGAGCGCGAAGGCCAGCATGGAGGTGAACAGCAGGTTCAAAAGGGTGGTGATCACGGTACGGGCCACGGAAATGCCGAAGGCATTCCAGGTCAGCTTATCGCTGAGCAGGGTGTTGTAGGCCTCCGTGCTGAACTGGCGGGGCCACAGGCCGATGCCGCCGCGCACTGCGTCAATACCGTCGTTGAAGGAAATGGCCACGGTATTGAGAACGGGGAACAGGGTGATAAACATCAGTGCAATCAGGATGATACCGTTGACAATCGGGAAAGCGATATCCCGCTGCATCGGCTTCTTTACCTTTTTTTTCACGGAAATAGAAGTCACAGGATATCCCTCCTTTACAGCAGAGTGTCTTCATCCAGCTTCTTGGCCACAAAGTTGGCCGCGAACAGCAGGATGATGCCAATCACGCTCTTAAACATACCAGCCGCAATGGCGCGGCCGTATTTGTTGTTCTGGATACCGTATTCCAGCACAAATACGTCGATGGTCTGTGAATAGTCGTACACTTGTTTGTTGCCCAGCAGGTACTGGATTTCGAAACCGGCTTCCATCAGGTGGCCGATGTTCATGATCAGAAGCACCACGAAGGTGGATTTGATGCCGGGCAGGGTCACGTGCAGAATCCGCTGGAAACGGCCGGCGCCGTCGATGGCAGCAGCTTCATACAGCGTGGGGTCAATGGAGGTCATGGTGGAAATGTAGATGATGGAGTTCCAGCCTACTTCCTTCCAGATGTTGATAATACCCACCAGGAACCAGAAGTATTTGCCTTCACCCAGCCACCAGACCGGCTTATCAATGATGCCAAGAGACAGCAGCATCTGGTTGATGGGACCATCAGAAACGAACATGTTCTGGGCCATGCCCACAACAATAACCATGCTCAGGAAGTGGGGGAGGTAGGTAACCGTCTGCACCGTACGCTTGAAAGCACGGGTGCGCACTTCATTGAGCAGGATGGCAAGCAGGATGGAAGCAAGCGTGCCGAAAACCAGGTTGATCAGGCTCATGGCCAGGGTATTGCGGAAGCCCAGCCAGAAATACTTTTCACTGAACAACCATTCGAAGTTTTCAAAGCCGATCCAGTCTGCACCCTTTTTGATGGTGTACAGATCCAGGTTCTGGAAAGCAAAACGCCAGCCCCACAGGGGATAGTAGTTAAAAAGGAATACATACAGAAGTACGGGAACAGACATGACCAGCAGCCATTTCTGATCCCATAAGACTTTGCCGAGTTTCCGCTTCTTGGGTTTCAAAAGCGGAGTAGTGTTTTCAACTGCCCTGTTCACAGTTTTGTCCCCCTTCCAAAAAACCATGGGGAGAGACGAGTCTCTCCCCACAGTTCGAAAGATTCGAATTACTTGGTAGCCAGTTCCACGAGCTTGGTCACTTCGTTCTGCATGTATTCAGCATAGATGTCGCAGTAGGGAGTGATTTCAGCCACGAAAGCGGCCCAGTTGGCGTCGAATTCAGCAGCGTCAGCGCTCATGATGATCTTGGGCAGCTGCTGATCCTGGATCAGGTTGAACTTGTCATAGTCGTCCTGGATGGGGGTCTTGTCGATCTGCCAAGCTTCGCCCCAGGGAGCCAGTTCGCAGGGAGCATTGAAGAAGTCAGCCCACTTGCCATAGCCGTAAGCGGCCAGGAAAGCCTTGTCATAGTCGCTCATGTTGAGCTGCAGGATTTCGGGCTGGTCAGAGGGAGCCCAGGTGTTACCGTCGTCCTGGAGACCCTGCTTCTTGGGAGCAGATTCCCAGATGGCGAGGGCCTGGTTGGCCATCTTCCAGGTAGCATCGCTGCGCTGGCTGTACTGTTCGGCGTTCATGAGCATACGGCCGTTTTCAACGGTGTAGTCAATGCCTTCTTCGCCCCACTGCAGGATCTTCTGCCATTCGTCGCTCAGCAGAGCTTCGAACAGAGCAACCATGCGTTCGGGGTATTCGCAGTTCACGGAGATACCGAAGCCGCGGTCCTTGTTGGGCACGCCGCCGTTGAGGTACTGTTCAGAGATAGCGCCGAAACCATAAGCTTCGTCGTACACCAGGGGCAGAGCCACGTAGGTGTTTTCATACATCTTAGCGGTTTCCAGAGCAGCGGTAGCGGTACCGAAGTCCCAGGTCTGGTCGAACATACCGATAACGGTGCCGGCAGACAGCTTGGCGATGTACTGGTCATAGGTCATGGTGAAGGTGTCGGGATTGATCAGGCCCTTGTTGAACATTTCGTTCAGCTTGGCATAGTAGGCCTTGGAATAATCCTTGTCGATGAAGGTTTCAACGGCGTAGATGCCATTTTCATCGGCGGTGCGGTTGATGTAGACTTCGCCTTCGTTGGGCTGGCCCATCAGGTGCTGCACGGGGTTGATCAGGCAGAAGTGACGCCAGCCTTCGCACAGGATGGCGAAACCTTCGTACTTGGCACCGTTAGCATTGGTGGGGTTGGCAGCGACGAAGCGTTCGATCAGATCGAAGTACTGATCCAGGGTCTTGATCTGGGGATAGTTGTCCCAAGCCAGAACCTGCTTCTGAATGAAGAAAGCGGGGCCGTTGCAGGCATTCACAATCTGTTCATGGTAGTTGATGCCGTAGTTGGGGATGATGAACAGTTCGCCGTTTTCATTCACCAGCTGGGGCAGCAGATCCTTGATGTGATTGTAGAGGTTGGGGGTCTTTTCTTCGCTGATGTAGTCCAGCAGGTTGATCAGAGCGCCGGCATTGATCAGCTTTTCAGCAGAGTTGCCGCCGTCGAACAGATCGGGATAGTCTTCGCCGGCAATCTTGGTGCCCAGAGTTTCGTCCAGGTCGCCAGCCAGGAATTCGATTTCGAACTTGATGCCGAATTCTTCTTCGATCTTCTTGTAGATACGGTTGTCTTCAGTGGGCTGATCGCCGGGATCGCCACGGAACACGGTGACAGTGATGGGTTCTTCGGCCACGGCGATGGACACCATGGAGAAGAGCATGATCACGGCCAGCAGGGCTGCGAGCAGTTTACGCATGTGAGTCTCTCCTTCTTTTTTCTAATTTGGGAAAATCTCTCCCATTTGCTACAATTATATTAGATTAAAATATGATTTAACAATGCATGAGTGAAATAGAATAGGGACAAAAATATCCTTTCGCTTTACAAGTATGTGACATTTAGGTAAACTGTGTATACAGCGTACCATAGCGGAGGTGTAAAAAATGTCGCCGGTTTTCTATGAAGAGAATCCCAATCCCAAGATGGAGGATGTGATTCTGGCCATCATCTGTGATCATCCTTTCCCCATGCATGTGCATGATGCGGTGGAAATCGTCTGCCCCACCCAGGGCAGCCTGGACATGACTATCGCCGGGGAAAAGGTGCGGGTGATGCCCGGAGACGTGGCCATCGCCTTTCCGACGGTGCCCCACAGCTATGATTATGTGTCCCAGGACATTGACGGGCTGGCATTGATTTTTACTCCCGGCACCATTCAGGAATTCTGCAATATCTTCCGCACCACGGTGCCCAAATCCGGGCTTTTGCAGAAGAAGAATGTGGACCCGGAAATGGCAGAGCTGATTCTGAAGATGAAGAATTTGCCGGAAGAGAAGAAAAAGGCGTTGAAATTGGGGCATGTTCATCTGTTTCTGTCGTACCTGCTGATGAGCCTGACGCTGCGGCCGGTGAACAAGCATGTGGAGCTGGGGCTTTCGTATCAGGTGTTTCATTATATTTCCCAGCATTTCACAGAGCCCCTTTCGCTGGAAAGCGTGGCCCATGCGCTGGGCATCAGCCGG
This sequence comes from Clostridia bacterium, assembly GCA_017517465.1. Taxonomy (GTDB): domain Bacteria; phylum Bacillota; class Clostridia; order Christensenellales; family Aristaeellaceae; genus RUG563. The sequence continues at coordinate 3,922 of JAFWYZ010000179.1, read as the reverse complement.
ATCCATTTGTCCCATATTTTTTCCCAGCAGCTGAAGATCAACTTCCGCCAGTATATCAACACCCTGCGCATTGACCGCGCATGCCTGCTTTTGCAGGATCCCTCTCACTCCATCAGTGAGATCGCGTACCTGTGCGGCTATGGCAACCCCCGCACCTTCCACCGTGCCTTCCTCAGCCAGTGTCACATGCCTCCTAAACAGTACCGTGCCCGGATGAATGTGCACAATGTGCTGGATGATGATGACGATGACGAATAAGGCCCGATAAACAGACAAAAAATTGTCCCATGAAAAAACGCATGGGACAATTTGTATTTTTATTGTACTCTGCCCTGGCAGGACAGGGAATATGAAAGGAGTAAAGAGGATGTTTGTGGTGTATGTGCTGCTGTTTGCGGCAGCTGTGGCTGTTTTGCCGCCTCTGTTTCGCTGGTTTATGGGAAGAATGGGGCTGATGGGGCTGGAAAAGCAGTGCCGTAAAAAAGGATATGGTTTTACGAAAAGAAACAGACTTTGGTTTCTTGGCAGCAAATACGGAAAGGAAGCGGATTTTGCCATTGAAACAGAGGAATGCGTGTATGCGGTGAAGCTGTTCGGCGTGCCCCGGAAGATGAGCCACATGCTGCTGCTGAAGGATGGACGCTATGTCCTGCGCCGTGAATTCGGCCTGCTTTTGAAGGTGCGGTTCCATTTCGATACGGAACCGGCCCCTTTCCCTGCATATGACTTCAACAGGTTCCCAGCGGATCAGAAAAAGAAAGTGAGGCCCGTGCTGCTGGTGCATCCCGCACCCCTGGATATCCGGCTGCAGAACCCGGAAAGCGATTGCCGAGGCTTTTGCTGCGGGAATACTTATGCCGGCATGGAGATTGTTACCCTGAAGGTTTTTCAGGATATGTTGTGATGATGGAGTGGTGAGGCAGGGCCATCGGCCCTGCACCCGTTCTGCGATGAGGGAAACGGATCATCCTTTAGGGTTTCCGCATGTTACTTGGAGAACCGACAAGAGAGCCCGCGGGCGCTATGAAAACGAAAAAAGAGCGGCTGAGAGAATGTATATTCTCTCACCGCTTCTTTTTTATCGTTTTCCCCGGATGCGTAGCATCCGGCGGTTGGTGTTCCACCGCCCAGCCCGTGGCCCGCAGTGCGGGCACCCAATTCGCAAAAATGCAATCTTCCTTTGCAAAGGGAATTCTGCGTGGCGGCAGTGCCGCACCCAATTCGCAAAAACACCATTTTTCTCTGGGAAAGAGTGTCTGCGTGGTGCTTCGTAACACCGGCACATTGTTTTTGTGATAAGGTTTGCTATTTCCGGCTCTGGGTGCAGGGTCAATGCCCCTGGTTCTGTTCCCGGGCAGCCATCTGTTGGCTGAAAGCGAGCAGCACCTGTTCGCTGGGCTTTTTGTAGGTGCAGTAGCCGTTGTTTTCCATGGCTTTTTCCGGGGGATAGAGGCGCATGGCGCTCCAGTCCCACCAGCCGTTGCCCCGAACCCATTCGTTTTTCAGCAGGCAATGACAGAAGGCATCAAACCACAGCCGCTGGGTTTCCTGAGAAAGCTCGCCGCCGAAATTCCAGTTGTTGGGCACGTACTGGCTGCCGTCACGGCTGGGGCAGCCGCATTCCATGAACATGAAGGGCCGCCGGAACTTTTCGGATACGGCTCTGATGCGGTCAAAATGGAAATCCAGCTGATCGATGGGGTAATAGCCGGAGGAGGAAATGACGTCCAGCTCATCCCACCAGGTGACGTGGTCTTCCTGGAATTTGTCGCAGTTGTAGGTGATGGGGCCGTGATAATGTTTCCTGGCTTCCCGGATCAGCGCCCGCCATTCATCGGCCCGGTGATCGGTGCCCACCATTTCGCAGCCTACGCAGAAAAGCTCGGCCTGCACCTTTTCGGCAAGCTTGGAAAGCTCCGTGGTGAAGGCGGTGTAGCTTTGGAACCATTCAGCCCAGGTGGGCTCGGTGGGCACCCAGGTATCAAAGAAGCGGATATAGGCCCGCCAATAGCCGTCACGGCAGTTGACCATGGCCTTGATGATGATCTTCAGGCCCTTTTCCCGGGCATAAGCGCAGACGGTTTCCGCATCTTCCATGCTCATCACGTCATCGGTTTCAAAATCCACCTGAGTGGAAAAGGCATGGTCCTGCCGGGCAGCCACGGGCAAAAGCAGGGTGTCGCAGCCGGAGGAAAGGATCATTTCATCCATGGAGTGTTTCCAGGCATCGCTCTTTTTTGTGAATCCCCGGGGAGAGCCGTGGCCCCAGGTATATGCATTCAGATATTCCATAGGTTCCTCCTGTAAAAAGGCGCCCTCCGCATTGGGAAGACGCCTTTTGTTTACTTATTTTTTAACCTTGATGGCCACCGCTTCTTCACCTTCGAAGAGGTCGATGAGCATATCTTCGTTTTCGATATCGGCCACAGTGCTGAGGGTTTCGCCGCAGATGTAATCCTGCCAGCCTTCGGGCAGATTGCCGGAGGCAACAGAAATGGTGATGCGGTCGGTGATTTCGCAGCCCAGCTGCTTACGGGCATCCTGAATGCGGCGCACGATATCGCGGGCCAGGCCTTCCCGGCGCAATTCTTCCGTCACCGTCATATCCAGGGACACCACAACACCCTTGTCGCCGGCCACGTGCATGCCGGATTTGGCAGCATAGGTGATCAGCAGCACATCGCTGTCAAAGGACTGATATTCGCCGCCAATATTCAGCAGGGCCTTATCGCCTTCCACCTTGAACTGGTTGGACTTGATGGCCTTGATGATCATGGGGATCTGGGTGGGATACTTGGCGCGGATGGCATCGAAGAAGGGTGCGTACTTGACGGTGGCGATCTTTTCCACATCGTCCATGACTTCCAGCTTCTTCACGTTCAGCTCTTCCGCAATGATGGCGCTGAAGTCTTCCACCACGGCATTCTGGGCCTTGTCGTTGAGGGCCACCTGCAAAAGGGGCAGGGGCTGGCGGTTTTTGATGTTGTTCTTGGAACGGATGGAGCGGGCCAGGGTGATGATGTCCATCACCAGGGAAACCTGGCTGAGCAGCTGTTCATCCTTATATTCATCGGCGATCTGGGGCCAATCGGCCAGATGGACGGATTCTTCGCCGGTGAGGATACGGTAGAGGTGTTCCGCCATGATGGGGGCCACGGGGGCATACAGACGGATGGTGTTCACCAGGACGTAATACAGGGTGTCATAAGCAGCCTGCTTGTCGGCATCCATACCGCTGCCCCAGAAACGGCGGCGGGAACGGCGGATGAACCAGTTGGTCAGGCCGTCCACCAGGGAAATGAGGGGAGTGACGAACTGATCCACCTGATAAGCGTCCATGGCAGCGGTGATCTGCTTTTCTGTTTCATAGAGCTTGGCCAGCATCCACTTGTCCAGCTGGTTGGAGGACTGGGGCCGCTTGTTCACATCGCCCTGATAATCATCTACGTTGGCATAGGAGATGAAGAAGTTGCAGGCGCTCCACAGGGGGGCGATCAGCTGCTGATAGGCATCGGCAATGCCGCTTTCGTCAAAGCGAAGGTCGCCCAGCAGCATGGCATTGCTCTGGTACAGGTACAGGCGGAAAGCGTCGGTGCCGAAGCGGTGCATCAGCTCCATGGGGTCGGTATAGTTCTTGGAGGACTTGGAGAATTTTTTGCCGTCCTTGGCAAGCAGGGTGCCGTGGACGATGCAGTTTTTGAAGGCGGGCCGGTCAAACAGGGCCACAGCCATTACGTGCATATAGTAGAACCAGCAGCGGATCTGGCCGGTGTATTCCACAATGAAATCGCAGGGGAAGTGGGTTTCAAACCAATCCTTGTTTTCAAAGGGATAGTGCTTCTGGGCAAAGGTGACGGAGCCGCTTTCGAACCAGCAGTCCAGCACTTCGGGCACACGGCGCATGGTGTGGCCGCATTCGCAG
>JAFWYZ010000178.1 GCA_017517465.1 Clostridia bacterium | reverse complement strand
GTCATCACATAACCGGTGCGGCCCTGATAGGTGACCCGGCACCAGTCATTGCCCTTTTCCAGCAGCTGCAAAACGGCAGTGTTGGGAATCTGCATCATCACAGAACCGTCCGGCTGTTCTCGGAAATTCAGTGTACCGCCGGAGGTGGACACGATGGCAACCCCAAGGGAAGTGCTGCCCTGATTGGGCTGAGGGGTTGCGGTGGGCGCCTGGGTGGGCAGCTGGGTGGCCGGAGTGCCGGCGGAAAGGAAAACAAGGAATCTGGTCATCACATAGCCGGTCTGATTGGCATAGGTTACAGTGCACCATTCGCTGCCCCGGGTGACCACGTTCAGCACGGTGCCAAAGGGGATGGTGCAGATCACGTCTGCATTATCCCGGGGGGCTTTGCGGAAATTCAGGCTGCCGCCGGTGGTGGTGACCCGGGCGGTCATACCGGTGGAAGAAACAGGAACGGTAGGCAAGGGAGCCTGGGTGGGGGCAGCGGTAGGGATGGCCGTGGGCTGAATGGGATTCGATGCCTGATTGGCCAGGGTGTAAAGCAGGGTGAGAGTTTTGTTTCCGGCCACACCGTCCACCGTCAGGCCGTACTGCTTCTGGAAAGCACGTACGGCGGCATAGGTGCCGCTGCCGAAATTGCCATCCGCAGTCAGGGTGAAGCCAAGCTTCGTCAGGGCCCGCTGCATGTCGGCCACCTGAGCATTTTTGTCACCCCGCTGCAGCTTCTGATAAGTGACCGTGCTGCCGTTATTGGTGACAGGGGCTTTGGTAGGAGCTGCGGTGGGGGCAGGCGCTGCGCCGGAGGTGAGGGAATAAAGCAGGGTCAGCGTCTGGTTGCCGGCCACACCGTCCACCGTCAGGCCGTGATTCTTCTGGAAATGCTTCACCGCTTCTTTGGTGCCGGCGCCGAATTTGCCGTCTTCTTTCAGATTATATCCCAAAGTATTCAGTGCCTTTTGCATGGTCAGCACATCACTGCCGCTTTTCCCCTGGAACAATTTGGTGTAGGCAAAAGCACTGGTGCAGGTACAGATCAGCACCAGGGTCAGGCATACAATGCGCATCAGCTTCTGTTTCACGGGAGGGTCCTCCTGTATCGATAAAAATACGAATGTATTATAACATAGTGTAACGAAAATGTAAAGAAAGTTACGAAATTATTACACATGAAAAATGTGGAAAAACAGGTGATTTTCCGTCATTGAAACGGGCTGAGGAACATGGTACAATATACACCTGTCATGAAAGGAGGGACTGCCGGATGGATGCGAAGCAAATGGGGTACAGCGATCTGATGCGGCCCATGGAAGCGCACGGAGGGCTGGTGCGGCCGGTATTCAGCCGCAATGCAGCCTGTATGTCCCTGGAATTGGCAAGCCTGGCCTATACGCTGGATGTGGATACCTGGCGCAGGGAAGGCTGGACGGATATTTCCTATCATGTGGACAATACCCTGCTGACAGGGGATGAAGCCAATGGCGGCACCGGCGGTAAATGGCCGGGGCTGATGAGCGAATACAGGCAATTTCTGACCCGGCTCAAGGCAAAAAGCACAAATATCCTCAGCCAGGTGCTGGGTACGGTGCGGCAGCGGGAACATAGCGATACCTGCAAAGCCGTGGTGATGATCCAAAGGCAGCCGGACGGACGGTATCTGGTGGCCATTGGGTTTATGGGCACCGGCAAACGGCTGCATGACTGGATTTCCAACTTCCGTTTTATTGAGGAGGATGGGCTGCATCAGGGCTGTTTGCAGCTGACAAGGCATTTTGAAGACAGCCTGGACAAGATTGTGTTTCAGGAAACGGCGGCGGAGCTGGGGCTGGAAAGGCTGACCCTTTCGGATATTCTGCAGGCATGCAAAAAAGCGGACAGCCCCTTCCGGCTATGGCTGGCCGGACACAGCCAGGGCGGCGGTGTGATGCAGGCATTTGCATATCGCATGATCCGGCAGGGGGTGATGAGGGAGCATATCATCGGCTATGGCTTTGCTTCCCCCAGCGTGCTGTACGGCGGAAACCAGGAAGACGTGCGCAGCATTCCCTTGTTTCATCTTCTCAATGGGGATGATCTGGTGTGCAGGTTGGGGGCAAGGCTGCATGTGGGCACTTGCTTTTCCTGTGTACCGGATGAGCGTATGCGGCAAATCTGCTACGGCAACGCATGGCAGCAAAAACCTTTCCGCAGCATGCTGAACCTGCTGCACCGGGTGCGCAGCAATGAGGATGCCCTTTTGTTTTTGCTGGCGCTGATTCGTTCCTATTGTGCGTTGGAGGATGCGGAAATGATGCGTGTCCTGTCCGCCATGCTGGCCAAAATACTGCCGGAGAAAATGAATAATTTGCTGGGCGGCAAGGTGGATGGCGGATTACAGCTGCTGCGGCGATATCTGGAAGGCACCTATGTTTCCTACACCGGCTCACAGCAGCTGCCTGAGTGGAAGGTTTCTTTGCTGTCCGGGCAGGTGGATCAATTGATGAAGGAGACGGGGGCCAAGGGCTTTTTGCGGTACCTGGTGCAGGCCATCGGCGTTCCCCATCGGATGCGGTACCTGCCCGCCTACGGAAAGGCATTGCCTGCCTATCAGTACATGGCGGAGCATGCCGGGGATGTGTTGATCAACACCGTTACCCCGCATTATCCCCTTTCCGGGAAGCGCAGCGGCGGGGGAGAAAGGCGAAAAGCCTGGGGACGCTTTGGCAGGCGGATCTGATCCCCTGAAGAGAAAGAAAGCATTGCAATACAGAAGCCAGATACAGCGTGGTACAAGCGGCAATATGGCCTCCTTTTCCCAAGGGCTGCGACAGTGCGGCCAGGGGAATCCTGGCGGCAGGCAAACGGCTCAGGGCCAGGTATTGCAGCAGGATTAAATCAAACAGCAACAGTGCCTGCCTCGGAAAAGGAAAAGCGTCCTTTCCCGGGGCAGGCTTTTTTTGTGCTGCAGCAGGTAAAATGAAAAGCAGCGTATCGGGAAAAGAAAGCATTTCCCGGGGCTGCATCGGCTGCCGGGGAAGAAAGAAACAGATAAACAGGATGGGCAGCGCCGGCAGGATGAACGGCAGCATGCCGGATCCTTTTATGCTCAAAAGCCACAGGGCAAGCAGTGCACAAAGCAGCATTCCCGGCAGGAAGGCGCTGTTTGCAGGGAACATGATCCGAAACAGATGGCCGGCTTTCCAAAGGGCCCATACGGCCATCCCCAAACAAGGCAGCAGAAGGAGAACATGCAGGCTCGGGTGCCTTTGCAATGCATATGAAAGCAGCAATGCCCCTATTGGTATCAGCAGCATCACCGGATGGGAAAACATGCAAAGCGCCGCTTTTCCATCCGCCAATGCAGGCCAGAAAGCGGCCATGAAAATCGCCGTTTCCATGGAAAAAGCCTCCTTTCGATACAGCCTATGCAGGAAGCCGGTGAAAATGTTGACCGGAAAAAAAGAATGTGCTATACTGCCAAAGATGTGCGTTTATTTGCCGATTTGGAACCAAGAAAGGAAATTTTGTTTTGAAACCCGAAGAAAAAATGACAGGCTTTGAGGGCCTGGATCTTTCCAAAGAAATGATGCAGGCGGTATCCGCCATGGGCTTTACCAGCATCACCCCGGTGCAGGAAAAGACCATCCCCATCATGATGGAAGGCCACGACGTGATTGCCATTGCCCCCACCGGCACCGGCAAAACCTGCGCCTTCGGCATTCCCATGCTGGAATACATTTCCCTCACTGATAACCGTATTCAGGAGCTGGTGCTGGCGCCTACCCGTGAACTGGCGGTGCAGATTGGCGAGGAATTGCAGAAGCTGGCCAAGTTCATTCCCGAAGTGCGCATTGCTGTGCTCTATGGCGGTCAGCCCATTGTGAAGCAGCTGAATCAGCTCAAGCGCAAGCCCCAGATCGTGGTGGCTACCCCCGGCCGCATGCTGGATCATATGCAGCGGGGCAATGTGCGGCTGAACGCTGTACACACACTGGTGTTGGATGAAGCGGATGAAATGCTGAAAATGGGCTTTGTGAAGGATGTGTGCAAGATCATCGAAGCGGTGCCCACCACCCGACAGTTTGTCATGTTCTCCGCCACCACCAATCAGGACGTGCTGACGATCTCCTGGAAATATCAGCATGACCCGGTGGAAATTACCGTGGAGGCCACCAAGGAAAACAAGCCCAAAATCGCCCAGTACGTGATCCCCACCACCAGGGAAGAAAAGTACGAGCATCTTTTGTATCTTCTGGATGCGGACGTATACGGCCGGATGATGATCTTTGCCAACACCAAGGATATGGCAAGACGGCTCAGCGAGCGGCTGAACAAGGCCGGGTACGAAACCGAAGCGCTGCACGGTGATATTCCCCAGGGCAAGCGCAACCAGGTGATGACCGGGTTCAAAAAGGGCCGCTTCCCCATTCTGGTGTGCACGGACGTGGCTGCCCGGGGCATTGATGTAGACGACGTGGAAGCTGTCATCAATTATGACCTGCCCAACGAAAACGAATACTACGTCGACCGCATCGGCCGCACCGGCCGTGCCCGGAAGCATGGTGTGGCCTTCACCCTGCTCACCTTCACCGAATCTGTCCGGCTGGATGAAATTTGTAAGTACACCGAAAGCCGGCCTGACTACCTGAAGTTCGATGATATGGGCGTGCTCAGGAATGAAGAGAAGGAAGCGTTCTTTGAAAACATTTGAGGAATTCAGAATGAAGAATTCATAATTCAGAATTTTCATTTGTTTTTGGTGACTTGGAAAATCGATTATGTAGGGGAGGGGCTTGCCCCTCCCGTTGCATTATTGGAGGAAAAATAATGGTTTTGCTGGTGATTGATGCCCAGCAGGGCATTTGCAATGAAAAGCTGTATCGGTTTGATGCCTTTGTCAGCACGGTGCAAACCTTGCTTTCCTGTGCCCGGGAAAAAGACGTGGAAGTGATTTTCGTGCGCCATGATGATGGGGCAGGTCAGCTGCTGACGAAAGGGAATGCGGCCTTTGAAGTGGATGCAGCTTTTGCTCCTCTCCCCGGCGAAAAGGTGTTTGATAAAAAAGTGAACAGCCCTTTCCGGGACAGCGGCCTGTTGGAATATTTGCAGGAAAAAGGCGAAAAGAACCTGATGACGGTGGGCCTGCAGACGGATTACTGCATGGATGCTACGGTGAAATGCGGCTTTGAGCATGGGTTTCGGATGATTGTGCCGGCGGGTGGAAACACTACTTTCGATAATACATTCATGACTGGCGAACAAACCTATGCGTATTATAACCGTTTCATGTGGCCGAAACGATATGCTACATGTGTTCCCCTGAACGAAGCCCTGTATATGCTGAAATAAACACAAAACCGCTGTTGCGATTTGCAGCAGCGGTTTTTGCATTTCTATTGGCCCAGTTTTCCGATCAGCCAAAGCAGACCCAGGAGAAGGGCGAGCCAAAGAACGATTTTTGTGAAGCATCCGGACTCCGTTTCGGAAGAGCCTGAGGTGCTTTGAAAGGCGTGGAAATCGTCCGGATCCGGCATAGTGTTCACCTCGGAGGATGCTTTATCGTTTCACGGAGAAACACACAGTGGATATTCAAAGAGAAATTTTCCGAATTGGTTTTGGGGAGAGCGCGAGAGGGGGATTTTGACTCAAAATCCCCCTCTCGCATAAATCATTTTCTCTTATTTTTTGCTGATGGCTTCCCACAGGCCGGAGAGATAGCAGGCACCCAGGGCGCGGTCGTAGAGGCCGTAGCCGGGCATGGCCACTTCGTCCCAGATCATGCGGCCATGGTCGGGGCGGATGGGGCCGTCAAAGCCGGTATCGTGGAGGGCTTTCATGATGCCGTAGATGTCCAAAGAACCCAGTTCCGTGGGATGGGGGGCTT
>JAFWYZ010000177.1 GCA_017517465.1 Clostridia bacterium | reverse complement strand
TTCAACCCTTGGTGCATGCACAAGGGCTTCCATTGCCATACCCGGAAAAAGGCGTAGGGCCAACGTCCTTTTTCGTTCCGGTAAACGCAGCGGAGGCAAATGTCATCTTCCGCTGCGTTTTTTGTTTTATAAGAAAGGAGAAATCATCATGAAAACTTTCGAAGTATTGAATGAATACTACTCCAATTATGATGAGGAAGGCCGTCTGCTTTCCCGTGTGGGTTCGGTGGAATTTCTGACCACTGTCCGCTATATCGAAAAATACCTGCGAAAAGGCATGCGCATTCTGGAAATCGGCGCTGCCACCGGCCGTTACTCCCATTACCTTGCCAGAAAAGGCTATTGTGTGGATGCCGTGGAGCTGATCCCTCATAATATCGAAATTTTCAAACAGAATACACAACCGGACGAAGATATCCGCATTTTTCAGGGCAATGCCATGGACCTGAACATGCTTGAAAATGAGCAGTATGACATGGTGCTGCTGCTTGGTCCCATGTATCATCTCTATACCCTTCAGGACCAGCGCCTGGCCATGGCGGAAGCACTGCGCGTACTGAAAAAAGGCGGTATCCTGATGAGCGCATACTGCATGGCAGATGCTACCATGATCCAATATGCATTCGGCAGAGGGATGCTGGGGCATGTGATCGAAAAAGGCCTGCTCGACACAGAAACGTTTGATGTTTCTTCCGATCCTTCCGAGCTGTTCAACATTGTCCGCATCGAACAGATCGATGCTGTCAACAAAGGCTTTCCTGTTGCCAGGCTCTGTTTTGTCGGCACGGATATGTACACCATGTACCATCGTGACATGATCAGCCAGATGGATGATGAAACATTCCAGCTTTACCTGAAATACCACTTCTTCCTTTGCGAGCGGAAGGACCTGGTGGGCCTTTCCAATCATACGCTGGATATTCTGCTCAAAGATCCTTCTTGACAACATCCGTCTTCTGGGATACATTGGATATACACGGAAAAGCAAAGGAATGTGATCGCCATGCAGATTCAGGGGATACATCATATTGCCATCAAGTACGAAGGGGTTCAGATGCTGCAAAAGGCCGTTGATTTTTATCACGGTCTGCTGGGATTGCCTGTTCTGCGTCAATGGGGTGAAGGAAATGTATCCGTTGTCATGCTGGATGCCGGCAATTGTCTGCTGGAGCTGTTCGCCAACAGCACCGGCCTGCCCCATGGGATGATCAACCATTTTGCCTTCTGTGTGGATGATGTGGATCGTTTTATTGAGAAGGTTCGCAGTGCCGGCTATGAAATCATTCTGGAGCCGGATGACCGTCATTTTCCCTCCTCCCCGCCGTTTCATGTGCGCATCGGTTTCTGCCTCGGCCCAGGCGGTGAAAAAGTGGAGTTTTTCAAAGAACAGTAAAACACGAAAAATACACCTTTTTTCAAAATCGGCATTGACAAATCAGCATCCATTATGTAATATGTATGCATAACCGCTGATGAAGAAAAGTAACCGGAATCCTTTCTGGCAAAGAGAATTGCGGATGGTGGAATCGCAATGCAGAAATTTTCGGCGAATGGGCTTCGGAGGGTGCGCCTGAATTCAGTAGGGCGTGACGGGATCTGCACCCGTTATCATGGCAGCATGTGTGATGGCACATGGAGAAAGTGGGCCGAAAGGCCAAGCTGAGTGGTACCGCGGAATTCTCCGTCTCAGGCAAATGTCTGAGGCGGTTTTTTATCGGTCACTTTGCCGCCATCTGATTATTTTCTTAAACAGAAAGGAAGGCAACCCAAATGAAAAACTATCAGAACTACCGTGATTTTGACACCTACCTCAAGCATTTCCCCGACGAAAAAGGCTATTTCGGCCCCTACGGCGGTGCTTATCTGCCCGATAAGCTGCTGCCTGCCATGGCTGAAATCAGCGAAGCCTATGAAACCATCTGCCAGTCCGCCAAGTTCATCAACGAACTGCGCCGTATCCGCAAGGAGTTCCAGGGCCGTCCTACCCCTGTTTATCATTGCGAACGTCTCAGCAATTACTTTGGCAAATGCCAGATTTATGTCAAGCGTGAAGATCTGAACCATACCGGCGCTCATAAGCTGAACCACTGCATGGGCGAAGGTCTGCTGGCCAAGTACATGGGCAAAAAGAAGCTCATTGCCGAAACCGGTGCCGGTCAGCACGGTGTGGCCCTGGCCACCGCCGCTGCGTTTTTCGGCCTGGAATGTGACATTTATATGGGCGAAGTGGATATTGCAAAGCAAGCCCCCAACGTGACCCGCATGAAGATGCTGGGTGCCCGGGTTATCCCCGTCACCCATGGCCTGAAAACCCTGAAGGAAGCCGTTGACGCAGCATTCGATGCTTACTCCAAGGAATACAAGGATGCCATCTATTGCATCGGCTCCGTGCTGGGCCCCCATCCCTTCCCCAAAATGGTGCGCGATTTCCAGACCGTTGTTGGCATTGAAGCCCGTGAACAGTTCCTGGAAATGACCGGCCATCTGCCGGATGCTGTGGTGGCCTGCGTTGGCGGCGGTTCCAACTCCATCGGCATGTTCCTTCCCTTCGTGGCTGATCCTGTGGACATCTACGGTGTGGAACCTCTGGGCCGCGGTGTAAAGCTGGGTGACCATGCTGCATCCCTGAACTACGGTACCGAAGGCATCATGCACGGCTTCAATTCCATCATGCTCAAGGATCAGAACGGCGATCCCGCTCCCGTATATTCCATCGCTTCCGGCCTGGATTATCCTTCCTCCGGCCCCGAACATGCGTACCTGCATGATATCGGCCGTGTCTCCTATGTGACCATCGGCGACGACGATGCCATGCGCGCCTTCTTCCAGCTGTGCCGCCTGGAAGGCATCATCCCCGCTGTGGAAAGCAGCCATGCCCTGGCTTATGCCATTCAGTATGCCAAGGAACACAATACCGGCTCCGTGCTGGTGTGCCTGTCCGGCCGAGGCGACAAGGATATCGACTTTGTCAAAGAACAGTACGGCTATGGCGAAGAGCTGCTGAAAGAAGACAAATAAACTTCAAAAGGAAGTGTCGTTTTGACACTTCCTTTTTCAATCCTGTCAAATTATCTGGCAGGAAATGAGCATGAGAATCGCGAATAAAGAAAGCAACAGATAAAAATATGGAGGAATGAGCAAATGAAAGCATTGTTTATCGGCGGTACCGGCGTCATCAGCACCCAGATTTCCAGACTGTTGGTTGCACAGGGCTGGAACCTGACCCTGCTCAACCGCGGTAATCGCTCTTATACCGTTCCCGGTGCCAATCAACTGATTGCAGATATCAACGACGAAGCAGCTGTGGCCAAGGCCATCGAAAATGAACAATACGACGTGGTGGCAGATTTCATCTGCTTCACCCCCGAACAGGCTCAGCGTGATGTGCGCCTTTTCAAGGGCAAAACCCGCCAGTTCATTTTCATCAGCTCTGCTTCCGCCTATCAGAAGCCCCTGGCCACTCCTGTCATCACCGAATCCACGCCCCTTTGCAATCCCTACTGGGAATATTCCCGCAATAAAATCGCCATTGAAGAATTGCTGATGAAGGAATACCGCGAAAACGGCTTCCCTATCACCATTGTGCGTCCCAGCCATACTTACTCCCGACGTTCCCTGCCCCTGTCCATCCATGGCAAGTTCGGCGAATGGCAGGTGCTCCAGCGCATGCTGGAAGGCAAAAAAGTGCTGGTTCCCGGCGATGGCACTTCCCTGTGGGCGGTCATGAGCAGCCGCGATTTTGCCCCTGCTTTTGTTGGCCTGATGGGCAATATCCATGCCATCGGCCAGGCTGTGCAGATCACTTCCGAAGAAATGCTCACCTGGAACCAGATCATGGCCACTGTGGCCCATGCATTGGGGGTGGAATACAAGCCCTGCTTTGTGCCTTCTGAAATGATCAGCAAGTGCCAGAAGTACGACTGCACCGGATCTCTCGTGGGTGACAAGTCCAACTCCGTTATTTTCGATAACAGCAAGCTGCATCAACTGGTGCCCACCTATACCCAGGCCCTGCGCTTTGATCAGGCAGCACCTGAATCCGTGCAGTACTTCCTCTCCCACCCCGAAAAGCAGGTGGCCGATCCTGAATTTGATGCTTTCTGCGATCAGGTTGTTGCCATTTTGGAAGAAGCCGAACAGAAAATCGCCGCTCTGTAATACAGGGCAATATAAAAGACAGGCTGTGGAAGCCTGTCTTTTTTCTTTATTCCATATCTTCGTCAGGAAAGTCTTCTTCTGTTTCGGTTACATTTTCTTCTTCAGGTTCTTCCGGAATCTCTTCCTTTTCTTCCTGCTTGTTCCATTTCTGGGGCGGGTTGACCCGTTTTACATCCTGCATGGGGAAATCCTTCTGTTCATAGCTGTCCCCCTTGGGCAGACGCACACGCACCATTTCCTTCAGAATGTTCAGTTCGATGACAGTCCCGTTTCCATCCGGTGTGATCACTTCCTTGCCCACCTTCGGCATCTGCTTTCTGGTGGCTTCGTAATGATCTTCTTCATACTTCAAACAGCACATCAGCCTGCCGCACACACCAGAAATTTTATTGGGATTCAGGCTCAGGTTCTGCTCCTTGGCCATTTTGATGGAAACAGGCTGGAAATCACCCAGGAATGCGGAGCAGCATACCTTGCGTCCGCAAATGCCCAGGCCTCCCATCATCTTCGCTTCGTCACGGACACCAATCTGGCGCAGCTCAATACGGGTACGGAATACACCGGCCAGATCCTTCACCAGCACACGGAAATCCACCCGCTTATCGGAGGTGAAATAAAACAGGATCTTGGAATTGTCAAAGGTATATTCACATCCCACCAGCTTCATCTGCAGCTTGTGTTCGTCCACCTTCTTCTGGCAGATGGCCAGCGCATCCTTTTCCTTGGCCACATTTTCTGCATGATGCTGAGCATCTTCTGCCGTGGCAATACGAAGCACCATCTTCAGCGGCGGGGTGATCAACTCGTCGCTGACTTCCTTCACTCCCGTTACCACTTCCCCGTATTCCATGCCGCGCACCGTTTCCACGATCACCGCATCGCCGGCCGTGGGCCACAGTTCACCGGGATTAAAATAATAAAGCTTGCCTGCGTTCCTGAAGCGAACGCCGATCACTGTTGCCATTTTCTTGCTTCCTCCGCTATTTTCATCATCAGGTTTTCAGCATTGGCTGCCCACCCGACGTTTGATAATCGATATTGCTTGCATTTGAGAACAGCATCCTGGATTCTGCACAAAGATTGCACATCCGCCGCTTTCCACTGTTCCGGGAAAAAACCATGCTCATCCCTGCTATTTTGCGCTATTTGGCTGATGAATAAACGCAGCTCCTGCTCCAGAATCTGCAAAAGCCGGTCTGCATCATCTTTCTTATCTTTCAGCAGCTGAGATGCCGCAGGCACATCTGCTACCCTTTTTACATTCAAAAATGTCTTCCGGACCAATTCGCGGTCCGTCCAGTATCCTTCATCGTCCAGCATCTGCAATGCCTTGCCAATGCTGCCTTCACACAAGTCAGTCAATTCCCTGGCTCTGCTCTGAGAAACACCCTTTTCTGTCAGCGTCCTCAAAATCCTGTCCGGATGCCAGGGAGAAATACGTACCACACGGCAGCGGGAACGAATGGTGGGAAGAATGGCGCGTTCCATATCCGTTACCAGCAGGAAAAATACTCCTTCCGGTGCCTCTTCCAATGTTTTCAGCAGACAATTCTGGCTGGCAGGGGTCATTTTCTCAGCATTGTGGATCACAATCACCCGTCTGCCTCCGTCAAGGGATGCTCGGGAAAGCTCGTCCAGAATGTTTCGCAGATCTTCCACGCCAATGATGGTCTTTTTAGCCTGCGGCACAGGATAATATACATTACCGTGGGTTTTGCTTTCAAACCGTTTGCAGCTTCTGCAATTTCCGCAGGGCTTGTCCCCCTCTGCCTGGCAAAGAATGGCTTTTGCAAGCACGTTGGAAAACGTTTTCTTTCCAACCCCTTTTTCGCCCGTAAAAAGATAGGCATGGGCCAGCTTTCCGCTTTCAAACTCACGCCAAATGGCGAGGAGCATGTCACTCCCCGCCGCATTGGCCCTGAGGGTCATTGGTTTTTCGCCGAAATCAGAATTTGACAAACTGATCCACCGTCACCACAAACACCGTGGCACCGCCCACCGTTACTTCAATGGGGTAAGGCGAATACATACCGGCAGTACCGCCGCCCATGGTAACGGGGGAAGTGGCAATCTGCTTGCGGCTCTTGCAAATCTTTTCAATAATGGCCATGCAAGCATCAAAGCGGTTGTCATCCACACCAACCAGCAGCGTGGTATTGCCGCTCTTGAGGAAACCGCCGGTGGTGGCCAGCTTGGTCACACCATAGCCTTCGTTCATCAGGTTGGAAATCAGACGGGAAGCGTCCTCATCCTGTACAATAGCAATAATCAGTTTCATAGGGCGCACTCCTTTCTAACAATATTTATGACCTTTCTGTATTCATTATACAACAGGTCATCTGTTTTTTCAACCATTTTCTGATCGCCGATTATTTTTCGGGATGCAAAACCGTGCCCATATCATCGCCGGAAAGCACCTTCACAATATCTTCCGGATCATACAAGCCAAATACACGCACCACCGGCACCTTATTTTCGGCACACAGGGCAAAAGCGGCGCTGTCCATCACCTTCAGCCGCATATCCTGCGCCTTTTCGTAGCTGATTTCACGGATCAGGGTAGCATTGGGGTCCTTCTTGGGATCGGCGGTATAAACGCCGTCAATGTTCTTGGCCAGCAAAATTGCATCGGCGCCCACTTCCACAGCGCGAAGCACCACAGCCGTATCGGTGGAGAAGAAGGGATTGCCGCTGCCGGCTGCGAAGAACACGATCTTCCCTTCCTTCAGGTGCTGCAGAGCATGCTGGGTGTTGTACACTTCACACACACGGTTCATTTCAAAAGCGCTCATCACCACCGCTTCACCGCCTGCACGCTGTACGGCATCCCGCACGCACAGGCAGTTGATCACAGTGCCCAGCATGCCCATCTGATCTGCGGTCACACGGTCCATTTCCCCGCCCTGACGGCCGCGCCAGATATTGCCGGCACCGATCACCACACCCAGCTCCACACCGGATTTTGCGATCTTTACCAGGGTTTCAGCAACATTATCGATGATATCATGGTCAAACAGCTTTCCGTTTTCACCCAGCATTTCACCGCTGAGTTTCAGCAGAATGCGCTTATAAGTCATGGTTTGTTTCCTCCTGAAGTCTGATATTCAAAAAAACAGGCGGCTTGTACAGCCGCCTGTAAAGGGCAAATTACTTCTTGGTCATTTCGGCGATTTCGGCAGCCAGGTTGGATTCTTTCTTTTCGATGCCTTCGCCACGTTCGTAACGGGTGAAGCGGCGAACGGTGATCTTTTCGCCGGAAGCCAGGGTGGCTTCGTTCACCAGGGTGCCCACGGTGATGTCAGGATTCTTAACGAAAGCCTGTTCCATCAGGCAGTTTTCGGCATAGTACTTGGAGATGCGGCCTTCCACCATGCGATCAACGATCTTTTCGGGCTTGCCTTCGTTCAGAGCCTGGTTGCGCAGGATTTCCTTTTCAGCTTCCAGAGCTTCGGTGGGCACGTCTTCCTTGTTGATGTACAGGGGGTTGGCAGCGGCGATCTGCAGAGCGATGTCATGGCACAGGCTCTTGAAGGTATCGGTGTTGGCCACGAAGTCGGTTTCGCAGTTCACTTCAACCAGAACGCCAATCTTGCCGCCCATGTGGATGTAGCTTTCCACGGCGCCTTCAGCGGCCACACGGCCAGCCTTCTTGGCGGCAGCAGCCAGACCCTTTTCACGCAGATAGGCAACGGCCTTTTCCATATCGCCGTCAGATTCAGCCAGAGCCTTTTTGCAATCCAGCATACCGGCCTGGGTACGTTCACGCAGTTCCTTAACCATTGCAGCAGTAATAGCAGCCATTGTAGTTGTCCTCCTTATATAAATTCAAGGATTGAAGAAATCTTCTTATTCAGCGGCTTCTTCAGTGGCTTCAGCAGCTTCAGCTTCGCTCTGTTCGCCCTGCTTGCCTTCCAGCACAGCATCAGCCAGCTTGCCGGCGATCAGCTTGACAGCGCGGATAGCGTCGTCGTTGCCGGGGATGACGTAGTCCACTTCGTCGGGATCGCAGTTGGTGTCCACGATAGCAACGATCGGAATACCCAGGGTGCGGGCTTCGGCCACAGCGATGTGTTCCTTGCGGGGGTCAACCACAAACAGAGCACCGGGCAGCTTCTTCATTTCACGGATACCGCCCAGGTTGGCTTCCAGCTTTTCGCGTTCATGCTGCAGCTTGATAACTTCCTTCTTGGGCAGCACGTCGAACTGGCCGGCCTGTTCCATCTTGTCGATGGCGTTGAGGCGTTCCACGCGGGTACGGATGGTGCGGAAGTTGGTCAGCATGCCGCCCAGCCAACGGTTGTTCACATAGAACATGTTGCAGCGCTTGGCTTCGCTTTCAATGCTTTCCTGAGCCTGCTTCTTGGTGCCAACGAACAGGACGGTCTTGCCTTCCATGGCCACGTTGCGGATGAACATGTAAGCTTCGTCTACCTTGCGAACGGTCTTCTGCAGGTCGATGATGTAGATACCGTTGCGTTCGGTGAAGATGTAGGGGGCCATTTTGGGGTTCCAGCGACGGGTCTGGTGACCGAAGTGTACGCCGGCTTCCAGCAGGTGTTTCATAGAGATGACAGCCATTTTGAGTTTCCTCCTTGTTATTTTCCTCCGCGAGCGTCACTTTTGCCGGCCACCGGTTACCCGGCACAAACGGCAAATCAGCGCGCGTGCGTGATCTTTTGAATTATAACACCAATCCATTTTCTTGGCAAGTGTTTTTTGCCTGTTTTTTTGTTTTTCTGCCACAATTTTTTCTTATCTCCCCTGCAAAAGGGCAAAAACCGTCAGAACAAACAAAAAGCCAAAGTTCATCCATGTGAAACGCAGCAGATACTCCTTCACATTTTCTTTGTAATGCGCTGCATACTCCCGGAAAGTGATCAGGCTGGCCAGCGATGCAATCAGCGTGCCTGCCCCGCCGATGTTCACACCCACCAGCAGCGAAGCATACTGATCCGTAAACTGTGACAGCAAAATGGCGGAGGGAACATTGGAGATCAGCTGGCAGGAAAGAACCGATGTCAGCAATGTGCTTTTGTCCAGCAAACCGGAAAAGAATTCCCGCACTGCATCCAGCCGTCCCATATTCCCCGCAAAAACAAAGAAGAATACAAACGTGAACAAAAGCCCATAATCCACCTTTTTCAGTGCTTTCCGGTCAACAACCAGCAGCACCGCCACCACAACCGCAATCACGGCCCCCGGCTGCAGCACCCTGAACACCATCAGGATGGTAAGCAGAAAAAGCGCTATATACAGCACCGTTCTCCACACCGGCAAGCTTTCCTTTCCCCGCTCCTGAATGTGCAAACTTTGCCTTTCCACCAGAAAGCAGCACGCTGTCACCAGCACAATGGCCACAATGAACGGAAGCAGCATGATGGACATAAATTCGCCGGTAGGGATATTGAAACGGGTATAGAGATACAGGTTCTGGGGATTGCCAAAGGGGGTCAGCATACCGCCGAGATTGGCGGCAATATTCTGCAGGATGAAGACCGTTGCCACATCCTTTTTCCTGCCGGTGGTGGAAAACACATAATACCCAAGGGGTAAAAAAGTGATCAGCGCCATATCGTTGGCAATGATCATGGAACCGATGAAGGTGATGTAAATCAGCACGATGGCCGCCACACGGGTGTCCCCTGTCAGCATCATGATGCGCCTTGCCAGAATGGCAAAGAAATGGATATTTTTCAGCGCGCACACCACTGCCAACGTACCAAACAGACAGCACAGCGTTTTCACATCAAAATACCCGGCATACTGCGCATCCGGCGGCACCAGCAGCATGGAAACAAGGGCTGCCAGCAGGGCAATCAGCATCACAGCGTTTTTCTTTGCCCATCCGGTTATCTTTTGCAACTGAATCACCTCAGCAAAAAAACATCGGTGTGTCATTGGCACACCGATGCTCAATATAGCACTTCACCCTGTCGAAAACAATGGGATATTCGTCTGTTTTTATCACAATTCAGCCTGTTCGTCCACGTGAACCGTTTCTTCTTCTTCAAAATCCTCTTCAGGTTTGGGCATGGCAATGCAGCAGAAAATAAAAGCATCTTCCCCGTTATCTTCGTAATAGCGCTTTCTGACGCCCACATATTGAAAACCCAGAGTTTTATAGAGGTTCTGTGCCCGTTCGTTGCTTCTGCGCACTTCCAGGGTAGCATAGGTGACCCCAAGGTTTGCGGCATATTGCATCAGAGCCTGGGTCAGTTTTTTGCCGATCCCCTGTCCCCTGTATTCCTCCAGCACAGCCACATTGGTCACGTGTGCTTCATCCAGCACGATCCAGGTACCGGCAAAGCCGATCACCTTTCCGTCCGTTTCTGCCACCAGATACCTGGCACAGGTGTTCTGGGTCATTTCCTTCACAAAATCTTCCCGCTGCCAGGGCTTGGGGAATGTGGCGCATTCAATGGCATGCACGGCATCCACATCCCGGATATTCATTCTGCGGATGATGATCTCAGCCATTGTATTTCTCCTTCAGGTTCTTTTGACGTTCGGCAGAAGGGGCACGAAGGTACAGCGGCTGCAGATCCAGATAGGACACCGCTTCTTCCCGCTTGCCCCATGCCAGCTCCGCCGCAGCGGCAGGACGCAGATAAGCAAGATGGGCGGGGGCAAACATAGCCTTGTCTCCCAATATTTCTGCTATCTTCTCCCTCTGCACCGGCATACCGTCCCCAAGGAACATCATTTTCCGGCCGTATGCATCCACCTTATCCAGATATTCGGAAAGAACCAGCGGTTCATCTTCCATCAGCCGCTCCATGCTTCCGCCCCGGAAAGCCGCACCATACACCTGTCCGGCTCTTGCATCCTGAATGGGACAGATGATCCCGTCAAAATACTGCACACCCCTGGCCATGCTTTCCAGCGCATCCACGGCAATGCAGGGCCTGTTTTTTACCTGAGCCAGCCCTTTCACCGTGCTCACACCAATACGAACACCGGTAAAGGAACCGGGGCCGGTCACACAGGCAAAATAATCCGTATCATCCACAGAAAGACCGGTATGAAGATAGGCTTCCTCCACCATGGGCAAGATGGACTGGGAATGGGTGAAGGCATTGACGCACATGGCTTCATACCGCACCTTTCCATCCTCCATCAGCGCCACCCCGGCCACAGGACCGGAAGTATCAATCAACAGCAATATCATAATACCCAATTCTCCTCAAAATGAAAACCGCCGAATGTTTCGAAGGTGATTTCTCTTGTATTTTCATCCAAAGGCTGCAGCGTGATCTTCATATGCTTCTGGGGCACACATTCCTCTGCCTTTGTGCTCCATTCAATCAGCGCAATGCCATCGCCACCCAGCTGCTCCTCCATGCCCATTTCATAGATCTCATTGGCATCCTCGATCCGGTACCAGTCAAAATGATACAAGGGGATCCTGCCCTCGTCATATGCATTGAGGATGGTAAAGGAAGGGCTGGGCACGGCACCCTGAATCCCCAGTCCGCGGGCAATGCCCCGGGCCATTTCACTCTTCCCGGCGCCCAGATCACCCTCCAGCAGCACCACGTCCCCTGCCTTCAGATGCTCTGCCAGCTTCATGCCGATGGCCCTTGTTTCCTGTGCAGAACAGCTTTTCATACCCTTCCTCCGTTTCTGTCATAAACCATGGCATTATACCGCTTTTTTCCGTGTCCTGTCAACACTACATGATGGCATATCCTTTGAGAAACATCAGGCTGTACAGGAAAAAGAAAACGCAGCTTGCCCCCAGAATGCCCCATCTGATCTTCTCGTTTTTCAGCTGCGATATGATCAGATACACCGGGAAACAGCACAGCATGTACCTGCCGCCGCTGATCATCCAGCCGGACAGATACGTAAACCCAAGATAGACCCCCGCATACAGCAGGTATTCCATCCGGACATCCATCTTCATCCCCAGAAAAATGAGCACGATCACACCAAAATACAGCACGATCTGCGGCCAGTAAATGATGGTTTCCAGGCCTTTGAAATTCTGTGCATTGTGATATTGGCTGCTGATATTTTCGGCAATCCATTTTGTGGACTGATACCAGGGCTCCCCTTCTTCATAGATCATAAACTGGAAAGGGTTCCCGTGAAGGGCTGCATTGATCAACAGATACACACAAAAGCCAAAGGGAATCAGAAGCAGGCAAACGTCGCTTTTGCGGATCTTCCGTTTTTCTTTGCCCAGTCTTCCCTCCACCACACAGTACACCGCAGGGAAAATCAGCAGCATCCCCTGTACACGGCATAGCGCAGCCAGAAAGCCCACCGCACCTGCCAAAGGCATTTTTTCCCTGCGGATCAGCAGCATGCACAGAACCGTCAGGAACAAAAACAGGCTTTCGGAATAGACGCCCACCGTGAACATGGAAAAGGGATACACCCCCATCAGCAGCACGCTGTACCATGCCTTGCTTTCATCCCCGTCCGCCTTCGCCAGTTCATACAGCGCCGCACCGCAGCCCATCAGAAACAGCCTGGAAAGCACCATCCCTGTTCCTGCAAGATCAAAAATACCCAATGAAAACACACGGATCAGCAGCGGATACAACGGGTAAAACACCAGATTGATGGCATTTTCCCCTTCTGTCGCATATCCTTCCTCAGCGATCTGCAGATACCGCTGGGCATCCCCCGGCATGGTCAGCCTGTCCCAGATCAGATTTTTCAGGCTTTCCATGGACAGATTTCCGTGAATGAGCACACATCCGGCCAGCAGCATCACATCGTGGATCAAAAGCACCGCAAATCCGGCCAGCACCCAGGTGCAAAGCTTTTTCTTCATCTTCACACCCCCACCGCCATGATGTACAAAACAGCGCTTTTGAGGATCGCAAACAAAACGCACAAGGCAGCATACACCGTTTCATTGTTCACAATCTTTTCCGCATGCACTTTTTTTCTCAGAAGGAACACTGCACCGCTTACAACCGGCGGCACCAGGCAGCATATTCCGGGCAAAAAGCATATTTCCATGCCCGGCAGCATGTAGAAAAGAAACGTCCCCTTCCATGCCGCTTTTCCATCCGCATTCTTTTTGACGGCAAAATACATCAAAAGACCGCTGACGGCCATCAGCGCCACCGAAACCTGCAGATACCCATGAACAGGCGCCCCATTGCTTCTTATTCCATCAAACAGGGCATGCTGCAGTACGGAGGCAAAATCCGTATTGAAGGATGTGCCGTAAATCGCCGTGTTCATCAGCAGCATCAGCAGATATTCTCCCATGGCAAACATACCGCACAGGCTGCATACACGGCCGCATTCTGCCACGGCTTCTTTTTTGATCACTTGGATCTTCACCAGAAAACAGCCCATCAGCCCGGCGATCATTGCGATCATCAGCCAGCCTGCCCCGGCACCCAGAATATCTGCCATCTGTTTCTCCCATAAAGAACAGCCATCCGTTCATTGAATGCCGGATGGCCGAATTTTTATCAGTTTTCCTCGGAGCTGAATACCACCTGGGGGCCCACCTGCCGCACATCCAGCACAGCACAGCAGCCGGGACCGAAAACATGCTCCATGGTGCTCACAAACATGCCTACCATATCCTGGGGCACCATGTTCAGCGTGGTGCCGGCAAAGCCGCCGCCGTGTACCCGGCAGGCACCCAGCCCATCCAGCACCTTTTCCGCCACAGCCAGGGCCAGGGCCAGAGACTGGTTTTTGCTTCCGGCAGGATAAATATTCTGCAGCAGGGTCCAGCTGCTTTTGCCGGATTGATTTACTGCCGCAAAGAACGCATTCAGATCGTCATTGAGCAGCGCATCCACCTGCTTCTTTACACGCTCGTTTTCGAAAAAGAAATGCATGGCACGCAGCACAGCACGCTCGCCCAGCTTGCTGCTGATGTCCGCCATATGCTGGAACACCTGCTCCGGCCGCACACTGCGCAGGGTCTTTTCTCCGAAGTATGCCGCCACCTGCTGCATTTCTTCACGGATGGACGCATATTCGTCCGTCAGATCATCATGGCTGGACCGGGTATTGACCACCACCAGCTGATATCCCTTGTCGCTGAAATTGTATTGAATAGGCTTCACCTTGGGTTCACTCTTGAAATCAATGTTCACAAGCCCCCCGGTAGAGCATGCCATCTGGTCCATCAGCCCGGAAGGCTTGCCAAAGTATACATTTTCCGCATACTGGCTCAGCTTTGCACGGCTGGTGGCATCCATTTCTTTTTCATTGTACATTGCTTCAAAAATCTTGGCGATCAGCACTTCATACGCAGCAGACGAGGAAAGGCCGCTGCCCCCCATCACATCAGACACCATGCAGGCCCGGAAACCGCCGATTTTGAAACCATTATCCAGCATCCCCTTCGCCACACCGCGTACCAGCGCAGCAGAGGTGCCCTTTTCTTCTTCCTTTACTTCCAGATCGGAAAGATCCACCTTCAGTTCGGGATATCCTTCGCTGCGGATCTGCACCGTCATGTCATCCGTTTTGGAAGCACAAGCCAGCGTATCCAGGTTCACAGCAGCGGCCAGCACGCAGCCGTTGTTATGGTCGGTATGATTGCCGCCGATTTCGGTACGGCCGGGTGCGCTGATCATGTACAGCGGGGCCTGATTATCGTGATAATTATCTTCATGGGCCTTTGCCAGCCGGGAATAACGGGTGATCTGGTAAGCCAGTCCCCCTTCCCGATGGCCGTAAAGGCGGTTAAAACGTTCCGTAGCATAAGGCCTGCGAACGGCTGCAAGCAAACGTGCATAGCTGTCCATTGTCCAGTTCCCCTCCTTAACGTGCTTCGTAAATCTTCTGCCAGAAGTCAACAAAAGTATCCAGCTGATATTTTTCCGTCAGTTCATTCTGGAACCCGGCATACGTTTCGTCATTCAGTTCCACGTCTCCTCGGATGAACCGGCCCATCATACTGTCCACATAATCGCCCAGCTGCAGCTGCATTTCGTTTACCTGCGCCGCTTCTTCCGCCGTCAGGCTGTACAGCGGGAAAGGCTTTACCAGATACTGTTCAAAGGCTTGCTGTACTTCAAGTACCTTCTGAAGCTCCGGATTGTCGGCATACTTCTTCTGGAAATCCACATTCAGCCTTCCGGGGGTGGTACCGCCGCCGGAAATCAGCGCCATGATGCCGAAGTATGTATTGTTTGCCGTGGCATCGGTCAACTTCCAGGTGCCGTCGGCAGTGTAATAATAATCTTCCTTCTCAAGGCCGGCCGTTACCAGAATGTTGCCCTCGGCACTGTAGAGGTAATCCACCCAGGAAAGCACCTTTTCCACGTTTTTGCAGCCGCTTGTCACCGCAAAGGTGCCCCGCAGCACATGGCCGGAAAAATCACGGTACACCTGCTTGCCTTCGTACACCAGCGGCATCACGATCTCATAATCATCGGCATATTCTGTCCGCATAGCATCCTGCGCCATGGGGGTCAGAATCATGCCGTATTTGGGGGTTTCCTTATCATTTTCCACCATCTGGCTGCGCACATTGGAGGAAATCACAAATCCGTCACGGTCCATAAGCCCTTCCTGATACAGCTCTTTGCACCATTCCAGGAAAGGCCGGAAATTTTCTTCTGTGGCCAGGTACTTCACCTTGCCGTCTTCCACAAAAATGTTATAGTCATTGGCCACCAGCCCCCAGGCATGGGCCAGGAATTTCAGATCAAAGGGCCCCATGAAGCCCAGGGGCACTTCGTCATCTTTGCCGTTCTGGTTCATGTCATGCTCTTTGAAAAACCGCAGCACGTCCACCAGCTCTTCCTTGGTGGCAGGCATGGCCTTTCCGCTTCTTTGCAGCCAGTCTTTATTGATCCACAGGTAATTCTGCACAGGCACTTCATTAATATACGGCAGCGCCACAATCTGACCGCCGGGAAGGGCAATGTCTTCCATAGCCTGCGGGTTTTCCTGCAGCCATGCCCACAGATTGGGGCAGTTTGCCTCCAGATAGGGCTTCAGGTCGATCAGCACACCCTTTTCATACAGGGAAATGCATTCAGAGGTGGTCAGCGCAGCCTTGAACAGCACGTCCGGCATATCCGCGCCCTTTTCCAGGCCGTTTTTGAAAGCCGTCCATTCGCTGTTCTTCTTGAACTGCTTCAGTTCAAAACCCACACCGGTGATTTTTTCCATGCGTTCAAAAAACAGGCTGTTTTCCCAGTTGCGATACTCCGTATCGTCATACCCGGCCAGCACAAATTCTTTTCCTTCCACCGTTTCTTCAGCCTGTACACCGATTGTACCCATCATCACCAGCATCATCGCCAGTGTCATCAACAAAATCCGTTTCGCCACGAAAAGGAACCTCCTTTACGGTCAATATATCTATTATACATAAATTCACCCTATTTTTCTACCCCCTTTTTGTATTTGACCGTTTCTGCCACCTTCTGGCCTCAATTCCCATCTTTTCTCATCATTACAAAGGGATATGCCGGGCAAAATGGCACTGAAGGAAGGTGTTTTCCATATGGGCAAGGATCGTTTCAAAAAGACGCTGAACAAAATGAACCGCAGCATGGAGAAGGAAGATGTGCGCAATCTGGATCGCCTGTCCCGGGGGAAAAAGCACACATTCCGGAACGCAATGATCATCCTCGCCGCATTGAGCGTTCTTTCCCTTGCCGCCGCCTTTTTTGTGCTGGATGTGCCCAACTGGCAGACGCTGGATATGGATAAGCTGATCAATATTCCCCAGACGGGTGCCATTTACGATATGGACGGCCATTTCGTCACCCGTATCCAGAGCAGCCAGCACCGTTTTTCCATTCCCCTTTCCCTTTTGCCGGAACATGTGAAGAATGCTTTCCTGGCTGCTGAGGATCTGCGCTTTTACAGCCATTCCGGTTTTGACCCCATCCGAATTCTGGGTGCCGTTTCTGCCAATATCAGAAGCGGCTCCTACGAACAGGGGGCCTCCACCATCACCCAGCAGCTGATCAAGCTCAGCCACCTTTCCAACAAAAAAACACTGGCCAGAAAAGCCGAAGAAATATGGCTTTCCATCCAGCTGGAAAACATGTGTACCAAGGATGAAATACTGGAAATGTATCTGAATTTCATTTACTTCGGCAAGGGTGCCTACGGGATTGAGGCAGCGGCAAAAACATACTTTGGCATTTCCGCCTCCAAGCTTTCCCCTGCTCAGGCCGCATGTCTTGCCGCCATCATCAAAGCCCCTTCCGCCTATGCGCCCCATCTTGCACCGGATGCCAACCGGACCCGGCGCGAATACATCCTGCGCACCATGGCGGAAAACAATATGCTGTCCCAGGAAACCTATCTTGCCAGCCTGAACGACCCCCTCACTCTTGCCCCATCTGAAGAAACCACGCGCGCTTACGGCTGGTACAGTGATGCTGTTTTGGATGAAGCCCAGCAGCTGCTTTCCCTCAGCGCCGATGCCCTGCTTTCCTCCGGCTATCATATTTTCACCGTTTTCTCCCCTCAGATGCAGGATATTCTGGATCAGCAGTTTCAAAGCAGTGCCAATTTTCCTGCCGATGCAGCTGACGGTGAGAAGGTTCAGGGGGCCATGGCAGCAGTGGATGTGAACAGCGGGGCCGTCCGAGCCATTGTGGGCGGCCGCAGCTATCAGGTGCAGCGGGGGCTGAACCGCGCCACCCAGCTAAAGCGCCAGCCCGGCTCAGCCTTGAAGCCGCTGGCCGTATTCGCACCGGCTCTCCAGTCCCACGGCTATATGACCGCCAGTGTCCTGGATGATACGCCACGGAAGTTTGGCAATTATTCCCCGCGCAACAGCGGCCATCTCTATTACGGCAATGTCACCATCCGCACCGCACTCAAAAACAGCCTGAACGTGGCTACCGTTTCTCTTCTTGATGCCATCGGCATTCCCGCCGCACGGGATTACCTGACCAAGGTAGGCATTCCCCTGGATGAAAGGGATGCCAATCTTTCCCTGGCCCTGGGTTCCCTCACCTGGGGGGTGTCCCCGGTCCAGTTGGCTGCATCCTATGCCCCCTTTGCCAACGGCGGCACATTCTATCCGCCGTATTTCATAGAAAAGATCCTGGATGCCCAGGGCAATGTGCTCTATCAGCATGAAACAGATGCCTCCCGTGTCCTTTCTCCCCAGACCGCTTATCTGATGACCAGCCTTCTGCAAACCGTCACCGCCTCCGGGACCGGTGCCAAGCTTTCCGGAGCCGGTACACCGGTAGCCGGAAAAACAGGAACGGTGAATATGACCGGCGGCGGCAACCGGGATATCTGGATGGCCGCCTATAACAGCGAAATTTCCACCGCCTGCTGGATGGGCTTTGATAACCCGGACAGCAAACACAAAATGCAGTCCTGGGTATCCGGCGGGGATTACCCTGCTGCCCTGACCACCAAATTTTTCAAGGCAGCCTATCAGGGGAAAAGCAAGCCGGATTTCAAGGCCCCGGATGGGCTGGTGTGGCTGAAGATCGATAAAAAAGCCATCGAATGGGCCGGCAAGCCCATGCTGGCCACAAAGCTGACCCCCAAGGCCCATACCTATTCAGAGGTTTTTCTCTCCTCCAACCGCCCCACCCAGGAATCCAACATCTGGAATGCTCCCCGTGCATTATCCGGCTTCTATGTGACCCACAACAACCAGGGCAACCCTGTCCTTGTCATGACAGCCCAGGATGCAGGGCTCTACCGCATCCAGCGTGATGCCATCGGGGAAAGCATCATCCTCAACGAGCTTTACGGTTCTGCCGGTGAGACCCTCTATTACACGGACAGCCAGGCAAAGCTGGGGGTTGAATATACATACCGCATCATTCCCATCCATTCTGAATTGCTTTCAAACGGTGTTTTGCTGGAGGGCAATCAATCCGTGCAGATCGCAAGAGCCAAATCCCCCTCCCGCGGAAGTACCCTCTGGGAGGACATCACAGGCCTTCTCTTTGGCAAAACAACAGATGAACCTGAAACAGCCGATGCCCTTTCCCTCTTCTGGCAGTCCGGCGATTAAGAAATGATTGTTTTTTGCTCTGTTTTCTGTTATGCTATGCATATATTCAATGCAAAGGAGGATTCCCCCTTGAAGCATCATATCATCGTCAAGTACAATGCCCTTGTTACGGACAAGGAAGCCATGCAGCAAAAGATCACCGCTCTTTTTGCCTCTGCAAATCAGATTCCCGGTGTCTCCGGCGCTTTCCTGTATCCCAACTGCATCCCCCTGGAAAACCGCTTCGATCTGATGATCGTGGTGGAAATGGAAAAAGAAGCCCTGGACAACTGGAACAAATCCGCCCTGCATCTGCAGTGGAAAGAAGAATACGGAAAATACATCCAGTCCAAGGCCATTTTCGATTGCGAATAAATAATACTTGCATTTTTCCCGATCATCCTGTATAATACTTTTTGCCGTGTAGGCGGGCGGGTCCTGTGCGATGCTGCGGTGTGAACCCTGTCAGGTCCGGAAGGAAGCAGCAGTAAGCATCTTAGGCGTGTGCTGCGGGGAAGCCTGTTCGTCTGCATGGTATTTTTTTGCCCATATATTGTATTATCTGGTCATGTATTTTTACATTCCAACATGTACATTTTTTGTATTCAATACCATTTGTTCCATTGTGCTGAAATCCCGGAAGAAAGTTGTTGCATTCTTCCGGGATTGATTTTTTGGTTGCCTGTTGATACAATTAGGCCGTGGAAAGAAAATCCACAATCATTCATTGATCCGGGCCGTATGCCCGCGAAAGGAGATGTCACAAAATGAAAATGCACATCCATGTTGACTCTATGAAGGCCGCCGAACAGCTGTCTGCCATCTGCAAGGACTTCAGCGAGGAAATCCTGCTGCGCTCCGAAAAGTTCTGCGTCGATCCCAAATCCACCCTTGGCGTACTGGCGATGATGTATTCTGCCCGTGACACCATGTTCCTGGATACCAACGAAATGGAAGACGAACGGATTCCCAAGTTCGTCAAGGCTATCAGTGCCTTCCTGGTTCAGGAATAAGGGGACACTCCCCCTGGCTTTTGTGCCAAACGGCCCTTGCGGCTTTGATATACATCAGCCCTATGCCAAAGACGGCGTTGCATCATTGCATCGCCGTTTTTGTTTGTTCTGTTATATATAAAAAACCTGAGAAGCGTTTGCCTCTCAGGTCATTTTTTATCAGTGGGTCATGCACACGATCACACCGCCGCAGTTGTCCATGCTCACAGAATATTCTCTGGCATTTCCGGACACTTCCACCGATGCGCCGTTTTGGGTGTTGGCATTCTTGCGGGTAATTTCATACTTGAGCGTGCCGTTTTCATACACAGCGATGTGGGGATGGGCCATCAGATATTCGATGTACTCTTCCATGCACATGCCCAGCGCATTCATGGCAGCCGCATGGCCTTCGCCCACATAGCGGTAAATCATCAGCTTGCTGCTGACACCGGTTTTGTAGCTCTTGTCGATCACCGTTTCGTTGGGATACCCTTCCACAGGGAAGCGGAACACAAAGCCGTACTTCCAGCCGTTTTTCAGCAGCCAGTCGGATTGGGGGCTGTCGTAGAACTTTACACCGTTGAATTCCGCATCACCGGCCAGGTAGCGGCGGGGATTGAAAGCCAGGCCGCTCTGATATTCGCTGGTACCGGGATAGTTGACACCGGAGGAGATGGTCTTCTGCTTCAGTGCCTCGCCGGAATAACGGGAAGTGTAGTTGCTTTCCGCTTCGGTGTAGTACTGCTGCTGCTTTTCCAGGCTGCGGTAGCCTTCTTCGATCAAGTAGTTTTCCAGGCCTTCTGCCTTGGCGGCATCCAGCATGGTTCCCAGGGCAGACAGCGCATCGGGCAGCAGCTTCACGCCGGAGCCGGACACGGGAATGTCCTTGTTCACCTGATACACCGCCAGCATGCCTTCTTCGGCAGCGGCATAATAATCATCGGGCAGGGCATGCCATTTGTTCACCAGCACCATGCCACCAAGCAGCAGGTCCTTGCGGGACACATTCACGTCATAAGGCTTGTTCACGGCAAAGCCGGTCAAATCCACCACGTCCCAGCCATCCGCCTTGGGGGCAGGCCAGGAGGGAGTTTCAGGCTTCACTTCCTGCTTCTGCCATTCTGCCAGGGCTTCCTGATAGCGCTGCTGCTGCAGCTGGTTTTCCTGGCGGGCATAATTCGCATTTTCTTCCTGCTGAGCCTTGATGGAGCGATCCATCAGGATATAGCCGGCGCCGCAGATAATGACCAACACGAACAGAACCAGCAGTACACGTACCAGCTTCTTGTAAGCGTTTCCACCGTTGTTCTTTGCCATTTTCTCACCTTCCAATACGCTTGATGCATATCATTTTCATTTTATATTGGTATACAGTTCGTTTACCTCTCACTATTTATATCAAATTTATTACAGTTTGTCAACGCAAAAGCGGAAAAAACTGGCCTGAATCCAGTCTTTTCTTTCATGTTTGTTACAAATTTAAGCATTTTCATCCATCATCAGTGCAAACAACGATCCGATCGGCGCCTGGTTCAATAAATCCGCCCGTTCATCCATAGGAGTGGGTGTCTTGTTGATGATCACCATCTTCCCCCTGTAATCCGAAACAAAAGCAGCCGCCGGATATACCGACAGCGATGTGCCGCCCACGATCAGCAGATCTGTTTCGTCAATCAGCCGGATAGCCTTGTCGATCACATCCGGATCCAGGCTTTCTCCATATAATACCACGTCCGGCTTAATCAGCCCGCCGCATGCATCGCATACCGGAACAGCTGCAGCCCTTCTTACATAGTCAGCGTCAAAATGCTTCCGGCATTTCACGCATCTGTTCCGCATCACGCTGCCGTGCAATTCCGCCACGTTCCGGCTTCCGGCCATCTGATGCAGACCGTCGATG
>JAFWYZ010000176.1 GCA_017517465.1 Clostridia bacterium | reverse complement strand
CAGGAGGAAAGCGTGATGCAATTGGCGGCAGACCAGACATGCTCGTGGCTTTCAATGGGGTCTGTCAGGGTGGGGGGATAGCAGTGCAGCATGGTGCGATACAGCTGGCCGGTGCCTGTCAGGGTGTGGAAAATGGGCACGGAAACGGAAGCGGACTGTTCCATATTGTAGTGCTGCAGGGTGACAATGGCGCTGAGGGAACCGTCTTTTTCATAAATCCAGTCGCAGCTGAGCTCCATGGGGTGAGAGATCTTGCCGGTGGCATCATCGGTGATGTTGATGAAATCCGGTTCTTGCAGCAGAATATCCGCATCTTCAATGGGGCGGTAGTGGGGATGCTCCGGATTTGCGCATTCCATCATGATTGTCTTTTCAGGATCTGCCGGGGCCACATGATAGGCAACGGAGAGCGCCAACCCGTCCCAATAGGCATCCACCACGCTGGCATTGAGATGGGTGCTGTTGTGGCTCTGGCGCAGGTCGCTGAGCAGGTAATCGGGATCCAGCGACACGGGGCTGTCCGATTGATTGGAGAGGAAATAGGTGACGCCGTGATAGACGGCTGCAACGGCCACGGTGGCCGTGACGAGAATGAGGAGCATGGCCAGAGCCATGGAAAAGGTGAGCTTGCGTTTCATGGGGGGTGTGTCTCCTTTCGATGCGTTGACTACGCTGGAAAACAGCGCAGGATCGCGGGACACAAAGGACAGTGTTTTGTCCAGCGCAGTGCGGACGTCTTCTTGTTTGCGGGTCATGGCTGTGTCCCTCCTTCCAGAGAAATGCGAAGCAGCTGATGGGCTTTTTTCAGGCGGCTGATGACGGTCTGATGGGGGATATGCAGCATTTCGCCTGCCTCCCGCACCGTGAACCCCTGATAATCGTGCAGCAGCACCACGTCCATGTATTTACGGGGCAGCCGCATGATATCCAGGGTCAGCTCCGTCATGCCGTAGTCTGCTTGTGTAACAGGTTCCGGCAGGGTGTCCAGCGAAACCCGCCGGTCCACAAACCGCATCCAGCTTGTCCGGCGCATGCTGTGGCACACGTTGACGGCAATGCGTATCAGCCAGGTTTTTTCGCTGCAGTCCCCGCGGAAAGCATCCAGGGCAAGATAGGCCTTCAGGAAGGTTTCCTGCACAGCATCCTTTGCCAGATGTTCGTCCTTGAGATACATGTAGCACATGCGGCGGACGGGGATTTCGTAGGTTTCCATCAGGCGACGCAGGATATCTTCCCGGTTTTCAGCCTTTGAAAATGCCACGGTACCGCCTCGCTTTCATTTGATTTTGTGTGCTGCGTGGATCCCCGCAGCCCTTACATTGATATAGACGCAGGAAAGGGGATGTTTGACTGACAAAAAAACAAAAAACTTTTGAAAAATCGGAAGCAATAAAAAAGCCTGAGAGGCAGTTCCTCTCAGGCAGATGTGTCTGTTTGGATCAGCCCAGATCCACGATGATGGGCAGGATCATGGGGTTGCGCTTGATCTTTTCGTAGATGAAGCGGTGCAGCTCATCCTTGATGCGGTTTTTGATGCTGGGCCAGTCGCTGCCCTCAATGCGGTCATAGCTGGCGATAATGGCGCGGACCACTTCACGGGTGGATTCGATGATGTCTTCGTTTTCACGCACATACACAAAGCCGCGGCTGATCACGTCGGGGCCGGAGACCAGGATACCGTTGGTACGGTCAAAGGCCATGGCCACGATGATGAGGCCATCCTGGGAAAGGTGCTTACGGTCCCGCAGAACGATGTTGGAAACATCGCCGATGCCAAGGCCGTCCACCAGCACTTCGCCCACCGGCACGGTACCGGCGATGGAGAGGCTGTCGCTGCCCATTTCGATTACCTGACCGGCGGCAGGAAGCACGATGTTCCGGCGCTCCATGCCCAGGGTTTCGGCCAGCTCGGCATGCTGCCAGAGCATGCGATATTCGCCGTGGATGGGGATGAAATACCTGGGGCGCACCAGGGTGTGCATCAGTTTGATTTCTTCCTGGCAGGCATGGCCGGAAACGTGTACCTCGGCCATGGATTCATAGATAACCTCTGCACCGCAGCGGTACAGCTGGTTGATGACGCGGGAAACGAATTTTTCATTGCCGGGGATGGGGGTGGCGGAGATGATCACCTTGTCGCTGGGCTTGATCTGCAGCTTCCGGTGTTCGGAGAATGCCATGCGGGTAAGACCGGACATGGGTTCGCCCTGGCTGCCGGTGGTAAGGATAAGCAGCTCATCATCGGGGTAGCTGTCCAGGTCATCCAGCTCCACCGTATAGCCGGCGGGGATCACCAGTTCACCCAGCTGCATGGCCACCCGGCTGACGCTCACCATGCTGCGGCCCACAAAGCATACCTTGCGGCCAAAGCGGATGGCGCTGTCGATCACCTGCTGGAGGCGGTGGATGTTTGAGGAGAACATGGCCACGATCACGCGGCCCCGGGCGTTGCGGAACTGATTGACGAAGGTTTCGCCGATCTTGCGTTCACTCATGGTATAGCCGGGACGCTCAATATTGGTGCTTTCGCACATCAGGCACAGTACACCCTTATCGCCAACGGCGGCCAGGGTGGACAGATCCGTCACTTCGCCGTCCACAGGGGTATAGTCGATTTTGAAGTCGCCGGAGTGCACCACCGTGCCGGCTGGGCAGGTGATGGCCAGGGCGCAGGCACCGGAAATGGAATGGTTCACTTTAATGAATTTTACCGTGAACTGGCCGATTTTTACTTCATCCCGGGGCTGTACGGCATGATAGGGAATGCCATTGACGCGGTGCTCGCGCAGCTTCAGGTCGATCAGGGCCAGGGTGAGCTTGGTGCCGTAAATAGGGGCAGGCACCTGGGAAAGTACATAGGGGGTGGCGCCGATATGGTCTTCATGACCGTGGGTGAATACATAACCCTTTACCCGGTGCCGGTTGGACACCAGATAGGTGGTATCGGGGATCACCAGGTCAATACCCAGCATATCTTCCTTGGGGAAGATGGAGCCACAGTCGACAATGAGAATATCGTCTTCATATTCGAAGGCTGTCATATTCTTGCCGATTTCATCCACGCCGCCCAGGGGAATGATCCGCAGTTTGGGTGTGTTAGCCATTGGAATCTCCTTTCAAAATATCACAAAAAAGCATAAAGATAGGAACGATCGTATTGACACTTTATTTCATTTCGGGCATATATCTCCTGCCTGAAAAAAATATTCAACCAATCTTACAATATTATAGCACAAAGTCTAAAAAAATACTACCCCGGAAAACAAAGAAAAGTGCAATTTTTTTGCATTTCTTTGCATGATATTCAGGAAATGATGATCAGGACGGACAAAACTGTTCTTCCCCTGTCTGCGCATTGTAGGCAGGGGATTTTTGTGCTATAATGAAGCGTATGCCTGAAAGGAGGCTTTTTGATGCTGCTGTTTGATACCCATGCGGATACGCTGTTCAGGCTGTGCTTCCCCTATGGAGAAAACCAGGAAATGGACGTCACAAAGGAAAAGCTGCTCCGGGGCGGTGTTTCGGTGCAGGTGATG
The DNA here is from genome assembly GCA_017517465.1 of Clostridia bacterium. Classification (GTDB taxonomy): domain Bacteria; phylum Bacillota; class Clostridia; order Christensenellales; family Aristaeellaceae; genus RUG563. Next base: position 3,913 of record JAFWYZ010000176.1, on the reverse strand, counting down.
GCCATGTTTGTGGGCAGAAGCGATTTGCCCTCCATTCAGATTGCCTTTGACAAAATGCTGGCAAAAAAAGAAGAACTGAAGCAAAACGGTTTCCGTCAGGTGGATGACCTGAAGGAAGCCAAAGAAGGCGAAGGGGCATTCATGCTGTCTGTGGAAGGGTGCGATTTGCTGGACGGACATGGCGAAATGCTTTCTGACTGGCGCAGGCAGGGGGTACGCATGGCGGCCCTCACCTGGAATTATGATAATTGCGTGGCCACCCCGGCAAGCAAGGATTCCACCACCGGCTTGAAGCCCTTTGGCCGGGAAGCGGTGCGGGAAATGCAAAGGCTTGGGATGGCCGTGGACGTTTCCCACCTGAATGAAAAAGGCTTTTATGAACTGCTGGAGATGGGTGTGGTGCCGCTGGCCAGCCACTCCTGCTGCCGGAAGCTGTGCGACCATGTGCGGAACCTGACCGACGATCAGCTGAAGGCCCTGTTTTCCGCCGGCGGGTATGTGGGTGTGAATTTTTACCCGGCATTTTTGCAAAAATCCGGCAAGGCAACCCTTTCCCATGTGTGCGACCATGTGATTCACATGCTGGAGATGGGCGGCGAAGGGCACATTGGCTTTGGCAGTGATTTTGACGGAATAGAAACAAAGCCCGATGGTCTTTCCGGTCCTCAGGATTTCCCGAAACTGATGGATGCGCTGCGCAAAAGAGGACTGGATGAAAAACTGATCCGGGGGATTGCCGGGGAGAACTTGTTGCATTATTACGAGCGGATTTAAGGAGGAAACACATATGATCGGGATCATCGGCGCCATGGATGCGGAAGTGGAGCTGCTGACGCAGCAGATGACGGATATCCGGGAAGAAAAGGTGGGCTTTGCCCGTTTTTATGTAGGTCAATTGTTTGGCAAGGAATGCGTGGTGGGCCGGTGCGGCGTGGGCAAGGTACATGCCGCCATATGCGCCCAGAGCATGATCCTCAAGTATGCCCCTTCTCTGATTGTGAATATCGGTGTAGCCGGTGCATTGGTGGATGAATTGAAGATCGGCGATATTGTGGTGGCCGGTGCTGCGGTGCAGCATGACATGGACACCACCCCTGTGGGGGACCCCATGGGGCTGATTTCCGGCATCAATATTGTCTATATCCCCACGGATGAAAAGGTGACGGAAGGGCTGATGAAGGCGGCAAAGAAGCTGGATTACCAGCCGCTGATGAAGAACGTGGCCACCGGGGACCAGTTTGTGGCCAACCTGGAAAAGAAATACGCCCTGGCGGAGCAGTTTGGTGCAGGCTGCTGCGACATGGAGGGCGGTGCCATTGCTCAGGTATGCTACGAAATGCAGGTGCCCTTCGGGGAATACCGGGGCATTTCCGATGAAACCCACGATACCGGCCGTGAATACCTTCTGAACATGCAGGATGCGGCGCAAAATTCTGCCCGGCTGATTTGCGAATTTGTGAAAGATTGGGAGATGTGAAAAATGAACAAGTGGGACAAGCGTTTTATGGAAATGGCCCGGCTGGTGGCCACATGGACCAGCTGCTTCACCCCCGGCCGTGCCATCGGCGCCGTGATCGTGAAGGACAAGCGTGTGATGACCACCGGTTACAACGGCGCTCCTGCCGGCATGAAAACCTGTGTGGAAAAAGGGGAATGCCTGCGCCGGAAGCTGGGCATTGAAAGCGGCACCCGGCATGAGGTGTGCTATGCTGCCCATGCGGAAGAAAATGCGATCCTGCAGGCGGCCAAGCTGGGCATCAGCATTGACGGCGCCACCCTGTACTGCACCCACCAGCCCTGCTCCATCTGTGCCAAGATGATCGTCAATGCAGGGATCAAGCGAGTGGTGTACGAACAGGGTTACCCCGATGCATTCTCTCTGGAGATTTTCGCAGAAACCGGTGTGCAGCTGGAAAAATATGTGGAGGAAGAAAACGCATGAAGCGGTTTGTTGCAATGCTTATGGCACTTGTGTGCCTGTGTACGATGGTGCCTGTGGGAATGGCGGAAGAGCCCAATCCCATTCCGGTGCTGAGCAAAGATGAAATCACCCCCACGCCCAAGGGCATCCACCACTATATGCTGGTGTGCATCGACTCCTGGGCAGCGGACCTGAACAAATCCGGCAACCATACGGATGGCATGATCCTGGTGACGGTGGATGAATATGCCAACCGCGTGATGCTGACCAGCTTCATCCGGGATATGCTGATCCAGCGTCCGGATGGGGACTTTGGCCGGCTCAACAATGTGCTGGATTATTTCGGCAGGGGAAACGGGGGCATTGAAGCACTGGTGGACACCCTGAACACCCATTTTAACCTGGAAATTGAAAAGTATATCGTGGTGGATTTCCGGCAGGTGGAAAATATCATCAATGCCATTGGCGGTGTGGATATTGAAATCACTGCCCGGGAAGCCAATTATCTGCGCAATTATCCGCTGTCTGCTTCTTCCACCACACCGGCCCTGTCCGGCGGCGGCACATACCGCTTTACCGGCCATGCGGCGGTGATTTACATGCGTATCCGTAAAGTGGCCAATATTGACGGCGAAACCCAGGACGTGGGCCGTACCCGCCGGGCACGCACGGTGCTGACTACCATTGCAGACAGCCTGAAGGATATCACTTATGATGAGGCGGTAGCCCTTCTGAACGTGGTGCTGGAAAACACTGTGACCACCAATATGTCTGCGGCGGAAATCATGGATGCCCTGGACCTGGCCATGAAAATGAAGGGCACTCCCATCGAATCCATCCGCATGCCGCTGGATGGCACCTATGAACCCATGCCTGTTTCCGGTATGGCCACCCAGCAGATCGACTTTATTGCCAACCGGGAGGCCCTGCGGGAATTCCTGGTGGATCCGTTTGTGCTGGTGGAAGATGATGAGTAAGATCAAAGCCGTGGTGTTTGATATGGATGGCCTGCTGATGGACAGCGAATGGATGGGTGTGGAAGCTATTCATGTATGCGCTGCACCTCAGGGCTATACCATTCCGGAAGAATTGTGCAAAAAGTGCATCGGCATCAATACCAAGGCCTCCGGGGCCATGCTGAGGGAATATTTCCCCGGGCTGGATACGGAGCGGCTGTTCAATGATTTCGCCGTGTACATGCACGAAAAGGCTGTCAAAGGCGAAATTCCGGTGAAGAAGGGTGTATGGGAATTGGTGCGGTATCTGAAGGAACACAGGATCCCCACCGCTGTGGCCTCTTCCAGCCGGATGGAAACCATTCAGCTGTACCTGGACAGCGTGGGGCTGACGCCTTATTTCGATGTACTGCTGTCCGGCAGCAGCATGCCCTCCAAACCGGCACCGGATGTGTTTTTGCTGGCGGCGGAAAAGCTTTCCGTGCAGCCGGAAGATTGCCTGGTGCTGGAGGACAGCTATAATGGGGTGAAGGCCGGACGGGCTGCCGGTATGACGGTGGGCATGGTGCCGGATGTGCTGCCCTATGTGGACGAAGTGGCCCCTTATGTGGACCATGTATTGCCGGATCTGACCAAAGTATTGGAGCTGATGGAAGCATGAATGCAGCCATTGTATGTGTGGGCAAGCTGCGGGAAAAATTCTATGCCCTGGCGGCAGAGGAATACCTGAAGCGGCTGTCCCGGTATGGGAAAATGGAGATTGTGGAGCTGCCGGATCTTCCGGAACCCCAGAATGCATCGGATGCGGATCGGCAGAAAATCATGGACAGGGAAGGGGAGAGCATCCTCAAGGCCATCCGCTCCTCGGACCATGTGACGGCCATGTGCATCAATGCCCCGCAATTGACCAGCGAGCAGTTTGCAGAAAAGCTGCGGCAGGGGGATATGCGGGGCGGCAGGCAGGTGTTTGTGATCGGCGGTTCCCTGGGGCTGTCCAAAGCGGTGCTGCAGCGGGCGGATGATACGCTTTCTATGT
>JAFWYZ010000175.1 GCA_017517465.1 Clostridia bacterium | reverse complement strand
TTGTTTGTCCCCGGTCAGGCAGGTGTAATATGCCGCAGCAGCCATGCACCAGCAGCCGGAAAAGGAGTCATATTCAATGCCGGAGCCTGTCTTTTCGGAAAAAATGTAGGGATATTCGCCGTCTCCGTTGCGGCACGTCTCCGTTTTGGCGATCACCTGCTTTGCAAATTCCAGCCACGGCTTATGCACCGTCCCCTGTTTTTTCTCCAGCGCATATCCTTTCAGGATCAGATATACCGCCTGCCCCACCAGATATGCTGCATGGCCGGGCACATTCAGCCGGTCTGCCCACCAGCCACGATTGCTCCATACACCATCCTGTTCTGCCATAAAGGGCAGGCCGCTGCGCGCATTCATGCTGTGCTCCACAATGTATTCGATCGCATCCACCGCCTGCGCACGCATTCCATCACTTCCCAGCCGCCAACCGGAATACAGCATGGGCACCCCGGCAGACAAGCCGTTTGTCCATGAAATGGAGGGCAAGGGCCGGTACTCATAACCCTCTTCCCTGTCAAAAACAAAACCGGAATAGGTGTGTCTGCCCTGCAGCCATGCATCCCTTGCAATGGCGCCTGCCATCATGGCAACCGTATCCTGTACGCTGCATTTTTCCAGCGGCTGTTCGTGGAAGCGGGCATATACCCACTTCAGCCCGTCATGCAGCCCCCGTTCATCCTGTGCTTCGTAGGAAAACACATAAATATTCAGCTGCACTTCCTCTCTGGGCTGCAGGGTGAAGGCATTCTGATCCACAGGAGCCCTGTCCAGATGATGATGGGATTCGATGAACATCCAAGGCGCATTTTCATAGCCCAGCGTATAGACAAGCGCTCCCGGAACATATGCACAGCCAAAGCCTGCATATTGATCAAATCCTCCCCTGACCCCCGGCTGCCACGGCACTTTTCTGCCGTCACTGTTCACAAAATAAGGTGCAGCAGCCATGCCGGTGAAACGGCCCTGCGCATACGCAAATCCACAGGGATGGGACAACCTGTCACTGCGTACCATCCACCAGGGTGAAGCAGGAAAATTCTCTTCTTTCCGGAGCCTGGGACAGGGGCTGTCTACCACCAGCGGTGCATCACCGCGGTTAGTACCGTACATAAATCCGGGCAGGAAATACCGCGCCTCATCCGCAACCGGCAGCGCCATCCGGATCACCCCCTGCCACAGCCTGTCCCCTTCATTGCGAACAGAAACTTTCAACTGCCATGGGTCGTGTGGCATGCCCGTTCCTTTTTCAACAATGCTTCCTGCCGATAATCGCTGTCCATCCAAAGGCAAATATGCCGTATCCGTGCCTTTTGATCTTGCCGTAAAACGAAGTTCCATCATCCCTCATCCTCCCTTTTTCACATCACTTCGGCTTCTTGTCTGCCGGTATTTTTCCGGCGAAATGCCTGTTCTGCGTTTGAAAAATGCGGACAGATAATAGGCATCGCAAAATCCCCATTCCGCCGCCATAGCATGCAGCGTTTTGTCCGTCACCAACACCTCTTCCACCAGCCGGTCCGTCAAAAGCCGCTCCACATACTCCTTGAACCCAACACCGAAGGCCTTTCTGAAGGCACGTGAAAATGCCGACGGGTTCCATCCGTACCGCATGGCATATTCTTCTCTGCGTATGGATGCGCTCAGGTGCTTTTGCACATCCTCGATCACCGGCAAAAAGGGCAGCATCAACGGCGATATATCTGCCGCGCTGTCCGGCAGAAAACAGGAAAGCGCTGTCAGCACCTGGCCCCGCACATAGGTTTTTTCCCGGATGCCCTCCGCCTGAACGGCTTCAAACATGTTCCGGCAGATGCCCTCACCCACTTCCATGGAAAGCACCTTTTCCACTCCCTGCAAAGCATCATACCCCGGCAACAGATCCACATGAAAATCAATGTATGTCTTCAGGATATGGGTATCGCACCATAGATCGTGACATATCCCCCTCGGGATCAGATAGATATGCCCCGGCAGCAAATCCGTCACACCTTCCCGGGTGCGTACATGGCCATCCCCGGCAATCACATAATACAATGTGTGATAGGAATCATTCACATTCTGTATATTCCATCCCGCATCCCCACGATAAGCCAGTGCACGGATGATACGCAGCTGGACATCGTATGTCACAAAATCACATCCTTTTGCACAATTATAACATGGAACGCAAAGGGAAAGCAAGCTATAATGATTACAGAGAAAAAATGAATCTTTGACAAGGAGTGTTCCTGTATGAAAAAGTTTGAACCTTCGTTTGAATCACTGCGCCAGTATTCTGCTCCCGAATGGTTCCGGGATGCCAAATTCGGCATCTGGAGCCACTGGGGCCCCCAGAGCGTCCCCATGTTTGGCGACTGGTATGCCCGGAACATGTACATCGAGGGCACCCAGCAATATGAATACCATGTGCGCCACTATGGCCATCCGTCCAAATTCGGCTATAAAGACATCTGTGCCCTGTGGAAAGCGGAAAAGTTTGACCCCGAAGGGCTGATGGAAAAATACTACAATGCCGGTGCCCGTTATTTCATGAGCCAGGGCACCCATCACGATCACTTCTTCAACTACAATTCCAAGCTGAACCGGATGAACAGCCAGAACGTGGGCCCCAAGAAGGATATTCTGGCCCTGTGGAAGGCTGCGGCGGATAAATTCGGCATGCCCTTTGGCATCAGCGAGCACCTGGGTGCTTCCTTCTCCTGGTGGCGCGTGAACAAGGGCTGCGACAAGCACGGCCCCTATGCCGGTGTGCCTTATGACGGCAACGATCCCCAGTACCGGGATTTTTATCATGCCAATGAAGAACACGGCACCCAGAAGCCTGAGGAGATTTTCCCTTGGTACACCACCAACAAAACCTTCAAGGACTACTGGCTGCGCTGCGTGGAGGAAATGATCGACACCTTCCAGCCTGATCTTCTCTATACCGACGGTTCCCTGCCCTTTGGCGAACACTGGATGGGCGCTAAGGGCAAGCCCCAGCTTGACGAAGAAACCTACATCTGGGGCCTGAAAGCTGTTTCCCACCTGTACAATACCTCCATTGACAAGCACGGCGAAAACAAGGCCGTCTACCTCCAGAAGGACCGTCTGCCCGACATCTACAACGTGGGTGTGCTGGACATTGAAAAAAGCCAGCTGCCCGGCATCATGCCTGCCCCCTGGCATACCGATACCTGCATCGGCAACTGGTTCTACGATGTGCATCATCCCTATAAGCAGCCGGAGCAGATCATTGAAATGCTGGTGGACATCATTTCCAAAAACGGCGTGATGCTGCTGAATATCCTTCAGCGTCCCGACGGTACCATCGATGACGATGCTGAATTCATCCTGCAGAAGATCGGTGAATGGTTCAAGGTGTGCAGCGAAGCCGTGTACGGCACACGCCCCTGGAAGGTGTTCGGCGAAGGAGATACCTTTGTCAAAATTGAAGGCTTCACCGAAAACAAAACTGACTGGAACCGGAACGACTTCCGTTTTGTCCAGAAGGATGGCGCGGTATATGCCTTCATGATGGGGGCCAAGGCCGGCGAAACCGTGGTGCTGCGCTCCTTCAGCGATACAGAAGTGAAGAGCGTGGAGCTGTTGGGCCACGGCCCTGTGCCCTTCAAACAGGAATGGGGCCTTGTGATCGTTTCCCTGCCCGAGGCCCTGCCCGCCATCTGCGCCAATGCCCTGAAAATCATCTGATGATTTCCAAACAAAAAGCCGCCGGAAATTTCCGGCGGCTTTTATTGTCTGAAAAAAATGCTGTTCCGTTCCGGCACAGCGTTTCTTTTTCGTCAGCCCTGCTTTCTGTTGGGTCTTCTTTTGATCTTCAGCATGGCCAGCATATCTTCTGTTTTCAGTGCATCATCCAGCGGAATCCACAGCCATTTTCCGTCATGGAGTGTCTTC
>JAFWYZ010000174.1 GCA_017517465.1 Clostridia bacterium | reverse complement strand
TAACAAACTGTATCTTTCATACAGTTTCCCGGTGTTGCTTGGGGAACCATGGGGGGCTTCGCCCCTCCACCCCAGCAGGGACAGAAGTCCCTGCACCCAATGCTGGAAATAGCAATTCATATCATGCAAACAATGTCCCAGTGAAACAGCGCAACACGCACACACGCTTTCGCCGTGGAAGATTGTGTTTATGCGAATTGGATGCGGCACTGCCGCCCACGGGCTGGGCGGTGGAACACCGCCAGCCGGATGCTTTGCATCCGGGGAAAACAAGAAAAAAGCTGGAGGGAAAGCACGCTTTCCCTGCCAGCCTTTTTTCATTGTTTTCATAGCGCCCGTGGGCTCTCATTCGTTTCCCCAAGTAACATGCGGAAATAAGAAGGCAAAAGGAGCCTTCTTTTTCGCAGGAAGGGTGCAGGGCCGATGGCCCTGCCGCGGGGGTACGGGGGCTGCGTAAGCCCCTGCTTCGTTGCCGCACAGGCCCCTGCTCCGTATCTTGCTTACATTTCCGGCAGCAGATGTTCCGGCAGATGCTGAGCCAGAATTTTGTAGCCCTCGCTGTTGGGATGCAGGCCATCGATCATCAGTTCCGGCTTGCAATAGCCGTTTTCGGCCAGGAAATAAGGATACACATCGCAGAAGGATACATCCTCATTGGCATCGGCAAAGGCACGGTAGAGGTCATTGAGCTCCACGATCTTATGCTGTGCACCGCGGAAGAAAGCGTCGGTGGTGGGCAGGGTGGAGATAATGGTGAAGCGGATACCGGGGTTGGTTGTCCGCATGATCTCCACCATTTTTTCCACACGACCGGCGATCTGTGCAGGGGTGGAGGATCCCATATCGTTGATGCCGCACCAGATGACCAGCTGTTTGTAATCCCGGGCAGCAATTTCATCAATGCGGTTGAGCATATGCACGGAGGTCTGGCTGCCGATACCGTAGTTCACGCAGTCCTTCCGGCCAAGGAGGGTATTGAAATCCCCTTCGTTATAGAACACATTCTGGGTAATGGAATCGCCAAGGAAAGCAATGCCTTCGCTGGGCTTGAGCCAATCAGAGGGGCCGTATTTCACCGGCACGCCGTCCCCTTCCACATATTCCACGCTGTACAGCGTCACCTTTTCGTCAGATGCGCATAGCGGGCGGATTTCATCCAGCAGGTTGAACATGCCTGCAATTTTCATGGAAATGGAGATGTACAAAAACTCCGCCTGGCAGCGGCCGTTGTCCAGTTTGTTCACCCGGGTGGGGTTCAATGTCAGCCAACGATTGCCGCCGGAATGGCTGATGAGAGCCAGATACAACCCATCCTTTTCCGGCCCGTCATATTCAAAAACCAGTTTGGAGCCCTTGGTCATGGCGGTGGCATCAAACTGACCGCCCACATGTTCGGTAAACATATAGTCCAGCACGGCATCTTTGCCCTGGGCTGTCTTTCTTCCCTGGAAAATCACCATATTGCCCTCCTGTGCTGCCGCAAAGGAACAGACGTTCATCCATACCAGAACCGCCAGCACAACAAGTATCGTCTTTTTCATCTTTGCGCGCATCCTTTCGTTTTGCTGCTTTCATTATACCACTTTTGTCTCATTTCGCAAGGCATTCCTGCCGTTTTTCATCCATCTGATGTCAAATATGCGCCTTAGGTTGCATTCACCGATTTTTGTATGGTATAATAAATGAACACGATACAGCGAAAGTAAACTGACGGGAGGAACACATCATGCCCACCATTCGTCTTGGCAGAACCAATCTGGTTGTAAACAAAAACGGTTTTGGTGCCCTGCCCATCCAGCGCGTCACCCTGGAAGAAGCAAAGCCCATCCTGCGCAAAGCCTATGAAAAGGGCATCGATTTTTTTGATACCGCCCGCAGCTATTCCGACAGCGAAGAAAAGCTGGGCTATGCCCTGAGCGATGTGCGCGATGAAATCATCATCGCCACCAAAACCCCCTCCACCACCGTGGAAGGCTTCTGGAAGGATCTGAACACCAGCCTGTCCCTGCTCAAAACCGACTATGTGGACATCCTGCAGTTCCACAACCCCGCTTTTGTGCCCAAGCCCGGCGACGGCACCGGCCTGTACGAAGCCATGCTGGAAGCCCAGGAAAAGGGAATGATCCGCTTTATCGGCTTTACCAATCATCGGCTGCATCTGGCAGAAGAAGCCGTGCTCAGCGGCCTGTATGACACGCTGCAGTTCCCCTTCTCTTACCTGGCCAGCGACAAGGAAAAGGCACTGGTGGACCTGTGCGCCGAGCATGACATCGGCTTCATCTGCATGAAAGCCCTGTCCGGCGGGCTCATCACCCGGGCGGACGCTGCCTATGCTTTCCTGGCTGAATATCCTGTGCTCCCCATCTGGGGCATTCAGCGGGAAAAGGAACTGGATGATTTCCTGGCCTGCGGTGAAAATCCCCCAGCTATGACGGATGAGATCAAAGCACACATTGCCCGGGAACGTCAGGAACTGACCGGCGATTTCTGCCGCGGCTGCGGCTACTGCATGCCCTGCCCTGTGGGGATCGAAATCAACAATGCTGCCCGCATGAGCCTGATGCTGCGCCGTGCCCCTGAAAAGGCCTGGCTCAGCGATGTGTGGCAGAAAAAGATGGCCCTCATCGACGATTGCCTGGAATGCGGCCAGTGCGCCGCCAAATGCCCCTATGGGCTGGACACCCCCAACCTGCTGAAAAAGAACTGGGAAGACTACAAAACTTTCCTCAAATAACCAGGTGCATCGCCCCTGGACCCAGAGCCGGAAGCGGCAATTCTTATCATGCAAACAATATCCCGGTGCTGCGTGGAGAGACCCGGAGGGGCTTTGCCCCCTCCACCCCCAGCAGGGATATCATCCCTGCACCCATTTCCGGATATTGCTTATTTTATCGCACAAACAGTTTCCCGATGAAACAGCATAACTCGTACACATTCTTTCATAAATGAAGGTTGCATTTATGCGAGACAGCCGCGACACTGCGGGCCACGGGCTGGCGGTGTGAAACACCGCCGTCCGGATGCTTTGCATCCGGGGAAAATGAGAAAAAACCGGCAGGAAAGTAACTTTCCTGACCGGCTTTTTTCTACATTTTCATTGCGCCCGTGGGCTCTCTTTCCGTTACCTGAAGTTTCATGCGGAAAACAGTTTGTGGATCAGTTTTGTTCTTCGCAGAAAGGGTGCAGGGCCGATGGTCCTG
>JAFWYZ010000173.1 GCA_017517465.1 Clostridia bacterium | reverse complement strand
TGGTGCACCATCAGGGACTCGAACCCGGGACACCCTGATTAAGAGTCAGGTGCTCTACCAACTGAGCTAATGGTGCATAGGGGGGAGCTTATCTTGGCAAGCTCCGCTCCATTTGCTGGAGCGGGTGATGGGAATCGAACCCACGTAGCCAGCTTGGAAGGCTGGAGCTCTGCCATTGAGCTACACCCGCAATTGGAGCGGTAGACGAGGCTCGGACTCGCGACCTCCACCTTGGCAAGGTGGCGCTCTACCAACTGAGCTACTACCGCAGAAAAAGGGGATTGAAGGGGATGTACTGGTGCGGACGAAGAGACTTGAACTCTTACGCCTCTCGGCACCAGATCCTAAGTCTGGCGCGTCTGCCATTCCGCCACGCCCGCGGATGACCCCACAAAGGGTGGTGACCCATCGGGGACTCGAACCCCGGACACCTTGATTAAAAGTCAAGTGCTCTACCACCTGAGCTAATGGGTCAAAGTGGCTGGGGTGGCAGGGATCGAACCTACGAATGAGGGAGTCAAAGTCCCTTGCCTTACCGCTTGGCTACACCCCAACGTATGCGCACGGGCGCTTGAAGTGGGGTGGGTGGTGGGATTCGAACCCACGACCTCCAGAGCCACAATCTGGCGCTCTAACCAACTGAACTACACCCACCATGAGCGGATTGGCGCGCCTGAAGGGATTCGAACCCCTGACCCACGGCTTAGAAGGCCGTTGCTCTATCCAACTGAGCTACAGGCGCATTTGCCGCTGTGACAGTCATGAGTTACAGCCTGGCTGCAAGCTAATCCCTGCTGACAATCACAGATTTTAGCACAAACGGATGCCTGTGTCAAGCGTTTTTTGAGAGAAATTTTCAAAAAAGTTGCGCAAAAGCCTTTATTTCTTTCCTTTCAGCAGGGAAAGGGCGGTTTCCATCAGATCCCCCACCGTTTCAGCCTTGCCAACAGCCAGCTTGACAGCCTGCTTTTCCAGGAAGTTCAGCTTATGATCCTTATTCTGCTCAAACCATTCGATCAGCATTGCAATGTCCTGTTTTTCCATGATAACCTCCGGAACGGTGCTTTCTATGACAGTATAGCGGCATTTGCTGTTTTTTGCAACCGGTAATGTTCCGGCAAAATTTATTCCAGACCTTTTCTTTTCCTCTTCTTTCCTATATAATATCCAATGAAATACCAAGGAGGTGCTCTTTATCATGAAAAACAAGGACAGGCTGCTGCCTTTGTTCCTGACCTTCCTGAAGATCGGTGCGTTCACCTTCGGCGGCGGCTACGCCATGATTCCCCTGATCCAGAAGGAAGTGACGGAAAACCGCAAATGGCTCAGCGATGAGGATATTCTCAACATTGTGGCCATTGCCGAATCCACCCCCGGCCCCATTGCCATCAATTCCGCCACCTTTGTGGGGTATATGACCTGCGGTGTCATGGGCAGTGTGGCGGCCACGCTGGGCGTGGTGCTGCCTGCGTTCATTTTTATTGCGCTGATCTCCCTGCTTTTGCAGAACATCATGGATATTCAGGCGGTACAGTATGCCTTCATGGGCATCCGTGCCGGTGTGCTGGCGCTGGTTGTGAAGGCGCTGATCAGCATGTACAAGCAGTGCCCCAAGAACCCTGTTGCCTATGTGATCGCCGGGCTGGCCTTTGCGGTGTCGCTTTTGACGGATATCAGCATTCTGTATGTGATCATCGGCTGCGCCGTGCTGGGCCTGGTGACCAGCATGGTGATGAAAAAGAAGGAGGCTGAAGCAAAATGACGGAAGTATCGTTGCTGACACTGTTCTTTACCTTCTTCAAAATCGGCCTGTTTACCTTCGGCGGCGGCTATGCCATGCTGCCCTTCATTCAGCAGGAGGTTATGCAGAATAACTGGCTGGAAGAAGCCACCTTTGTGAACTTTGTGGGCATCAGCGAATCCAGCCCCGGGCCTTTTGCCATCAATATCGCTACCTTCATCGGCATGGAAAAGGGAGGCTGGCTGGGCTCTGCGCTGGCTACGCTGGGGGTGGTGCTGCCTTCTTTCATCGTGATCCTGATCGTGGCCCAGTTCTACCTGAAGTTCAAGGAAAGCCGCATCGTGTCCGGCGTGATGAGCGGCCTGAAGCCCGCTGCGGTGGGCCTGATCGCAGCGGCTGTGATTACCATGGTGATCGAAGTGCTGTTCCCGGCAGGGTTCAGCTGGAACCTGTTTGCCGGTGCGCAGATCTACGTATCGCTGGCCATTTTTGCCCTGGGGCTGTGGCTGCTGCTGAAGATGAAAAAACACCCCATCTTCATTATCTGTGTTTCGGCGGTGCTGGGCATTGCGGCAGGCTACATTTTCGGTTTATAAAAGCAAGGGACGGTTTTTACCGTCCTTTTTTCATTTGGAAACAAAAAAGGAACAGCCGGGAAAGAAAATGTGTGGTATCCTTTTTGTGAAATCTGATGCTTGGGAGGGCCCGCCATGAACGTATACACCTCTGCGGAGCAGCTCATTGGCCGCACACCGCTTTTACAACTGACAAAGCTGGAAAAGGAATATCAGCTGGAATGCACCCTGCTTGCCAAACTGGAAATGATGAACCCCGGCGGTTCTGTGAAGGACAGGGTGGGGTTGAATATGGTGGAGGATATGGAAAAGAAGGGGCTTTTGCAGCCCGGCGGTACCATCATTGAGCCCACCTCCGGCAATACCGGCATCGGCCTGGCGCTGGTGTGCGCTGTGCGGGGATACCGTCTGGTGATTGTAATGCCCGACAGCATGAGCCCCGAAAGACGGAAGGTGATGCAGGCCATGGGGGCAGATGTGGTGCTGTCCCCCGGCAGGGAAGGCATGGCCGGAGCCATTGCCATTGCGGAAAGAATGCTGAAGGAAATTCCCGGCAGCGTGATGGCAGGGCAGTTTGATAATCCTGCCAATCCGCAGGCCCATTACTGCACCACCGGTCCGGAAATCTGGCAGGATACGGAGGGACAGGTGGATATTTTTGTGGCCGGTGTGGGCACCGGCGGCACCCTGACGGGCACGGCGCGCTATCTGAAGGAGCAAAACCCTGCTGTGCAGGTGATCGCCGTGGAGCCGGCTTCTTCACCGCTTTTGTCCGGTGGCAAGGCAGGCCCGCATGGCTTGCAGGGCATCGGTGCCAATTTTGTACCTTCCATACTGGATACACAGATCTATGATGAAGTGATGCCGGTGACGGAAGAGGCGGCTTTTGCGGCTGCCAGAGCCCTGGGACGGAAGGAAGGGGTATTGGCCGGCATTTCCGCCGGGGCTGCCCTCCATGCGGCTATACAGACGGCAAAACGGCCGGAAAACAAGGGAAAGCGTGTGGTGGTGCTGCTGCCCGATACCGGTGACCGCTACCTGTCCACCGCTTTGTTTGAGTAAGGGGAGAATGGCCATGCAGTGGTATCTGGAACGGCTGGAGGAAATGGAAAAGGCAAAACCGTTCTATTCCGTTTGCGGAGATGACTGCGCCGTGTGTCCCCGTTATCTGGCAAGAACGGAAGAAGAACTGCATCAGACGGCGGTTTTCTGGCATCAGGTGGGCTGGCGGGACCGGGTGGTGAGCAACGAGGAGATCCGCTGCCGGGGCTGCGGAACCCGGCAAAGCTGCGCTTTTATGCTGCTGCCCTGCCTGCAGGAAAAGGGCCATGAACGGTGTGCCAAATGCGGTGAATACCCCTGCGGAAGGATCGGCGATATGCTGGCACGGTCCGCAGAAAAGGAAGAAATGTGCCGCAGGGCATGCGGCAATGAACGCATGTTTGCCATGCTGAAGAGGGCCTTTTACGAAAAGGAAAAGAATCTGTTTCCGGAAGAAAAGGAAGGGGCTGATCCGGTATGCCGGCTTTGATGCTTGCTTTCGCAGAGGATGAGGGGTATAATAAAGTGTGACGAAAGGTGGTCTTTTGATGGCTGTATGTCCTTCCTGTAAAAGAGAAAACCCCATTCCGT
>JAFWYZ010000172.1 GCA_017517465.1 Clostridia bacterium | reverse complement strand
GGCGGCGAAATGAAGAAGGGTATGTTCTCCATGATGAACTACTACCTGCCCCTGCGCGGCATCGCTTCCATGCACTGCTCCGCCAACACCGACATGAACGGCGAAAACACCGCCCTGTTCTTCGGCCTCAGCGGCACCGGCAAGACCACCCTGTCCACCGACCCCAAGCGTCTCCTCATCGGTGACGACGAACACGGCTGGGACGACAACGGCGTTTTCAACTTCGAAGGCGGCTGCTATGCCAAGGTCATCAACCTGGATGCCGAAAGCGAACCCGACATCTACAACGCCATCAAGCGCAACGCTCTGCTGGAAAACGTGACCGTGGACGAAAACGGCAAGTGCGACTTCGCTGACGATTCCGTCACCGAAAACACCCGCGTTTCCTACCCCATCGATCATATCAAGAACATCGTCAAGCCCGTTTCCGCAGCCCCCGCTGCCAAGAACGTGATTTTCCTCTCTGCCGACGCTTTCGGCGTGCTGCCCCCCGTCAGCATCCTGACCCCCGAACAGACCCAGTATTACTTCCTGTCCGGTTTCACCTCCAAGCTGGCTGGCACCGAACGCGGCATCACCGAACCCACCCCCACCTTCTCTGCTTGCTTCGGCCAGGCCTTCCTGGAACTGCATCCCACCAAGTACGGTGAAGAACTGGTGAAGAAGATGGAAGCTAATGGCGCCAAGGCCTACCTGGTCAACACCGGCTGGAACGGCACCGGCAAGCGCATCACCATCAAGGATACCCGCGGCATCATCGACGCCATTCTCAGCGGCGACATCCTGAAGGCTCCCACCAAGAAGATCCCCCTGTTCGATCTGGAAGTGCCCACCGAACTGCCCGGTGTGAACCCCGCCATCCTGGATCCCCGGGATACCTATGCCGATGCTTCCGAATGGGACAAGAAGGCCCAGGATCTGGCCGGCCGTTTCGTGAAGAACTTCGTCAAGTACACCGGCAATGACGCCGGCAAGGCTCTGGTGAAGGCTGGTCCCCAGCTGTAAGGGTTCCGCCTTTAAACCCGCCAAAGGGACAAAGCCCCTTTGGAATCCCAATTTGCGAAATTGCAATGTTCCTACATATACAATTTCCGCATGAAACCAAATATCAGGCGGCTTGCTTTCGGGCAGGCCGCTTTTTTTCATAACAATACCGTTTTTTTATTGTTTCATTGTTTGTGTCATTGACAGCGACATATATATATGATATAATAGCCGATGGCAGATAAGCAATCGGCCATGAAAAGAGATATCGGCCTTGCCTGAAAACAAGGCTTTTATTATGCAGATGCGGAGGTGGAAACGTGCGCAGGGCAATGACTGAAATGAACCGAGCCAGTGAAAACGCCGCATTGTTTTTCGACGCTTGCGGCGGTGCCCCTGTTTCTCTTTCCGATGATATTGTTATTCTTCCCGGTTTCTGTGATGTGCATGTGCATTTCAGAGAACCGGGTTTTTCTTATAAAGAAACCATGGAAACCGGTGCGCTGGCATCTGCCCACGGCGGGTACACCGACGTGTGCACCATGCCCAACCTCAGCCCGGTGCCCGATAGCAGAGAGCATCTGGAAGAGCAGCTTTCCCTCATCCGGGAAAAGGCCTGCATCCGGGTGCATCCCTACGGCGCCATTACCGTGGGGGAAAAGGGCGAACAGCTGGTGGATATGGCAAGCCTCAGCGAAAACGTGTGCGGCTTTTCCGATGACGGAAGGGGCGTGCAGAGCGATGAAATGATGCGCCGCGCCATGCTGGAAGCAAAGCGGCTGGGCAAGATCATCGCCGCGCACTGCGAGGTGAATGACCTGCTCCGGGGCGGATACATCCACGATGGGGTGTATGCCGCTTCCCATGGCCACCGGGGCATCTGCTCCGAAAGCGAATGGGCGCAGATCAAGCGGGACCTGGAACTGGTGAAGGAAACGGGCTGCAAATACCATGTGTGCCATATTTCCACCAGGGAAAGCGTGGAGCTGATCCGTCAAGCGAAAAAGCAGGGGCTGGACGTGACCTGCGAAACCGGGCCCCATTACCTGGTGCTGTGCGATGAAGATCTGCAGGAAGACGGCCGCTTCAAAATGAACCCGCCGCTGCGAAGCCGGGAAGATCAAGAAGCGCTGATCGAAGGGTTGCTTGACGGCACCATCGACATGATCGCCACCGACCATGCCCCCCACTCCGCCGAGGAAAAGGGCAGGGGCCTGGAAAAGAGCCTGATGGGCGTGGTGGGTATCGAAACGGCCTTTGCCGTGATGTACACCCACTTTGTGAAGAAGGGCATCATCACGCTGGAAAAGTTGGTGCAGCTGATGTGCGTGAACCCAAGAGAACGCTTTGGCCTGCCCTTCAAAAATGATTTTACGGTGTTTGACGTAAGCCGGGCACAAAAAACCGATCCCGAAACCTTCCTTTCCATGGGCCGGGCCACCCCCTTTGCCGGCATGGAGCTTTATGGCGAATGTATCCTCACCGTATGCGACGGCAAGGCCGTTTATCAAAAGAAATAAAGGAGCGAAACAGACATGGCAAAGCGTACAGATTTGAAAAAGATTATGATCATCGGTTCCGGCCCCATCGTCATCGGCCAGGCGGCTGAATTTGACTACGCAGGCACCCAGGCCTGTCTTGCTCTGAAAGAAGAAGGGTATGAAGTGCTTCTGTGCAACTCCAACCCTGCCACCATCATGACCGATACCACCATCGCCGACAAGGTGTACATGGAGCCCTTGACCCTGGAATACATCGCCAAGATCCTGCGCTACGAACGCCCCAATGCCATCATCCCCGGCATCGGCGGCCAGACGGGGTTGAACCTGGCCATGCAGCTGGAAAAGAAGGGCATCCTCAGGGAATGCCGGGTGGAGCTGCTTGGCACCAGCAGCGAATCCATTGAACGGGCGGAAGACCGTGAAATGTTCAAGGAACTGTGCCAGCAGATCGGCGAACCCACCATCCCCTCCGAAATCACCTACTCCCTGGAAGAGGCCAAAGAAGCGGCCAAGCGCATCGGCTACCCCGTGGTGCTGCGTCCTGCCTTTACCCTGGGCGGTACCGGCGGCGGCTTTGCCGACAACGAAGAAGAATTGATCGATATCGGCATCAATGCCTTCAAGCTGAGCCCTGTGCATCAGGTGCTGATCGAAAAGAGCGTGAAGGGCTACAAGGAAATCGAATTCGAAATGATGCGTGACGGCCAGGACAAGGTCATCACCATCTGCGGCATGGAAAACATCGACCCCGTGGGCGTCCACACCGGCGACTCCATGGTGGTGGCCCCCATCCTCAGCCTCAACGATCATGACCTGAAGATGCTCAACGACAGCGCCATCCGCCTCATCCGCGCCCTGAAAATCGAAGGCGGCTGCAATGTGCAGTTTGCCCTGAATCCCGAAACCAGCGAATATTACCTGATCGAAGTGAACCCCCGTGTCAGCCGCTCCTCTGCCCTGGCTTCCAAGGCCAGCGGCTATCCCATCGCCCGGGTGACCGCCAAGATCGCCGTGGGCATGACGCTGGATGAAATCAAGATCGCCAACACCAATGCCGCTTTCGAGCCCCGGCTTGATTATGTGGTGGCCAAGCTGCCCCGCTTCCCCTTCGATAAATTCGCCAATGCCTCCAACCAGCTGGGCACCCAGATGAAGGCCACCGGCGAAGTGATGGGCATCGGCACCAGCCTGGAAGAAAGCCTGCTCAAGTCCGTGCGCTGCCTGGAAATCGGCGTGAACCACTTCTATATGCCCAAGTTTGACGGCATGGGAGAAGAAGAACTGCTGGATTACCTGAAAACCTTCCGCAGCGATAACGTGTTCGCCGTGATGCAGCTGATCCGCATGGGTGTAACCCTGGAAAAGATCCATGATGTGACGAAGATCACCATGCTGTTCCTGGAAGCCTTTAAGCGCATTGTGGACATGGAAAACATCCTGAAGGAAAAGAAGATGGATGCGGCTGCCCTCCGCGCCGCCAAGCAGATGGGCTTTGCCGATCCCTGCATCGCTAAATTCTGGGGTGTGAAGGAACAGGATGTGTGGAATCTTCGCAAGGAAAACGGCATCATGCCCGCCTTCCGCATGGTGGACACCTGCCACACCAATGCCTACATCCCCTACTTCTACTCCTCCTATCAGGGGGATATGGATTCCCGGCTGACGGACAAGAAAAAGATCATCGTGCTGGGCGCCGGCCCCATCCGCATCGGTCAGGGTGTGGAATTTGACTATTCCACCGTCCATGCCGTTACCACCATCAAAAATTCCGGCTACGAAGCCATCATCATCAACAACAACCCCGAAACCGTTTCCACCGACTATACCACCGCCGACAAGCTCTACTTCGAGCCCCTCACCCCCGAAGATGTGATGAACATTATTCTGCTGGAACAGCCGGAGGGCGTGATTGCCAGTTTGGGCGGACAGACCGCCATCAACCTTGCCCAGCCACTGACGGATTTGGGTGTAAAGATTATCGGCACTGACTGCGCTGCCATTGAAAAGGCAGAGGACAGAAACGCCTTTGAAAATCTGCTGGAGCGTCTGAACATCCCTCGTGCCAAGGGAAAAGCTGTCACCAACATCGGCGACGGTGTTGAAGCCGCAGGAGAGATCGGCTATCCGGTTTTGGTG
>JAFWYZ010000171.1 GCA_017517465.1 Clostridia bacterium | reverse complement strand
ATGATGGAAAACAACCCCAAGGACATCATCATTTACGGTAACTCTTCCCTGAACGTGATGTTCGATACCATTTCCCGCGTTTGGACCCACGGTGTCATGGGCAACACCCCCTGGTGCAAACTTCCTGAAGTGAAGTTCCTCTGCCCCGTGCCCGGCTATGACCGTCATTTTGCCATTACCGGATACTTCGGCATCAAAATGATCCCTGTGCCCATGACCGCAGAAGGCCCCGATATGGATCTGGTGGAAAAACTGGTTTCCGAAGATGAAACCATCAAGGGCATCTGGTGCGTGCCGAAATATGCCAATCCCCTGGGTATTTCCTATTCCGATGAAACGGTGCGCCGTTTTGCCCGTCTGGAACCCGCCGCACCCGACTTCCGTATCTTCTGGGATAATGCCTACGGTATGCATCACCTGTATGACCATCATCAGGATCACCTGATTGAAATTCTGGCTGAATGCAAGCGCGCCGGCAATCCTGACCTGGTGTATAAATTTGCTTCCACCAGCAAGATCACCTTCCCCGGCAGCGGTATTGCCGCCATCGCCACCAGCCCTAACAACATGGAGGACTTCATCTCCAACCTGCGCATCCAGACCATCGGCCACGATAAGGTGAACCAGCTGCGTCATGTCCGCTTCTTCAAGGACATCCACGGCATGGTGGAGCACATGAGAAAGCATGCAGACATCATCCGGCCCAAGTTCGAAGCGGTGATCAACATCCTGCAGGAAGACCTGGAAGGCCTGGACGTTGGCACCTGGACCAAGCCACTGGGCGGCTATTTCATCATGTTTGACAGCATGCCCGGCTGTGCCAAGGACATTGTGGCCCGCTGCAAGAAGGCCGGTGTGACCATGACCCCCGCCGGTGCCACCTGGCCCTACGGCCTGGACCCCAACGACTCCAACATCCGCATCGCCCCCACCTACCCCTGCATGGCAGACCTGACCAACGCCATGAAGATTTTCACCCTGTGCGTCCGCATTTCCGCCGCCAAGAAAATCCTGGCCGAAATGCAGGCAGAAACCCACTGAGAATAAGACAAGACCTGCAGTTTACATCCTGCAGGTCTTTTTGTTCGTTCGAGAGTTCGACTCTCTCCTTCCGCTCTGTATCTACTCAATATTTTATAAACAAAAAACCTTTGAAGCAATCCTCAAAGGTTTTTCTTGGCGGAGAAGGAGGGATTTGAACCCTCGCTACGATTCACTCGTACTACTCCCTTAGCAGGGGAGCCCCTTCGGCCACTTGGGTACTTCTCCATGTTCAGTTGTTGCTGCTTCGGTGCCACCCTCGGCAGTGCGCTTTAGTGAAAAATGGCGGAGGGAAAGGGATTCGAACCCCCGGTGCCTTTCGACATCACTGGTTTTCAAGACCAGCGCCTTCAACCACTCGGCCATCCCTCCGCGCATAGCGTTTGGCGGCCTTGCCGGAAGCGCTCATATAGAATAGCATTTATCTTCCTTTTTGTCAATCCCCTATCAGAAATTTTTGCACATTTTTCTTTTCTCTTCCCTTCCGTTATGCTATACTGAAATCATCAAATCCAGGAGGATGACGATGGAAAAGCAAATTCAGCCTTTTATAGAAAGAATGAATGAAATTCTCTGCGGCCATCTTTTGTCAGTGCATCTGTACGGTTCCTGTGTAATGAACGATTTTCAGCCCGGATGGAGCGATATTGATCTTCTTTGCTTCACCGATTGCCCTATTCCAGAACCGCAGACAGAAGCGCTGCTCATGCTTCGCCAGACCATGGTCAACGAAACCAACAATCCGCTTTTTAGGTGCATTGAAGGGGCGCTTGTCTGCGCAGACGAATTCCGGCATGATCAGTTCACCACCGTTATCTACTGGGGCACCGGCGGACAACGCATCAAAACCCACTATATGCTTGATGCATTTTCCTGCCACAGCCTGCTTCACTTTGGCCGCTGCATCTATGGCCAGGATCTGTCTTCTCTCATACCGCCCACCACCTTCACTGATCTTCTGTATGAAATCCGCCAGCACCTGACCACCATCCGCATCCATGCCCGGGAAACAAACGAAAGCCTGTATAGCTGCGGCTGGCTGCTGGATATTGCCAGATGCCTGTATACCCTGCGTACGAAAACCATCATCAGCAAAACACAAGCCGGCAAATGGGCTCTGGAGCAGCGCCTGTGCCCCGAGCCCGATCAGATGGAGCAAACCCTTGCCGTGCGTCAAAACCCCTCTGAAGCCCTTCAAACCCCCGAAATACGCTCATGGCTGAAAACCCTGGGCCCATCCATTCAGAAATTTGCCGATGTACTGGGAAAAGAATTGGAGGAACAAACAAATGAACAAATGGTATGACGAACAATACAGCTTTCAGGTGGAAGTGATTGCCGTTTCCCATAACAATACCACGGAGCACCATTGCCGCAACGGCGAGCAGGTGGGCGATGTGTTCGCCTGCGGTTACGGTTGCCCGGTGAACAGCTGCGGCCAGGGGATTTGCAGCAAAACCATGATGATCCTCTTTCCCATGATGGAGGCCATCCGCAGCGGCGGCAGCCTTCTGAATTTAGGCGGTGTTTCTGCTTTTTCCAAAGAATTTCTGTGCCCAGATGGTGTTGTAAAATACTGTCTTACAGCTTCAAAGAATAACGATGATAATTTCCACCTGAACAGCCATTACCAGGAATAACACCATGATAAAGCACATTATTTTCGATGCCTTCGGTACGCTTTTTCGGGTGGAAAAAGGAGCTTCTGCCAAAGCTGTACTGAAACATCTGAGCGCCTTTGGCCATCATCCGGATGCAGATGCATTTCATGCCGAATGGAAATCGTTTTACCGAAAGCACACGGCATCCTTTCCCTTTCTAACGGAACGGGAAATTTTCACTGCACGCATTCGCCATTTCTGTGAACAATACCAAGTACCCGGAAATGCCGAAAAAGCAGCAGCTGATATGCTTGCAGCTGCCGGAAAGCGTCCGGCCTATCCGGATGCCAAACCCGTCCTGGACGCCTTAAAAGGCCAATACTACCTTCACATCGCATCCAACACGGATAACGATGTATTGCAGAGTGTAATGCACGATCAGCAAATCGAAGTGGATCATTTGTTCACGTCGGAAACCTTCCGCTGTTACAAGCCATCGCCGTCATT
>JAFWYZ010000170.1 GCA_017517465.1 Clostridia bacterium | reverse complement strand
TCTTCTTCAAACATCCACTTAACCAAAGCAAAAATATCCTCAAAATGGTAGTAAAACGTTTTACGGTTGATTTTACAGGTGGAAATGATCTCACTCACCGTAATTTTCGAAAAGGGCTTGGTACGCATGAGTGCTTTTAATGTGTTTGAAATTAGTTTTTTTGTATTGTAGGTTGTAATCTCATGTTTCATATTATCTCTCCTTCCTGAATTTATTATACACTTGTGTGGCATATTGTCCAACCAACAATATTGAAAATCTGATGGATAAATGAAGAGGTTTTGTCCGTTTTTTCCTCAAAAATCAGCAGTTGACCGTTTTCTTTATCATGAATGCAACAATAAAATAAAGCTGAAAGGAGCGTAATCAAATGAAAAGATTCTGGCACATATTCAGGGAACTGTTGACCACAGTGAATTTCGATGGGCTTCGTTGCACCATCAAAGGTGATCCAAGCATGAGAGAAATTATTGGCGCAGTGAAACGTCAAAGAGAGATTGATTCAGCCAACCAATAAACGCTATTTTTGTCAGGAAAAAAAGCTTACTTCCTACTGCTTTGAGAGGGCGCAATTATACGCACTGTGCCAGTGCATTGCGTTTATAAACCTACATAAGCAAATGAGCATCCGAATGTCGGATGCTCGTTTGTTCGTTGCAGGATAAATTGATCCATAAGAAACCTCCCGCCAACGAAGGATCCTTTTTCTATGCAGCCGTCGTTTTCCCTTTTCTGTCTGCCATGCAGCACAGGCTGCTGAGCACCATGCATCCGGCACACAGCAGCATGCCTGCCCGCAGGCTGAACAGCCCTTCCAGCCAGGCGATCACAGGGGAAGATACCCCCTGGCCCAGATACAGGGCCAGCATGATCCCGGTGGTGCAAAGCAGGCTGTTGTTTTGCTGCCGCGCACAGCCCAGGGTGATCACACAGGGAATCAGCGCACCAAAGCACAAACTGCTCAATATCAGCATCACCCGCAGCACCCAGCCCACAGGGAATGCCAGGCCCACACACAGCAGCATGCCGCCGCCAATGCCTGCCCACAGCACATATTTCTCCGTTTTGACAGGCAGGAAGGGCATCAGCAGCCTGGACAGCATCAGCCCGATAAACACACAGCTCTGTGCCGGCAGGCTTTCCATGCCTGCAATTCCCTCTGCATACCGATTGATCCACGTATTCAGCCCGGACAGGAAAATGCCATGGAAGAAAATGGCCGCCACCAGCCACATCAGCCGTCCGTTTTTCAGTGCAGGCAAAATCTGCTTCAATTGCACCTGCTGTCCGGAAATATCCTCTGTGTCCACCATGCCGCATATTTTCTTCACGGCCCATGCCACCGCCACAATCCCAAGCCCGGCCACGCCGATCAGCATATAGACCTTCTGCCAGGCCATGCCGCTGTCCAATAACCCTGCATACACCATGGGCATCAGCACGCTGGAAAGCCCGTTGGAGGTGTGCAGCAGGCACATCATGGTCACCGCCATATTTCCCGTATACAAATCCGCCATGCATGCCGACAGCAGCGCATCCATCAGCCCCAGCCCAAACCCGGCTACAAACCAGGCTGCCACATACATGGCATAGCCCGGTGCCAGCCACATCAGCAAAAGCCCCAGTGCGCATACCATGATGGCAGCCTTCAGAAGCGTCCGCTTCTGCCATCTTCCCTTCAGGGAAAAGGCCATCACCAGTGCCGTCAATCCACCTGCAAAGGCCACCGTATTGGCCGTGCCCTGATTGGCCGCCGTCAGTTCAAAGTGCCGGATCATGCTGCTCAGCAGCGACCCCTGCACCGCAAACACCCCGGACAAAAACATCATGCTGACCAGCAAAAATGCCGTAATCAGTCCCTTCTCCGCTTTTCTCATGGGTGTCCTCCGTTCATCGTGTGATCTGCTGTTTTCCTGCTGCCATTATAGCACATATTTTCCTGTGCAAACAAGCAACCGCACCGAAAAAACAGTTCCTTTTCCGTTTGCATTATGCTATAATGAATCAAACAAAATTTGATCGAAAAGAGGCTGTTCTCATGAAAAAGTGTCTGTCCGTTTTCCTGACGCTGGTTCTCGTGTTCTCCTGCGTATCCGCACTGGCCGAAATGCGCACTGTGGCAGATTATTCCTTCACCCTGCAGGAAGGGGATACCCTGATCTGGGAAAACACCATTTTCCCTGCCGATGTGATTATCAGCGGCGATCATGCCGTTGCCATGTTCACCAACTGCTGGTTCGCCGGTGATATCATCCTCACTGCCGATGAAGCCACCCGCGTGATGCTCTTTGGCTGTCAGGTGAACGGCCATTGCATCCTGCAAAACAACACTCAGGAAGCCTCCCTGGAATACAACAACCCCAAATTTCTCACCGATTCCCCCATCCATGTTCTGTGTAACGACTGCGTAGGTTCCGTCGCTGCCCTGGGTGATTTTGAAGTCACCTTCAACGGTGAACCCTACACCCTTTCCTCCTCCGCCCTCTATGCCGACCCCAATGCCGACGAATACACCCTGATCCCCTACGAAGGTCAGCCTGCCTCCTATTATGTGGTGGCCCAATGGTACGAAAACGGCGAAAAGCAGCACCTCACCGTCTGCGAATTTGATCCGACCATGGAATGATATGAGGGGCTTCGCCCCTTCACCCCACCAGGAACATTGTCCCGGGACCCAAAGGGGAAATATTGCTGTTTTCTCCAATAAACAACGGCATTTATGCGCTGGGAGCTTTTTATTGCAGAGTAGAGGAAATTATGATACAATGATTTTGCATTTATGAATACTTTCTGGCTTTATTTCTCAAATAACTAAAGGAAAACACGATGAATGTATTAAGCTTGTTTGATGGTATTAGTTGCGGATATTTAGCCCTAAAAAAGGTTGGTATAGATGTCGATAAATACTGGGCATCTGAGATCGAACCAATCATGCTTCTGAATTTCCCTTACCTTTCTTTCGCAAAGAAAAACACCCAGCCTTTCGGCTGGGCATTTTTCTTTGGTGGAGGTGAGGGGAATTGCTCTCGCCTCACGGCTCGGTCACCGCGGCTCTGGCAGCCCACTGGGCTGCCATTCACTACCGCTTTCGTTCAATTCCCCTCTCCTTTTTTCGCATAGAAAAACACCCAGCCTTTCGGC
>JAFWYZ010000169.1 GCA_017517465.1 Clostridia bacterium | reverse complement strand
TATTCGGCATAGGTCTTCACAGCAGCCACTTCAGCCACAGCTTCTTCCACGGCTTCCACGGTTTCGGTCACAGCTTCTTCAGCGGCTTCCACAGTTTCGGTCACAGCTTCTTCAGCGGCTTCCACAGTTTCGGTCACAGCTTCTTCAGCGGCTTCCACGGTTTCGGTCACAGCTTCTTCAGCGGCTTCCACGGTTTCGGTCACGGCTTCTTCAGCGGCTTCCACGGTTTCGGTCACAGCTTCTTCAGCGGCTTCCACAGTTTCAGTCACAGCTTCTTCAGCGGCTTCCACGGTTTCGGTCACGGCTTCTTCAGCGGCTTCCACGGTTTCGGTCACGGTTTCTTCCACGGCTTCCACGGTTTCGGTCACGGCTTCTTCAGCGGCTTCCACAGTTTCGGTCACAGCTTCTTCAGCAGCTTCCACGGTTTCAGTCACGGCTTCTTCAGCGGCTTCCACGGTTTCGGTCACGGCTTCTTCCACAGTTTCCACAACGGGAGCGGCGGTGGGTTCAGCTTTCTTTTCGTTGGCGCAGCCACCCAGGCACAGGGCAACCACAACAACCATCATGAGCGCAAAGAAACGGGAAAACTTGGTTTTCATTGCTTATTCCTCACTTGCATTGTTTTATTGTGCAAAAATGCACGGATACAGTATAGCACAAAAGCATGCCGCTTTCAAGAAGTGAAACTTATTTTGCCTTTTTCTTTTTCAGTACACTGCGCAGCACATACAGCCCCATCAGCGCCCACACCGCAACCAACGTGATCAGCAGCGTCACCGCCGTTGAGGGCAGCGGGCCCAGGTCCTTCTGCACGCCGATGGCGCCGGTCTGGTCCAGGCGATAGAGGGAATTAACTTCCTTGTACAGCTTATCCACAAAGGCATCATCCACCGTCTGGCGGCGGTTGACGGACTTGGTCACGTTTTCGATCATCTGGCCTGCCGCATCACGCAGGGAAGCGGAGCCGTTGAACACCGGGGTGACAAAGGTGTTTTCGGTGTTGTCGATCAAAAGCCGGGAAGCCTGCAGCTTAATGGGATAGTACAGATCGTTATCCTCCCCTTCCCGGGAAAGATAATCCTGATACACGCCGCTTTGCTGGGCTTTCAGGGTGACGGGCACATAGCCTTCCGTCTGGGCATAGGCAATCTGCACATCGTTAGTCAGCAGATACTGCATGAACAGCCAGCTGGCCAGCACCTCCTGAGGATCTTCCTTGTTGAAAATACAAACGGAGGGCCCTTGGGAGATCATGCTGGGCTGTTCCGGGGTCAGCTGAGGAATAGTCATCACAGCAGTTTCAAACTTCACCAGGTTCTCTTCCGCAATATCGATCAGGGGGGCATCGGAGCCCATCCAGGTAGCCCCGGCGGTGGAGTCACAGGCGAAGATGCATTGACCGGCATTGAGGAAATTGGCCGGATAGCTGGAGATCTTGAAGGTAGAGAAGGCCTTGGTGGCCGCATGCTGAGCAATTTCCTTCAGGAAAGCCCGGGTATCATCGTTGAAGATGAGGATTTCCCCATCGGCGGTGGAATAGCCTGCCTGCTTCTGGTTCAGGTACTGGATCATCATATTGTCGGTGGACTTATAGATGAAGGGGATCAGCACCTTCTGGCCGTTGACCAGGAAATTGCCGTTGGCATCCTTTTTCATGGCCGCTTCGGACACCTGCCACACAAAATCCCAGGTCAGGGTTTCAGGCAGGGTGAAGCCCAGCTTTTCCACAAAGGTTTTGTTCACATACACCGCTTCGGTGGAACGCATGTAAGGCAGCGCATAGGTGACCCCGCCGATTTTGCATTCAGCCAGGAACTTGGGCACCACTTCCTCCGCAGTGGGGGCATCAAAATTCACCATGCTGCCCCCAAGGCCCCATTTTTCATCCCTCATGAAGTCCTCCAGCGGAACCACGGTATTGGTGCCGCCGGTGAGATAGGTGGCAATATGATCGGGATAGGTGATGCACACATTGGGGGTGGTCTGGGTGGCAATATTGGTGATGACGTCGTTATAGATGCGGCCATAGTCGGTATACAGACGCAGGTTGACTGTCACGTTGGGGTAGGCCTTTTGAAAGCCTTCAATGGCGGCCTTGTAGATGTTCACCTGGGTCATGTTGGTATCGTTCTTGGCCCAGAAGGTGATCTCATACTGCCTGCCGGTGTCAAAATGATCCGGCAGTGCAAAGGCCGCAGCGGTATTTTTGCCATGGCAGCCCGTCAGCATAAGGCATACCAGGAGCAGCAGGCACAAAACGGTTTTCTTTTTCATCATCCCTTGGTCCCTCCTCTGGAAACACCGGCCATGACCTTCTTGCGGAAGATGAGAAACAGCACGATCAGCGGCGCGGAAATAACCACCACAGCCGCCATCATGGCCGGAATGTTTTCCCGGCCAAAGCCGTTTTCGCGGATCTCCTGAATGCCGTTGGACACCAGGAAGTACATGGGGTCGTCGGTGATCAGCCGGGGCCACACATAGCTGTTCCAGCATTCGATGATCTTGAGGATCACGATGGTGACAATGGTGGGCTGGCTGATGGGCACCATCACCTTCATCAGGTATTTGAAATCCCCGGTGCCGTCCACCCGGGCAGCCTTGTACAGTTCATCCGGGATCTGCTCAAAGTTTTCCTTCAGCAGGTAAATATAGAAAACCGAAGTAACGGAGGGCAGGATCAGACCGGCAAAGGTATTGCGCAGGCCAAGGTTTGTGATGGTCTGGAAATTGGTGATCACCACCAGCTCCGTGGGGATCATCATCAGGGACAGAAACAGGGTGAACAGAAGGTTCTTGCCCTTGAATTCCAGCCTGGCAAAGGCAAAGGCCGCCAGCACGATCACCACCAGCATGACGGCGGTGGTCACGACGGTGAAAATCAGCGTATTGGTGAAATACCGGCCCAGGGGCACCGCGGTAAAGGCGGTAGCATAGTTTTCCAGGGTGGGGCTGAGGGTAAAGAAGGTGGGGATATACTCCGCATTGTAAGCGCCGTAGCTTTTGACGGAGGTGAGGATCATCCAGTAGAAGGGAAACAGCACCACCAGTGCCCACAGGGTGAGCAGGAAATAGGTAACGGCCTTGCCGGTGCGGTTTTTGATCTTAGCCCGGCGTTCGATTTTTGTAAAATCAAGCTTTGTCTGCATTTTGTTCCCTCCTTCCTCAGTAATGCACATGCTTTTTGCTGATCAGCAGGTTGATGCAGGTGATGGTGAGCACAATGGCAAACAGGATCAGTGCCGCCGCCGATGCAAAGGAGGGGTAGCCGCCGCTGTTGCCGTACAGCATGTCATACACATAGCCCACGATGGTGTTCATGCCGGCTGCGTTGAGGTCCGTCCCGAAAAGAGCCACGGCATCGCTGTATGCCTTGAAGGCGCCGATAAAGCCGGTGATCACCAGATAAAACACCATGGGTGAGATCATGGGCAGGGTGATTTTGGTAAACATCCGCCACTTGGGGGTATTATCCAGCCTTGCTGCCTTATACAGGTTTTCATCCACGGAGGCCAGGGCACTGGTGAGGATCAGCACTTTGAAGGGCAGCACCACCCAGATGGTATAGAAGCACAGCACAAACATCTTTGCCCAGTAAGGCCCGTCAATGAAATCCACCGAGGATGCGCCGAACCAGTTCAGCAAAAGATTCACCATGCCCTCGGAATAGGGAGTCTTTTTGAACAGCACCATGAACACCAGGCCCACGGCCAGGGTATTGGTCACATAGGGCAGGAAATAGACGGTCTGATACAGGTTGCGCAGGGGCTTGATGCTGTTGAGCCCCAGGGAAATGAGCAGGGCCAGGCCGGTGGACAGGGGCACCGTGACGATCACCAGAATGAAGGTGTTCTTCACCGCCTGCAGGAAATAGGGATCATGCAGCACATAGCTGAAATTGAACAGGCCCACGCCGTGGTAGCTCTGGGAAGCGGAATTGTACCCTTCTTCAAAGGAATACACCAGCACGTCGATCAGCGGGTAAACCATGAAGATGCCCAGAAACAGGATGGCAGGCAGCAGATACAGCCAGGCCTTCACATTCTTTTTGAACATGGCTTTCTTCTCCTTTTAGGCCATAAAGGGCAAATCTTCTTCCGTTTCGGGGTCAAACAGATGCACCTTGGAGGGAATGAGGGTAAAGCGGACGGTTTCCTTTTCTTCGTCCACCACACTGTCGGTACGCACAATGGCCCGGATCACTTCGGACACCCCACATTCATGGTTGCACACCACGGAGGTATCCCTGCCCATCACTTCCATCCGCTCCAGGTTCAGGGTGAAGGGGCCGGTTTCATCCAGCAAAAACCCTTCCGGACGGATGGCGCAGATCACCTTGCCGTCCCGGATGCCGGGTACGTTCAGCACCTTTTCATCGCCGATAAACAGCCCTTCTCCCTCCACCCGGGCATGGAACACATTGATGGAAGGCGTGCCCAGGAACTGGGCCACAAACAGATTGGTGGGATGATCGTACACTTCCTGGGGCCTGCCGATCTGATGCACCACACCGTCCTTCATCACCACGATCATATCGGAAATGGACATGGCTTCATCCTGGTCGTGGGTGACGAAAATGGTGGTGATCTTCGTGGCCTTCTGGATGCGGCGGATTTCCTCCCTTGTCTGCAGGCGCAGACGGGCATCCAGGTTGGACAGCGGTTCATCCAGCAGCAGCACACGGGGCATTTTCACCAGCGCACGGGCAATGGCCACCCGCTGCTGCTGACCACCGGAAAGCTCGGAGGGCTTGCGCTCCATCAGCATATCGATCTGCACCAGCCTGGCCGCTTCCAGTGCACGGCGGTGCATTTCTTCCTTGGACAGCTTCTCCTTGCCCTTCAGGTTCTGCAGGGGGAACTGAATGTTCTGTTCCACCGTCAGATGGGGATAGAGGGCATAATTCTGAAACACCATGCCTACACCCCGGTTTTCGGGGGGCAGGTTGGTCACTTCATCGTCACCGAAGAAGATTTTGCCCTCGGTGGGGGTTTCCAGGCCGCTG
>JAFWYZ010000168.1 GCA_017517465.1 Clostridia bacterium | reverse complement strand
TGATCATCAGCCATGCCCAGGTGCACGAGCCTTACTCTGCCCTGCGTATCATAGGACCTGTGATGGTGGAAGCGGCAAAGAAAAGCAGCGTACCGGTGTGCGTGCATCTGGATCATTGCGAGTCTTTTGACTACATGGAAGAAGCGCTGAAAATGGGCTTTACCGGCATCATGTATGACGGAAGCGTGCTGCCCTATGAAGAAAACGTGGAAAACACCCGCCGTGCCGTGGCCATGAGCCATGCATACGGCGCCAGTGTGGAAGCGGAGCTGGGCCAGATGGGCACGGGGGAAACGGGCGGTGAAACCTACACCGGCCCTGTCTATACCGATCCCGAACTTGCGGCTACATTCTGCCGGGAAACAGGCATTGATGCCCTGGCCCCCAGCTTCGGCACCGCCCATGGCGTGTACAAAAGCCAGCCGGTGCTGGATCTGGAGCGGGTGAAGGTGATTGCCGAAAAAACAGGCCTGCCGCTGGTGATGCATGGCGGCAGCGGCGTCAGCGATGCGGAATACCGAAAGGCCATCAAAAACGGCATCCGCAAGGTGAACTACTACACCTACATGTCTAAGGCCGGTACCCGGGCTGTGCAGGAAATGCTTTCCCGCCAGCAGGTGACCTATTACCACGATCTGGCATTGGCAGCCGAGCAGGCCATGCAGGAAGACGTAGAAAAGGCCATGCGCGTGTTTGCGGAATAAATCCGTATTTTCCCTCTTCTGTGCTTTGTGCAGAAGGGGGATTTTTATTGCGATTTTTCGAACATGGCTTGACCGGGATGGGAGGGATTTGATATAATAAAAGGGAAGGAAAAACTGCATATTGTACTATTTGTTTGAGGAGGAAAAACCATGTCTCAATTCAAATTCTCCGTAGGTCCCTGGAATGTTCATACCGGTGCGGACTCCTATGGCCCCGAAACCAGAAAAGCCATTGATCTGGAAACCAAATTTGCCAGGTTCCGTGAGCTGGGCTTTGATGCTGTCCAGTTCCACGATGACGATGTGGTTCCCAATATGAACGACCTGACGGAGGAACAAATCAAGGCAGAAGCCAGGAAAGTGAAGGCCCTGCTGGATAAATACGGCCTGAAGGCTGAATTTGTGGCCCCCCGGCTGTGGATGGATCCCCATACCACCGACGGCGGCTATACCTCCACCAGCAAGGAAGACCGGGAATTTGCCATGTGGCGTTCTTACCGTTCCATCGATATTGCACGGGAGCTGGGCTGCGACCTGATCGTGCTGTGGCTGGCCCGTGAAGGGACGCTTTGCGCCGAGGCCAAGAGCCCTGTGGAAGCCACCCGGCAGCTGGTGGAGGCCATCAACGGCATGCTGCGCTATGATGACAGCATCCGTGTCTGCATTGAGCCCAAGCCCAATGAACCCATTGACCGTTCCTTCTGCGGCACCATCGGCCATGTGATGGCGGTTTCCGCTGCCACCATCGATCCCAAGCGTGTGGGCGGCAATCTGGAAAGCGCCCATGCAGTGCTGGCAGGGCTGGATCCTGCCAATGAAATGGGCTTTGCGCTGGCCTTTGGGAAGCTGTTCACCGTACATATGAACGACCAGAACGGCATCCGTTATGACCAGGACAAGTCCTTTGGCGTGGAAAATCTGCGTTCCGCTTTCAATCAGGTGAAGGTGTTGATGGACAACGGATACGGCCAAAACGGCGAATATGTGGGCCTGGATGTGAAGGCCATGCGCACCACTTCCGACGAAGACAGCTATGAACACCTGAAAAATTCTCTGGCCATTTTCAAGGCCATGGAAGAAAAGGTGAAAAAATACGATCGGGCTTATGCCGATGAACTGATCCGGGAAAAGAAATTTGAACAGCTTGAAATGTATGTGATGAAGCTGATCATGGGTATCTGATCAAAGGAAAATGCGGCCTGCAGGGATTCCCGGCAGGCCGTGTTCCGTCAGGAGGAAACGATGGGCAAACATTCGGTCATTGCAGCAGGGCATATCTGTCTGGATATCACTCCTGTTTTTCCCGGGGAAAAGAAAGTGGCAAGGGTGGATGAACTGCTGGTGCCGGGCAAGCTGGTGGAAATGAATGCAGCCAGCGTGCATACGGGCGGCAGCGTGGCCAATACCGGGCTGGCCCTGAAGCGGCTGGGGAACGATGTGACATTGCTTGGCAAGGTGGGGGACGATGCATTTGGTGCCATGCTTGCGGAGATCCTGGGCCGGTACGGTGCCGGTGGGCTGATTGTGGATGAGGGCAGCACCACGTCCTACTCTGTGGTGCTGGCGCTGCCGGGTATTGACCGGATGTTTCTGCATCATCCCGGGGCCAACAACACGTTTTCTGCGGATGATGTGCCGGAAAGTGCGCTGGATAACGCAGCCCTTTTCCACTTTGGCTATCCTCCGCTGATGAAAAAAATCTATGCCAATGACGGGGAAGAACTGAAGCGGATCATGCGGCGCGCCAAAGAAAAAGGGCTTGTCACCAGCCTGGATATGGCGGCCATTGATGCAAACGGCGAGGGCGGCCGGGTGGATTGGGAAAGGCTGCTGAAAAATGTGCTGCCTTTTGTAGATTTCTTTGTGCCCAGCTTTGAGGAGCTTTGCTTCATGCTGAACAGACCCCTGTTTCATCAGCTGACCGCATCCGGAGAGGATTGTACCGATGGACTGGATGTGAAGCAGAATGCTATACCGCTGGCCCAAAGGTGTCTGGAAATGGGGTGCGCCGTGGCCATGGTGAAGTGCGGGCTTTCGGGGCTGGTGTGGAAATGCGCCGGCTTGGAACGCATGGAGAGCACCGGGGCAAAATGGACGGCAGACAAGGCCCTCTGGGCCGGCAGCTGTGGGCATCAGCCCTGCTATCAGGCGGACATCGTGCGCAGCAGCACCGGTGCCGGGGACGTGACCATTGCCGCTTGGCTGACGGCTGCACTCAATGGCGAAAGTCCGGAAGCCTGTGCCCGGTTGGCCGCTGCGGAAGGGGCTGCGTCCGTTACCAGCTACGATGCTCTGGGCGGACTGATGACCTTGGAGCAACTGAAAGAAAAACTGAAAAACGGCTGGAAAACACATGCGGGTAAGTAATAATCATTCCTTTGCAGCAAAAAAACAGCCCTCGGAATCCAATGGCTCCGGGGGCTGTTTTTTTGTTCTTATTTTTCCATACCGATGCCGGGGAAATGGCAGGCGATGAAATGCTTTTCGCCGCACTGCTGCAGCTGGGGCGTTTCCTGATGGCACTTTTCGCTGGCATAGGGACAGCGTGTGCAGAAACGGCACCCCTTGGGGGCATCGATGGGGCTGGGAATTTCGCCTTTGAGGATCATTCGCTCCTGCTTTTCATCCAGATTGACGCTCAGCACAGCGGAAAGCAGGGAACGGGTGTAAGGGTGAAGGGGATTATTGAAAATCTCCTGGGTATCACCGGTTTCCATCACCTGGCCCAGGTACATCACACACAGGTTTTTGCAGATGTCCTTCACCACAGCCAGGTTATGAGAAATGAACAGGTAGGTCATGTTCATTTCCTGCTGCAGTTCCATCAGCAGATTGAGGATCTGGGCATGCACGGATACGTCCAGGGCGCTGACAGGCTCGTCGCATACCAGAAAATCAGGATGCAGGGAAATGGCCCGGGCAATACCGATGCGCTGGCGCTGACCACCGGAAAATTCGCTGGGATAGCGGTGCAGATCGTCTTCATTGAGGCCCACCAGCTTCAACAGCCGCAGCACTTCCTGTTCCATTTGCTCCTTGGTGTAGCCGCCGCGGATGTACATGGGTTCGCTGATCAGCCGGTACACGTCCCACCGGGGGTCCAGGGAGGAGAAGGGATCCTGGAAGATCATCTGCATATCGCGGCGGGCTTCCTTGAAGTCCTTGATGCTGAGTGCATTGAGATCCTTGCCCTTGAAATATACCTTACCGGCGGTGGGCTTTTGCATGCCAAGCAACGCATTGGCCAGGGTAGATTTACCGCAGCCGCTTTCACCTACAAGACCGAAGGTTTCACCCTTTTCGATGGTGATGGAAACATTGTCCACGGCCTTGACATAGCGCCGTTTGCCAAAAGGCAATGCCCGGCGCACCGGGAACCAGACGCACAAATCTTCTGTGCGGATCAGCGTATTATCAGCCATGGTGTTCACCTCCCAGGGGATGATGGCAGCGCAGCTGACGGTGATCATCGACGTCCGTCAGGCGCGGCATGCATTGGGTGCATTCCGGTGTGCAGTGGGAGCAGCGGGTGTGGAAATAACAGCCGGAGGGCTTCTTTAGAGGGCTGGGTACGTTATCGGGAATTTGTACAAAACGGTTGGAACTGGCGGTAAGATGGGGCACGGAGGAAAGAAGCCCCTGAGTATAGGGGTGTTTGGGATCGGTGAACAGATCCCGCAGCGGTGCGTGCTCCACGATTTTGCCGCAGTACATCACATACACCCGGTCCGCCATATGGGCCACCACGCTCAGGTCATGGGTGATGAGGATCAGGGCAGTGCCGTTTTCCCGCTGCAGCTTTTGCAGAATATCCAGCACCTGTGCCTGAATGGTCACATCCAGGGCGGTGGTGGGCTCGTCAGCAATGATCAGCTTGGGCTTGATGGCAAAGGCCATGGCAATCAGCACACGCTGGCGCATGCCGCCGGATAACTGATGGGGATAGTCGTGGTAGCGCTTTTCGGGGGCGGGCACACCCACCAGCCGCAGCGCTTTGATGGAAGCGGCTTTGGCTTCCGTGCGGGTCATTTTGGTGTGCCGCAGGAACATTTCATCCAATTGGCGGCCGACGCACATCACAGGATTGAGCGCCGTCAGGGCATCCTGAAAAATCATGCTCATGTCCTTGCCGCGCAGATCCAGCATTTGCTTTTCGCTCATCTGCAGCAGGTTTTTGCCGTCAAAGGTCATTTCATCCGCATGCATCAGGGCAGGGGGGGAGGAAAGCAGCTTCATGATGGCCAGACTGGTGACGGATTTGCCGCAGCCGCTTTCACCTACGATGGCGATGCATTCACCGGGGTGCACACATAAATCGATCCCTTCCACCGCACGCACAATGCCGCGTTCGGTGGGGAAGATGACCTTCAGGTTCTGAACATTCAGAAGTTCGTTCATGCCTTGGCAGCCTCCTTCCCATCGGCGGGTTTGCCAGCTGCATCTTCATTCATTTCGTCAAAGATGCCCTGGATATAGGTGTTGTTCAGGGACTTGAACAGCTTGCGCACGCCGGCACCCTGCTTCATGCGGGGGTTGAACATTTCTTCCAAAGCAAGGCCGATGCGCATGAAGGAGAAAACGCTCAGGAAGATGCCGATACCGGGGGCGATGATCCACCACCAGTGGCCAAAGAGCAGCGCGCCGCCGCTCTGGGCATCGGCCAGCATTTTGCCCCAGCTGATGGCCGTGGGGTCACCAAGGCCCAGGAAAGACAGGCCGGCTTCGGCCACCATGATACCGGCGCTGGTCAGGGCGGTGCTCATGATCAAAAGATGGGTAACACCGGGGAGAATGTGCCGGAACATGATATGCCAGCGGGAAGCGCCGGCCAGCTCTGCCGCCTTGACGTAATTGCTGTTTTTCAGCACCAGCACCTGGGAACGGATGACACGGGCAAGGCCGGTCCATCCGAAGACGGTGAAGATGAAGATGATCATGAAATAGCTTTTGCCGAAAATGTTGGTGAGCACGATGGTCAGCGGCAGGGTGGGGATGACCAGCATGATATCCACAATGCGCATGATCAGAGAATCCACAAAGCCGCCCACATAACCGGCCAGCAAGCCCATCAGCGCACCCAGGAAGGCGGTGCAGATACCGGTTACCAGCCCCACGATCAGCGACACACGGGTGCCGTAGATGAGCATGGAGAAGATATCCTGACCGGTGGTGATGGTGGTGCCCAAAGGATGGGACCAGGAGGGGGACAGGCCCTTTTCGGCACGCTGGGTGACGTCATAGGGGTCGTAAGGGGCAAGGTATGCAGCGAACACGGCACAGAATACCAGCAGCATGGCAATGATGATGCCGGTGCGGCCCTTGGGATGGCGCCACAGACGCAGGAAGAAATTGTTGCTTTGCTTTTTCATCGGCGCGCACCTCCCAGCTTGACCCGGGGATCCAGCAGGCTGTAGCACAGGTCCGTAACCAGATTGGCCAGCAGCGCAAAACCGGAAAGGAAGATCATAATGCCCATCATCAGCGGGTAATCGTTGGTATTGTTGGCATTGAGGAAAAGGGTGCCCATGCCGTTCCAGTTGAAGATCTGCTCGATCACCACAGAGCCGCCGATCAGGCCGGAAATGCTCATGCCAAGGCTGGTCACGATGGGCAGCATGGCATTGCGAAGGACATGCTTGTAAAGGACAGTGTTATTGCTCAGGCCTTTGGCGCGGGCAGTGGTGATGAAGTCTTCATCGGCCACGGAAATCACGCTGTTACGGGTGCTCTGGGCATAGCCCACGATGCTGCCGATGGCCGTGGCAAGGATGGGCAGGGCAGCGTTTTGCAGCACATTGGAAATGGCTTCCCAGCTCCAGTCGAAGGAGGAAACCAGGTTGGGGTCGGTATAGGCAGGGAACCATTCCCATTCAAAGCCCATGTACAGGGAGAACAAAAGCGCCAGGAAAAATCCGGGCAGGGCCGTGGTGATGGTGGAAGCGGAAAGCACCGCATTATCCAGCCATCCGCCTCTGCGCCATGCGGCGTAGGCACCGATCAGAATGCCAAACACCACGCCGATCAGCATGGTGGAGGCGGAAAGCACCAGTGTCCACGGCACACGTTCTGCGATCAGATCAATGACCTTGGGGGAGCCTGCCTGAAGGGAGGTGCCAAGATCGCCGTGCAGAAGCTGATTGAGATAGCGCAGATACTGCTGGAAGGTGGATACATCAAAGCCGTATTGCTCTCTGGTAAGCTGCTTGATGATGTCATATTCAATATCCGTCATGTTGCCCTGTGCAGGGTAATAACGCTCTGCCGGATCTTCCACACCGATACGGGGAATGAAGAAATTGAGCGTGATGACGATGAAGAAAATGAAGATGGTGTACAGGATGCGTTTGATCACATATCCCTTGCCCACGATGGCCGCCTCCTTTCTTTAGTGATTGACCCAGGTGAGGTTTTCAAGGGAGTCCATGTTGAAGGCGGTTGCGCCTTCGGATACCACCCAGCCCTGGCAGCGGTCTGTGCGGGCGATGGACAGGGTGTCGGACACGTACAGGGGCAGTTTATAATACTGCTGGGCAATGACGGTGGAAATCTCTTTTACAAGATCGTATTTTGTATTCTGGTTCAGGGTGGTGCGCATTTTGTTGATGGTCTGGTTCAGTTCCTTATTGTTGAGCCTGCCATAGTTGGAGGAGCGGCTGAGGCTGACAAAATGGGAATTGAACATGATATCCACATTGCCGGCAGAGAAGATGACCCCCTGAATGGTCATGTCAAAATTGCCGCCGTAGAGGTAGGTGGTTTCGGGGCTGTTACCCTTGGCAGCATACTTGATTTCAATGCCCACACGCTGCAGAAGCACCTGCAGGAAAGAAATGGCTTCCTGTTCGCCGGGGCTGCCCAGCACTTCAAAGGAAACACGCTTGCCGCCGTTGAGACGGTAGCCGTCCTTGTCCTTTTCGGGATACAGGGTATCCAGAATGGCATTGGCTTCCTCCACACGTTCCTTGGCGGTGCCGGTGATGATATTGGCATCAGGGTTATACAGATCCTCATTGGAGGGGAGGATGAGGCCGCTGGGCATGGCCTGGCCGCGGCCCCCCAGCACGTTCAGGATCATGTCCTCCTGATCCACTGCCAGGGCAATGGCGCGCCGGAAATCTGGATTGGTCAGCATCCGGCGCTCTTCCGTCATGCGGTCTTCCGTGGGATTCATATTCAGCACCAGGCACTGTGCATAGGTGCCGGGGGCGGAGAAGAGGGCAATCTCCTTTTCATCGGAGAAAAGGCCTGCATAGTTGGCGCTGATGGAAGAATCGAGCACGTCCAGGTGGCCCTTTTTCAATGCATAGATGGCCACATTGATATCCTGATAGAGGATAAAGGAAAGTGCATCTGCCTTGTACAGGGCACTGCCGTCTTCTGCAGTGATGTGATAATCATCCCTGCGGCGCAGCACGATCTCCTGGCCGCTGGTTTTTTCCGTGTCCAGCACCCAGGCACCGCAGCCGATGGGATTTTCATAAGCATGGCGCAGTTCATCCGAAGGAGCGGTGCTGTAGAGAGGATTATCCAGCGAAATGATATCGGCATACTGATGCTTGGGCAGGATCAGCACAGTGGAGACCAGGGAAGTGATGGCCCCCAGCACCTTGTTGGTTTCCAGGTAGAAAACGGTGTCCCGGTCTTCTTCGGCAATATAGTAGCCCTTTTCGTTGGCACCGGTATCGTAGGTGTAGATGCCCTGACGGCGCAGCTTGCCGGTGTTGGAATCGTATTTGTGCATCAGGTCATTCACCCAGGCAAGCGCGCCTGCGTGGTTGCTCAGCTTCTGGTTGGCGGCCAGGTCGAAGGTGAAGTAGATATCCTCTACCGTTACCTTTGTGCCGTCGGACCAGGTAGCATTTTCGTCCAGCTTGAAGCGGATGGGGATGCATTGGGTATCCCGGCCGGAATATTCGCTTTCCA
This sequence comes from Clostridia bacterium, assembly GCA_017517465.1. GTDB lineage: Bacteria > Bacillota > Clostridia > Christensenellales > Aristaeellaceae > RUG563. Next base: position 1,934 of record JAFWYZ010000168.1, on the reverse strand, counting down.
GCTTGTCATAGTCCACCTGCCCGTCTTCCGTCACAATGGGGTTGCCTTCCCGGTCCACATAGCACCATTCCTTGGCCAGCGCAGGCTGGTAGGTGGCACTTTCCTCATCGTAGGAGAGCAGGGTGGAAAACACCATGCTGGAGATGGTGGGGGCAATGCCATCACGGGAGAACCAGGGCATGTACGACACAGGAAAGGAGGAGCCGACCACACCGATATACAACGTGCGGCTGTTATCCGTACGGCGGGCATAATTGCCGCCGCTGCAGCCGGTGAGCGCAAGGCAGCACACACACAGCATCAGCGCCAGAATTCGTTTGCACACAATGCGGGAAGACAAAAGATTCACCGTCCTTCATCCAGCTGTTATACAGGAAAGAAACCTCCGAAGCGTGTTCGGAGGTTGATTGATCCGAGAGGATATGAGATCAATAGGGGTAGATCATCTTGGTGCCGAAGCCTTCGCGGGACACGCAGTTGTCATACACTTCTTCGATGCGGAAGATGTAGGCAGGGCGGGTCAGCCAGCGGGACATATCGGGCTGATGATAGACGTCATGCTGGGCATTGATGAACTGCTGATAGATTTCACGCTTGCCGCTGTCGCATTCATCGTAGATTTCCATCTTACCGCGCAGCTCATAGCTGATGGCCGGGGGCTGATAGAACAGCAGGGTGGCTTCGGGGTTGACCTTGTAGTTGGTATAGGAATGCTTCTTGGCCATTTCCAGAGAGCCAACCTTGGTGAAGTCGATACGATTGCGGGCTTCTTCGCCGTACATATAATCCACCAGCACCTTCAGGCCCCGCTTGGAGTAGGTCTTGTCTTCGGGATCCCAGGTTTTGATGTGGTTGATGTAGGCTTCCAGGGTTTCTTCCAGGTATTCATCCTTGGGCAGGAAGCCGATGCCCTTGATGCTGGCATTCAGGCCTGCAGGGCCGTTGGAAACGAAAGCAGGATCGTGGGAGCAAAAGCTGAGAAACACCTTCTCGGGGGAAGACATTTCACCTTTATACATTTTGAGCACGTTTTCAGCGCGGGTATTGAAAGACCAGCGGAAGAAGCTTTCAGCGGATTTCATGATGTAAAGTACCTCCATCTTTAGTTGATTGATTTGATTATACCATATAAAAGATAAAAAAACAGCCCCTAAAAAGCAAAATAATGTCATATTCTGTATTTAAGCTGTTTATTGGAGGAAAATAGTATTCGTTTTGCACTTTTATGTATAAATATGTTGACAATGTTTAAAAATTCAGCTACGCTAAACAAAAGTTCATCTCCGCAAACGGAGAATGAAAGGAGCGACTGCAAATGAAAAAGTTTCTGGCAATTCTTCTGATGGCAGCGATGCTGTGCATGGGTCTTCCCGCTATGGCAGAGGGGTTCGCTCTGGCCGGCACGTACGAACTGGATGCGGCTCCCCTGGGCATGCCGCTGAAGGTGTATATTATCATCAACGATGACGGTACCTTCCAGATGAGCAACAAGCCCGTGGACGGCGCTGACAAGGGCAATGGCACCATCGGCGAAAAAGACGGCACTTATGTGATGCTCTACAGCGATTCCACCAATGAAAAGGTGAAGTCTGCCACCTTCACGTTGGATGGCAAATCTCTGGTGTTCTCCACTGCTGTACCTTACGGTGCTGCCAGCTTTTCTCCCAATACGGAAGAAAACATCTATCCCATTGCCCTTCTGATGGCCTATGATGAATATCTGGGCGAATATGCGGCAGCCTGCTGGCTGAAACCGCCATGGGCGCCATCCCTTATGAAGTGTCCCTGGAACTGGACAAGGGTGCCAAAGCGGTACTGAGCAGCACCTTTACTGCCATGGGCACCACCATGACCTATGTGCAGGAAGGCACTTTCGATGTGAACGACGGCGCATTCCTGATGACCACCTCTGAAGGCAACCAGGTCACCGGCAC
>JAFWYZ010000017.1 GCA_017517465.1 Clostridia bacterium | reverse complement strand
GTCCAGAAGCCATCCAGGTGGAAGAGGATGATGGTGCCGGGGCCCACATCCTTGGTCACCCGCTTCACCACGTCTTCATGCTTGAAATCCCAGTCCCAGTCATGGCTGTCAATGGTCCACATGATCACTTCCTGGCCTTCAGCACGTGCCATGGCGATCACGTTCTTATCCACATCCCCAAAGGGAGGACGCATGAGGGTGGTTTCTTTGCCAAACATGGCCTTGATATCTTCCGCAGGCCGCTGAATTTCACGCATCATGTCGTACCCAACCTTCTCCGTCAGCCGGGGATGGGTGTTGGAATGGCTGGCAACTTCATGGCCGGCCGCTTCAATCTTCCGGGCAGATTCTTCAAACTGACGCAGGAAATAGCCGGTCATAAAGAAGGTAGCGGTCACATCATTCTCCTCCAGCACCTCCAGCAGCCGGTCCGTGTGGTGCACAGCATAGGCGCAGTCCACGGTAATGGCCATATAGGGTGCCTGGGTATCCACCTTCTGCACGATGGGCTTGGAAAGATCCGCCACAGCGATGGTGCCTTCCATTTCGCTGATCCGCCGGTCCCCCAGCCACACGCTCACCAGATGCTTGCCCACCATTTCTTCCGTTACATCCATTTTGAAGGAACAGGTTGCGTTACCGGCAGGCCAGTTCTTTTCACACAGCACCTCACCGTTCTGGTTGCGGAGCTGCACGGTGTTATTGCCCTTGAGGAAATTGGCGGGCTGATTGGTTTTCACGGTGAAGGTCATCTTCTTCCCCACAAAGCCGAAGCCGGGGGCCTTTTCCATCGTCACCTTGGGCAGCGCATACACCTTCACCTTATGCCTGGCATTTTTCTGGAAGGTATAGTTTTCCCCATCTGCAAAGGTAACGGTCAGGTTTCCCTTTTCCTGCAGCCAGCTTTCGGGCAGCTGAGCCGCCGCTTCCTTTTCACCGGCAGGAATAACAAAAGAAAGGGTTTCCGGCTGGTCCTTGCAGGTGAGGGTCACCACTACATCTTCCACAGGGGCAGGCTTTGCCTTCACCTTCACTTCATAGCCGAACCCGGCATTGGTCATGCCGCTTTCACCGGCAAAGGACACCTGCACATTTTCAGCCGCCGCACCTGCCATGCACAAAAGCGTCAGACACAAAACCGCCAACAGAATGCTGATTTTCTTCATCTTTTTTCTCTCTTTCCTCACTTGTTCAGGTGAGATTTATCCTGGGTGTACACCCATTCTTCTCCCCCATCGGTACGGGCATAGATGGTGCCGGAAGGAGTATTCACATATTTCAGCCCGGCTTTATCCAGCTGCTTCATGCACTGCTCCGCACCCTGTTTGGAATTGGTCACAATGCACAGATCGGGAGAAATAGCTTCCAGCAGCGTAGGATCCTGCTTGGCATAGCCATGGTGACCCACTTTGAAAATATCCGCATCCCAGGGAATGGTATCCAGGGATTCCTGGGCCAGCATTTTCTGCGCCTTGCCGGTCACATCGGCCATGAAATAAATGCTGCGTTCCTTATAGGTCACCTTGCACATCAGGGAAGAATAGTTGGCATCGGTGCTGCCCATCCAGCGGAAGAACTGCACCAGCGCCCCATCCTCGCCGCCAAACATGAGGCTGTCCCCATGCCGCATGGTCTGAAAAGGAATGCCGCGGCTGTCCACGGTTGCTTCCATCTTTTTCTGGCGATCCACATTATGGCCCCGGTCATAGGGGGTAATGAACAGATCAGCATCCAGGAATCCCTTGCGCAGCAGATATTCCTGTGCTTCCAGATGGTCGTCATGATGATGGGTATTGAACAGAATATCCACCTTCGTAATGCCCAGTTTATCCAGCAGCAGCTGGGTAGCCCCGCGGTGGGACACCGTGCCGCCGTCGATCATCATGGTTTCGCCATTCAGCCGCAGCACAAAGCAGTCGCACACGTTCACCCGGCCAAACCAGATTTCCAGCAGCCCTTCACGCTGTTCTTCTTCATCAAAAGGCACAGGGCCAAATTCAGCCCAGCCGTCTTCCGTTTTTACCGGAAACGCACTCAGGGTTTCATCGAAACGCACCTCCGCCAGGGCGCCGGTGCACAGCAGCATGGCTGCCAGAACAAACATCAGAATACGGGTAATTTTCATCGGTAACTCTCTCTCTTTTCAGCACGAAAGGCTGCATGGGCAAAAATACCCATACAGCCTGCGCAAAACAGGTTTATTTCAGCAGCAGATGAATGGCAAAACCGCCAAATTCTTCATTCAGATAGATGAACTTCATCCGGCCGTCGGCAGTGAAGGTAGCGGTGGAATCGTCAAAGGTGAAGCCCCGCTGTTCCATATGCCAGCGTGCACGTTCCACGTTGGAGGTGGCAACGGCAATATGGCCGTGGGTGCCGCGGATGGGAGATTTGAGCATTTCAAAGCTTTCACCCACAAACAGGCCCTTGGCGCTTTCCTTCTGCACATTCCAGCCCAGCAGCGCAGCCAGCTTTTTGCCTTCGCTGACGGCGGTTTCTTCATCCGCATTGTTGATGCCGATGTGCTTCACTTCAAAGCCCAGCATCACCTGCACAGCTTCCCGGGCCAGCTTTTCGATCTTGTCCCAGTCCTTGGCGGCGATGGCATCTTCAGGCACCATCCAGCTGCCGCCGCAGGCAGCGATTTTGGGGAAAGCCAGGTATTCGGGCAGGTTCTTTTCGGTGATACCGCCGGTGGGCACAAAGCGCACATTGCCGTAGGGGGCGCTCATGGCCTTGATCATCTTCAGGCCGCCCAGCGCTTCGGAGGGGAAGAACTTCACCGTGGTCAGGCCCAGGGAAAGTGCCAGCTCGATATCGGAGGGATTGGCGCAGCCGGGCAGCACGGGGTAGCCCTTTTCCGTGCAGTGCTTCACCACAACAGGGTTCAGGCCGGGGGCCACAATGTAGCCGGCACCGGCATTCCAGGCACGGTCCGCCTGCTCGCAGGTGAGCACGGTGCCAGCGCCCAGCAGCACTTCAGGCAGCGCTTCGTGCACCAGACGAATGGCTTCTTCGGCCGCATCGGTACGGAAGGTGATTTCAGCAACGGGCAGACCGCCGTTTTTCAGCGCACGGCAAAGGGGTACAGCGTCTTCAGCATTCTTTACCTTGATCACAGGCACAAGACCGGCCAGGGACAGTTGCTTGAGCATATCCATGTTTGTTTTCCTCCTTCTCAATTACAGGCCAAAGTAATTTTTCGCATTGTTGTAGCTGATGTCCTGCACCAGCTTTTTCAGCATGTCCATATCAGCAGGGTATTCGCCGTTTTCCACCCAGGTGCCGATCACGTTGCACAGAATACGGCGGAAATATTCATGGCGGGGGTAGCTGATGAAGGAACGGCTGTCCGTCAGCATGCCCACAAAGGTGCCCAGCACACCCAGTGCACCGAAGGTCTTCAGCTGTTCTTCCATGCCGTCACGCTGATCCATGAACCACCAGGCAGAGCCGAACTGAATCTTACCCTTCACACCGCTCTGCTGGAAATTGCCCAGCATGGTGCCCAGAACATGGTTGGCAGCGGGGTTGAGGGTATAGAGGATGGTCTTGGGCAGCTGGCCCTGGGCATCCTGCAAGTCCATCAGGCGGGACAGGTTGTGGGCCACAGGGGCATCGATGATGGAGTCAAAGCCTACGTCCGGCCCATAGCGGCGGAACATGCCGGTGTTGTTGTTGCGCATGGCGCCGATGTGATATTGCTGCACCCAGCCGCGCTGGGCATACATGGCACCCAGGCCGCACAGCAGCACGGTTTTGAAGCTGTTGATGTGCTTTTCCTTCATTTCTTCCCCGGCCATGGCGGCATGGAAAGCCTTATCGGCCTGCTTGAAGGAGGGTTCGCCATAGGGCACGGTGTCCAGAGCATGGTCAGAAATCCGCGCACCGCAGGCATGGAAATATTCCACTCTCCGCTCCAGCGCTTCCAGCACATCCGCCGTGCACTTGATTTCCATATTGGCGGCCTTGCTCAGCTTTTCAATGTATTCAGCAAAACCAGCCCGGTCCACATTGATAGCCTTATCGGGACGGAAAGCCGGGAACACCTTGGCCTTCATGCCCTCTTCGGCGGCAATGGCCTTGTGATAGGCCAGATCATCAATAGGATCGTCAGTGGTGCACAGATAATCCACACCGAATTTATCCACCAGCTTCTGGGCCCGGAAATCATCCTGCTGCAGCATTTCGCTGGCCTTGTCGAAAATGGCAGGCGCGGTTTCCTTGTTCAGCACATCGTAAATGCCAAACACCCGCTGCAGTTCCAGATGGGTCCAGTGGTACAGAGGATTGCCGATGGCATGGGACAGGGCCTCTGCAAAAGCCACAAACTTTTCCTTGGGATCCCCGTCACCGCGGATCAGGTTTTCATCCACACCGTAGCTCAGCATGGCGCGCCACTTATAGTGATCGCCGCCCAGCATCAGCTCGGTAATATTCTGGAAACGGCGGTTTTCCGCAATTTCCTTGGGAGAAAGATGGCAATGGTAGTCAATAATGGGCATTTCCTTGGCTGCTTCATGATACAGCACCCGGGCCGTTTCATTGCTCAGCAGGAAGTTTTCATCCATGAAAGGCTTCATCAAAATTTTCCTCCTGTTTATTGTTCTTTATTTGCAAGCTGGTTCTGTACATAACCCGCCAGTATGCCGACGATTTTCGCATTCTTTCCGCCCTGCATCACGATCACATCCGCATCGTCCGCATAGTGACGGATATGCTTTTCGTACATGGGCTTGACCGTGTTCAGGTATTGTTTGTAAATGCCTTCAATGTTCCTTCCGCGGTCTCTCATATCCCGCTTGATGCGCCGCAGCAGGCACACATCCGGATCCACCTGCACATAGATCTTCAGCAGCATCTTATCGCACAGCCGCTTATCGTGGAAGGTATGGATGCCTTCGATGATCAGCACATCCGGCACTTCCATCATTTCATCCGGGTCGCTGCGCCGATGCCGGGAAAAATCATAGCCCCGGCGCGGGGTTTTGTTCCCGGCCATCAGGCTTTCCACATCGGACAGGATCAGGTCATGGTCGAAGGAAGCGGGTTCGTCATAGTTGAAGTTTTCCCGCTCCTCATCCGTCAGATCCGGATGATCGAAGTAATAGGCGTCCTGGTTCATCACAAGACACTTTGCCCCGATGTTTTTTACCAGTTCCCGGGCCAGTGTGGATTTGCCGGACCCGCTTGCCCCGCAGATACCAATAAAGATCATATGACCGGCCTCCCTTTTCTTCTGTTCCCAAAATAACACATTTGTCCCATTTATTCAAGGGAATTTGCGTTTCTTCCCGTTTTTGTGTATATCTCAAACGCATTTTGACAGGTGATCCGGGCCATTTCTTCCACGGAAATCCCCTTCAGTTCCGCCAGTTTTTCATTCACAAAACGCACATGAGCCGGCTCGTTCCGCTTGCCCCGCATGGGGACCGGTGCCAGGTAGGGGCTGTCCGTTTCGCACAGCAGCCTGTCCGTCGGTACTGCCTGTGCAGCACGCTGCAGGTTCTGGGCATTTTTGAAGGTCACAGGCCCGGCAAAGGAGATATAAAAGCCCATCTTCACATATTCCATGGCCGTTTCCGCGCTGCCGGAAAAGCAATGGATGATCCCCCGGGGCAGCTTTTCCTGTTTGCGGAAAAAGTCGATCATGTCCCCATGGGCATCCCGGATGTGGAAGATCACCGGCATATTCATTTCAATGGCCAGCTGCATCTGCTCTGCCATCACCTTTTTCTGCACATCACGAGGGGAAAGGTCGTAGTAATAATCCAGCCCGATTTCCCCCAGCGCCACGCACTTTTCATTCTGCAGCATCTGATGCAGTTCATCCAGATAACCTTCCGCAGCATCCTTGGCTTCATGGGGATGCACACCGCAGGCAGCAAACACCCCTTCATGGCTGTTTGCCAGTTCCAGACACCGGCAGGATGATGCCATATCACTGCCCACGCACACGCAATATTTCACGTCATTTTCCAGCATGCGCAGGTAAGCCTCTTCCCGATCTTCATGAAAGCGTTCATCATCCAGATGGCAATGGGTATCAAAAATCACAGCGTAAATCCTTCTTTCTGCAGGCATTCCAGGGCAGCCTGGCGAATTTTGCGTTCCACGTCCCAGCACACCGGTGCATCGCATTTGCATTCAATGCGGATGGTGGCGGAAAAACGGTCCGTCGCCGTTACACCCACCACTTTGGGCACTTCTTCCAGATCGGCTTCCTTTTCATCCAGCACGGCCATGGCCTGCTGCAGCTTCTCAATGGCAGCCTGATAATTCTGGTTATGGGCAATGGTCACATCCACCAGGGCAAAGCGGAAATCCCTTGTCATGTTCACCACCGTGCGGATATCGCCGTTGGGAATGGTGTAGAGGTTTCCGTTGGTGGCACGCAGGGAAGTGGTGCGCAGGGCCATCTTTTCCACCTTGCCGGTCAACCCGCCAACCGTCACCACATCCCCCACCTTCAGATGCCCTTCCAGCCACAGAAACAGGCCGGACACAAAGTCCTTCACCAGGGTCTGGCAGCCAAAACCGATGGCCACACCGCCAACCCCGGCCACAGCCAGCAAACTGCCCACATTGACCCCCAGTGCGCTGAGAGCCATGCAGATCATGGCAAAATAAACGGTAAAGCTGAGCAGGCTGGAAAGCAGGGTATGCAGGGTTTTTCTCTGGCTTTCCTCTTCGTTTTCCTTGCACTTCCTGCAGAAAATTTTATTGAGCAGTTTCCTCAGCAGCCACAGCACCACCAGGCCCACCGCCACGATCAGCGCAGCCACGGCGATCCTGGACAAAAT
>JAFWYZ010000167.1 GCA_017517465.1 Clostridia bacterium | reverse complement strand
CTTTTCGCTCGCCGACTTTGGTGGGCAGCTCGCTGCCCACCAAAGTCGTTCCAACAACCGTCCGTCTCGTCCTCTCAACTGGCTTTCTCCTCGTGAGTTCCTTGCTTCTTTCACTGTACAAGATGTTTGACAAACCTACAGGGGGATGTGCGGCAAAAATGGCTGTGAGCAGAATGGGTTCCGAACAAAAAAAATACGCAATTGTGGCAATGATTGCATACATAATTATGATAATTTGTCTTTTCATCGGCTGGATAATGTGATATAATAAAGCGGTTAGTTGCGGCCATTGCGGTCTGCAACCTGTTTGGTGTTCTTTTTCCTCCGTACCGGGACAGGCAGTATGGCCGGGCGAGGGCGGGGTGATTACAGAGGAGGTTCTTTATGAACGATGTACAGTTGGCGCTGCTTGACCTGCTGAAGGAGATCGACGATATCTGCCGCAGCCACAATATCACCTATTACATTGACGGCGGCACAGCGTTGGGGGCCGTGCGGCATCGCGGTTTTCTGCCCTGGGACGACGATGCGGATATTATGATGACCCGCAGCAATTATGAAGCGTTCAAGAAGGCAGTGGCGGAGGTCAACCATCCCGGCCGTGCACTGGAAGATCTGCACACCACCCCCGATTACACCATGGTCTATGGGCGCTATTGCAATACCGACACCACCTGCATTCTGCGCACCTCCATGCTGGACCAGTTCCAGAGCGGCCTGTTCATCGATATTTTTATCCTGGACCCCATCCCGGATACCCCCGAAAGCCGGAAGGAATATTTCGAAATCCTGCACGCCTATTGCGAATACCTGAACCCCTTCTACTACGATGAAATTATTTCCACCAACCAGTGGTATGACCGCTTCTGCAAAATGGGCGCCGAAAAGGGCCGCGATGCGGTGATCGAATATGTGGAAAGGCATCTGTTCTCCTATCTCGATACCGAGGGGATGACCTATGGCTTCCGCTACGATAACGGCAAGTGGATCTATCCCCGTGACGTGGTGGGCACGCCCCGGTATGTGGACGTGGAAGGCGTGATGCTGCCTGTGGCGGAAAAGGTGGAAGATTATCTTCGCATCCACTACGGCGATCACTGGAACATGATCCCCCCGCCCGCAGAAGAAGAAACCCATAACGTGGTGATTGACCTGCAGGTGCCCTATCGCACCTTTGCAGACAGCTATATGCCCCACATCAACCGCACCAAGGCCATCAACACCTACAAGAAGCTGCATGCCCTGCGCATTGTGCACCGCCGGGCCACCACCGATGTGGACACCATGAACTATCGCATGGCGGCGGAGTTGTATGCCCGCACGCTGACCCAGAAGCTGAAGCAGAAAAAGCTTTCTTTCCCCATCATGATCTCCCGCGGTGAATACGACCAGGTCCGTTCTCTGCTGGGCAACTATTACGACATGCAGCTGCACCGCTGGTTTATGTATTACCGGGTGTTTGTGCCGGTGACGGATGCCCAGCTGTACGGCGCGCTGTACCTGATGCTGATTGACGGGCTGTATTCCAAGGCGGACAAGATTCTTAACCTGCGCCGGGAACAGGGCGAACCCCTGTCCAAGGAGCTGGTGCAGATCGAAAACCTGATTGAAGATATCCGCAAGTGCGTCCGCTGCTTTGAAGTGAATGACCTGGCCGGTGCCCTGCACATTTGCGAACAGCGCCTGAAGGGACACCCGGATGTGGTGAACTTTGCCGAAGGCGCCATCCGTGCCCGTGCCATGATGGCCCTCAAGGACAATGTCCGTGCCCGGGCCGATGAAGTGTACATGCTGGCCGGCAAATATTCCATGGACGTGCGGGACCGCAGCTGGGTGCGTGCCAGTCTGGATATGCTGAAGGTGCGCTTCTGCACCGGCGATGAGCAGGAAAACGCCCGCTGCGCTCTGGTACAGCTGATGGAAAACGACTCCGACGGTATGCTGCGTCTGGCTGTGAAGGATTTCCTTGCGGCAGAAAACGATCAATAAGAAATAGAGGGATAGAACAATGAATGATATTCAGAAGCATCTTGTTGTTTTGCTGAAAGAAATTGATGATATCTGCAACCGGCACAGCATCCCCTATGTGATTTGCGGCCGTACTGCCAAGGATGCCTGGAAAGAACACAAATTCGTGGGTGAATATGTGTTTGCCACCCTGCTGATGAACGCCCGGGATTTCAAAAAGTTCCGCAAGATCGTCAACAAGGAAATGGCCGGCCGCCGTGCGGTGGAATCCATCCTGGATTATCCGGATTTCCCCGATGGCCGCGCCATGCGCTATGTGGACGAAGAAACCACCTTTATGTACGGCCATCTGGCCCATAAGTATCGTCACCGCGGTTTCTACATCACCATCCAGCAGTGCCGCTTCGTGCAGACCAAGAAGCGCCGCAAGAAGCTGATCGCCGCACTGGACAAGGTGATCAACGGCTACAGCAACGTGAACACCGTAGGCATGGGCTGGAAAAAGCGCCTGGCGGTGAACACCCTGCATCGCTGCGGCAAGCTCTTTGGCGAAGCTCGCATGATGCGCGGCCTGATCGGCCTGCAGAACAAGCTGATCGGCAAGAAGGGCAAGAATGTGGCCTACATCCGTCCCGGCAAGGACGATATCGTGATGCCCGCCTCCATGCTGATCAAAACCAAGCGCGTTATTTTCGAAGGCGAAAAATTCCTCATCCCCAACGATCACGATGCATTCATCAAAAAGACGTTCAGCTCCACCTGGGCCAGCGATGAAAAGCCGGAACCCATCTCTTCCCCCCATCTGCTGGTCACTTCCACCGAAGTGAGCTACAAGACGCTGGATTCTCAGGAAGTGCTGGACAAGAACCGTCATCAGATCGAAAAGATGACCAACGAACGCTCCACCCTGGCTTCCAGGATCAAAACCTTGCGCACCGATATTGAAAAGAACTGGGTTGTGCTGTTTATGACCCGTGAACGCTATCGCCTGTTCAACCTGTATAAGCCGCTGGAAGAAACCATTCTTGCCAAGGCGGCGGAAAATGATACGGAATGGCTGGATGCGGTGATGGCAGATTATCTGGCCACGGTGAAGGAATACGCCGCCAAGGGCTGGCCTCTGCAGATCAGCCCCGCGCTGGATGCGCTGGCTGTGGAACGGCTCAAGCAGAAGGGCGAAGCCACCGCTGCCAAGCAGTTTGCCAATCTGCTGGCCACGGTGAAGATGAAGCCCATCACGCTGGTGCCCGACGAACGGGCTGCGGCAAAGGCGCAGGCCTGGCTGGAAGAGCTGTTTGCTCCCGAAGAAGAAGAAGAAACGGAAGAAGCCGGAACTGCCGCTGTCTGATGTGCGGCTGAACATAACCGCATTGAAACAAGAGGGTTTGTATGAAGGAAGTTCGACAGATTCAGTATCGTCTGCTGTGTGATGCGGACAGCATCTGCAAAGAAAAGCAGCTGCCCTATATCCTCAGCCGGCATACTGCCCGGGCAGCGGTGCTCAATCAGGCACTGCCCTGCCGCGTTTCCGTTCCCACGGTGGCCATGCGCTATGCTGATGCGCTGCGGCTGGCTGCGGAGATGGAAAAGCTGGGCTACGGTTGGGAAAGTTCTTTCAAAAACAGAAATATTCCCGGCTGCACGCTGCGTATCTTCCGGCCCGGTACCTTTTACTTCCGTGCGGATGCCATTGGCCGTTACCGGAATGACTGTGTGGGCATGGACGTGGAACTGGTGCGTTCCGTTCCCCGTAAGGGTCTGGTGGCCAAGGCCTGCATTGCGCTGGAGGCCGCCTGTGTGATGGCATCCGATATGCGAAACCAGTCCATGGGCTGGCGCATCGCACTTTGTGTGCTGAGGCCGCTGGAAAAGCTGCTGCTTGGGGCCATGTACAAAAAAGGCGATGGCAAAACACTGCGTATTTCCCGTTTTCCGAAAAAGAGTATTTCTTTTCCTGCTTCCCTGATGCAGGAAACGGAAAACACCCCGATGAAAGACCATGCTTTCCCTGTCCCTGCGGCATTTGACCGCTATATGGACATTGAGTTCAACGAAGAATGGAAGGCAGCCGCCGCACCGGAAGAAGAGGACATGCATCTGGTGATGATGGGCGGCGAAGACGAACGCGACGATATGGTGCAGGCGCTTTCCCGGATCAAGGTGGAAAAGCCCCCCATCCGCTGGGTACGCTGGTATGTGCTGCGCGGACGGATGCGCTATATGCGCCGGGAAATAGAAAAGAACTGGCATCTGTTGTTCCTTACCCGGGATCGGTTTTCCATGGCCCGGCAGTATATGCCAAAAAAAGAACGGCTTCTTGAACTGTATCGGCAGGGAGAGCGGGACGTGCTTGGGCAGGAAATGGCGCCTTATCTGGAGGCCATGGGCCGGAACTGGAAAAACGGGCTGGTGCTGTGCTTTGATCGGGAACTGATGGATGTGGCGCTTCAATTGCTGGAGGAAAGCGGCAAGGAAAAATACGCTGCGCAATTGCGTGATCACGTTTTTCCCCAGCACCTGAAACCAATGAAGTTTGAGGGTTATGAGCATGAATGAAATGCAAAAGAGAATTCTGGGCCTTCTGGTGGAAGTAGACACCATTTGCCGGGAAAACGATATCGAGTATTATCTGGAGGGCGGTGCCATTCTGGGTGCCTTGCGCCACGGCGGCTTCCTGCCCTGGGATGACGATTCCGACCTGGCCATGACCCGGGATAACTGGGAAAAATTCAAAAGAGTGTTTTTCCGTCTGCAGCCTGAAAACAGGGTGCTGGAATCGCCGGACCTGAACATTGATTATCCCACCAATACGGCCCGCTATGTGGACACCTCCACCACCAGTATCTGGCGTTCGCTGATGTATGATGTGTGCGCCTGCGGCGTGGCTGTGGATATTTTCATTCTGGAAGATGCCCCCGATGATGATGAACTGCTGGAACAGCAAAAGCGTGATTTTATCGATCACTGCGAGATCATCAATCCTTATTACCGGCTTTCCAGCCTGGGGGATGGGAAGCGCTACAGCCAGCTGCTTGAACGCACCCGTGAGGTGGGCAAAAAGCAGGTGGTGGAGGAACTGGATCGGAAAATCTGCCAGTACAACGGCTCGGACAGCAAGCGTTATCTGATGCGCTGGGGCATGCGCTTCCAGGTGTACAACAAGGACATCTGGGGCAAGCCGGTGTATGTGCCTTTTGAAGACACTTACCTGCCCATTCCCCAGAAGCCGCTGGATTACCTGGCCTATCAGTACGGCATGGACTGGTATATGATTCCCCGGGAAAGCGAGCAGGAATCTCACGATACCATCCGGGATCTGGATGTGGGCTATAGAACCTACATGGACGAGTATATGCCCCTGATCGATAAGGAAGCGGCGCTGGATCTGAATTTCCGCTACAAGATTGCCGAAATGCAGATTCTGGATTACAACAAGGCCTATCACTGGCATATTTACGGCACGGCCGGCAATGCCTGTGCCCAGCTGCTGGAAGGCCGGCTGAAGAAGATGGGGATCGATCTTGACAGTGCGTTTGCACAGGTGGATATGAAAACGGATTGCCTGTTTGATGATCTGTTTTCCGATTATCTGGGCAAGCAGCTGCACCAGTGGTTCATGTTCTATCGGGTGTATGTGCCCATTGCCGACGATACACTGGCCTGCATCATTTCTTACCTGCTGCGCAGCGGCAAGGGCCGTCCGGCCGAAAAGCTGGTGGACATCCGCCGGGAACAGAAAACGGCGCCCTCCGAAAAGCTGCAAAGGGCCATTGCCTCTTATGAACTGGCGGTGGAATCTGCCAAGGCATTCTGGTCCGGCCGGCGGGAAGAAGCGGTGGCCATGATCCGCAAGGATGAAAAAGCGGCGCTGATGCCCGCTCAGCTGGCATTCTGCCTGTATGAAGATGCGGGCCGGTGCGACGGGAAAGACGTTTCTGCCATGCTGCAGGAAATTGACAGCATGCTGCACCGTTATCCCGAAGAAGATTTGCTGCTGCTGACCAGAATCCGCCTGCTGCAGCGGGATGGAAACATGCAAGCGGCGCAGGAGGAAGCAAAGCATCTGCTGGAAACTTCCTATCACGGCATGGTGCGTATGCTGCTTTTGCACGGCGAAGAATATGCCGGGTTGATGCAGCAGGCTGATATTCATTAATCCGGCATG
>JAFWYZ010000166.1 GCA_017517465.1 Clostridia bacterium | reverse complement strand
TTTATCCGCAGCTGCTTCACGCTGCTGGGCAAGCATATCCGCTCCATTCATCTCAAGGATGTGAAGCTGGGGGACGAATTGCCCTGCTGCATCCGGGAAGTACAGCTGGGTCAGGGTGCTCTGCCTTTGCATGTGGCCCTGGAAGAAGCGGAAAAGCTGGGGGAAGATACCACTGTTTTCACCGAGCATTACGATCATCATGAAAACTATGTGGATGCCACGGCATATCTGCGTGCCCTGGGCCAGAAACATCACATCCACATCAAATAAGGAGGCTTTTTTATGAACAATTTTGAGTTTTATTCTCCTGCCCATCTGGTCTTTGGCAAGGGTGCGGAAAACCGCGTTGGCGAAATGCTGACCGGCAAGTGCAAAAAAGTGCTGCTCCACTTTGGCGGCGGCAGTGTGAAGCGCAGCGGTCTGTATGACCGGGTCACCGCTTCTCTGGAAAAGGCCGGCATTGCCTACTGCGTGCTGGGCGGTGTGGTGCCCAATCCCCGGCTGAGCCTGGTGTACGAGGGCATTGACCTGTGCAAGAAGGAAGAGGTGGACCTGATCCTGGCTGTGGGCGGCGGCAGCGTCATCGACTCTGCCAAGGCTATCGCCATGGGTGTGTGCTATGAGGGCGACGTGTGGGATATGTATGAAAAGGGTGTGCAGTGCCAGAAAGCCCTGCCTGTGGTCACCGTGCTCACCATCCCCGCTGCCGGCAGTGAAGCCAGCGGCGATACCGTGATCACCAACGAAGAAAAGCAGCTGAAATACGGCTACGGCTCCAATCATCTGCGCCCCCTGATGAGCTTCATGAACCCCGAACTTTTCTACACCCTGCCCGAAAACCAGGTGGCTAACGGCATTGCCGATATGATGAGCCATGTGTTTGAACGCTATTTCACCAATACCACCCATGTGGAACTGACAGACCGGCTGTGCGAAGCCACCCTGAAGACCATCATGCACAACGCTCAGAAGCTGATGGAAAACCACGAAGATTATGATGCCTGGTGCGAAATCGGCTTTGCCGGCACTGTGGCGCATAACGGCCTGGTGGGCTGCGGCCGTGATCAGGACTGGGGCTGCCATAACATGGAACATGAGCTTTCCGCTATCTATGACGTGGCCCACGGCGCCGGCCTTGCGGTGCTCACCCCTGCCTGGATGAAGTACGTCTACAAGGACAATGTTCCCATGTTCCTGCAGTTTGCCACCCAGGTGATGGGCGTGGAAGGCTCCTATCGCGAACCCGATGCCGTCATTCTGGAGGCTATCGAAAAGCTGCGCATGTTCTTCCTCAGCATCGGTCAGCCCGCTACTATCTCCGAAATGGGCATCGAGGAAAAGGATTTCGAGCTCATGGCCAAGAAGTGCACCGGCTTTGCCTTCGGTAAAGAACATCCTGTGGGCGGCCTGAAGAAACTGTATTGGCAGGATGTGCTCAATATCTACAAGCTGGCCAACGAATAAAGTTTGTGATATGCGGATCAGGGGGCTCCTCGCCCCCCGGACCAGGGGCATTGCCCCTGGACCCATCCTGCGATGCAGAAGTCTGCTTTTCCATTCGTCTTTCCGCATGTTGCATGAGGAACAACGAAACAGGGGCCTATGCGGCCCCCGTACCCCGGCAGCAGGGCCATCGGCCCTGCACCCGTTCTGCGAAGAAGAAAACTTTTTCCCCCTTCTTCTTTCCGCACGAAACTTTGGGAACCGAAAAGAGAGCCCACGGGCGCTATGAAAACGAAAAAAAGAGCGGCTGAGAGAATGCATTCTCTCACCGCTTCTTTTTTGTCGTTTTCTCC
>JAFWYZ010000165.1 GCA_017517465.1 Clostridia bacterium | reverse complement strand
CCGGAAGCATGCTTTTCCATGAAGGAAGGAAAATTGTAGGCAATCACCACATCATCCGTTTTGCTTTCCCAGGGGGCACGGGTGGCGATATAGCTGTAGGTTTTCAGAAGATCGGTGTCCAGGTTGTTCCGCTCCTTCAGGGCCAGCCAGGCAGCCTGGGCCTGAGGATCATCGTCCGGCAGGGCTTTTTCCGGGGCACAGACCAGGATTTCACTTTTGTAGGCAGAAAGGAGGGAATAACGGTTGGGGCTGGATTGTACGGTATAGCCCTGTTCCTTCAGCAGCTGCGTGAAATGGGCTTGCGTTTCCAGCGGAAGGCGATGAAAATCGTCCTGAAAAGAGCGGCGGTATACTTCGTCATGGTTGCCGACATCCCAGATACGCTGGGCATTTTTCCAGAAGTCAGCGGTATACCATTCGCAGGCTTCCACCTCCCCGGTTTTTGCGTTGACGGATACATCGTATTCCCCCAGAGGACCGGCATACAGATCAGGAATCATGGCATCATTGCTTTGGAGCACCCGGTTTCGGTTGGAATAGAAGATCACGCGCCAATTCCAATTGAAATGGTCACCGTAATTGCTGAAGAGGCTGTAGGGGACGATCATCAGCTGGTCCATTTCCTCATCCGGTACACCGTAGCGGGCCCGGATGGTATTCTTTGCAATGTCGATGGCATCCGCCATGGGGATGATCTCATCTGCCGCGGCTATGGGCGACAGGGTTGCGGCCGGGTTCAGGGCTTGCTTGTCCGGGTTTTCGGTATGGATGGAAACGGCAAAGGCGGTGACGGCGGCCAGCACCAGCAGGTTGGCCAGGATAAAGGCAAAGGAAAGTTTCTTTTTCACAGGTTTTTCTCCTTTCGCTTGCCGGATGACTTTCTGTGCCAGAAAAGCATCCGGCTGTAAGCCGGAAAGGGTGGTATCAACAGTGTTTTTCAGGATGTGCTTTTCTCTTTCTTCATTCATGATATTGCCCCCTCTCCAGTTGTGTTTTCAGCTTTTCCCGGGCTCTTCTTAATCGGTTGGACACGCTGCCCTGGGAAATGTTCAGTAAATCGGCAATCTGCTGTACCCCCATCTCCTGCCAGTAATAAAGCAGGATCACTTCCCGCAGCTTGGGGGACAGGCGGAGTATTTCGCACATCAGTTCCGGTTCGTCGGTTGCAATCTCCTGTGCCATGGGCAGCTGGTCCGGGGTGATGCGCTTGTCCACAAAGCGGTGCCATGGGGTGCGCTGCATATCCTTGCAGGTATTGATGGCAATGCGGATGAGCCAGTTCTTTTCGCTGCATTCCCGGCGGAAGGAGGGCAGGCTGCGGTAGGCTTTCAGAAAGGTTTCCTGCACGGCATCCCTGGCCTGCTCCGCATCCTGAAGGTACACATAGCACAACCTGATCAGCATGGGCTGATAGGCTTCCACCAGTTGAGTGAACGTTTGATGGCAGATGGATGGATCCTGTCGCATCTCCATTTCTTCTGTGCACCTCCTTCCGTATATATAGACGGGCCAAAATGGAAAAATATTTCATGGTAAAATAAAAAAGCGTTCTTTGCAGAACGCTTTTGAAATATGGTCTCAGACGCGCTTGACGATCTTGCCGGGGGCCTTGAAGATATGGTCTTCCGGTACGGTGCCCCGGACACAGGACAGGGGATACACGCTGGCCCGGCGGCCGATGACAGTACCGGGGTTCAGCACGCTGTTGCAGCCCACTTCTACGAAGTCACCCAGCATGGCGCCGAACTTTTTCCGGCCCGTTTCCATCTTTTCTTCGCCGTCACGGACGGTGACCAGGGTTTTGTCGCTTTTGACGTTGGAGGTAATGGAGCCGGCGCCCATGTGGCTCTTGTAGCCCAGCACGGAATCACCCACATAGTTGTAATGGGGCACCTGTACGTTGTCGAAAATGATGCAGTTTTTCAATTCCGTGGAATTGCCGATGACGCAATTGTCGCCGATCAGCGCGCTGCCGCGGATGAAGGCACCGGGGCGCACTTCGGTTTTGTGGCCGATGATGCAGGGGCCGGCAATATAGTTATTGGGGAAAATCACCGCATCCTTGGCGATCCATACGTTTTCGGAAGGATGGTCGTATTCATCGGGGGAGAGGGTTTGGCCCAGCGCCACGATGAAATTCTTGATGCCGTCCAACGCTTCCCAGGGGTACACGGTTTTTTCCAGCAGAGGCGCGGCTTTGGTATGGGAAAGATCAAACAGATCTACGGTCTTCAGCATAAGGATATACCTCCTGAGCTCTTGATAATGATGTTGCGACACCGGCATATAGAAGGGATAAGGAATTTTCCTCCATCCGGATTGGTTTTCTTTGGGAGGGTGCGGGAGGGGCTTTCTTTCTCAAAAGAAAGCCCCTCCCGCATAAACCCTATTTATTTCACTAAATTCTCTGCCTTCAGGGCATTGATGATATGGTCCACGCACTTGTTGCACAGCTCCTGCTGGCTGCATTCGGCCATGACGCGGATGACGGGCTCGGTGCCGCTCTTGCGCAGCAGAATGCGGCCGTCGCCATTGAGCATTTCTTCCGCTTCCCGCTTGGCCTGCTGCACCTTTTCGTTGTTCAGGGCCTGTTCCTTGTCAATGACCCGCACGTTTTTGAGCACCTGGGGATAGAAGACCAGGGGCTCCACCAGCTTGGACAGGGTCATTTTCTGCTCCAGCATGGCCTGCATCACCTTGATGGCGGTGAGCATGCCGTCGCCGGTGGTGGCATACTTGGAGAAAATGATGTGGCCGCTGTTTTCACCGCCCAGCACATGGCCGCCGTTGCGCATGGCTTCGTACACAAAACGGTCGCCCACCTGGGTCTGCATGAAGTCGATATCCAGCTTTTCCAGGGCCTTGCCCAGGCCAAAGTTGCTCATCACAGTGCCTACGATGGTGTTGGTGATCAGCTTGTCGCGCTTTTTCAGGTAAGCGCCGTACAGGTACATGATGGCATCGCCGTCCACCAGATTGCCGTTTTCATCCACGGCCAGGCAGCGGTCCGCGTCGCCGTCAAAGGCAAAGCCGATATCCAGCCCCTTTTCCTTGACGAATTTCTGCAGCACGTCAATATGGGTGGAGCCGGCATTCACGTTCACGTTGGTGCCGTTGGGCTCGTTATTGATCACATAGGTCTGGGCACCCAGGGCATCGAACACCGCTTTGGCGATCATCCAGGTGCTGCCGTTGGCGCAGTCCAGGCCCACCTTGATGCCCTTATAGCTCTGGGTGGCCAGGGAAATGAGGTAGCCGATGTAGCGGTTACGGCCGGATGCATAGTCCACCGTTTTGCCGATCTTGTCGCCGGTGGCATAGGGCACTTCGGGCAGCAGCCCGTCGATGTACTGCTCCACCATGTCGGTCACGTCATCGCTCATCTTTTCGCCCTTGCCGTTGATCAGCTTGATGCCGTTATCCTGATAGGGGTTATGGCTGGCGGTGATCATAATGCCGCAGTCGAATTCGTCAATGCGGGTAATATAGGCCACGGAAGGGGTGGTGGTGACATGGAGCAGGTAAACATCCGCGCCGCTGGCCATGAGACCTGCAGCCAGAGCGTATTCAAACATATAGCTGGACAGGCGGGTATCCTTGCCGATAACCACCCGGGCCTTATGACCCCGGCCATAGTAATAGCCGATATAGCGGCCCACCTTAAAGGCATGGTCCACCGTCAGGTTGATATTGGCTTCGCCACGGAAACCGTCAGTTTCAAAATACTTACCCATATACTTTCCTCCGAAACGGAAGCGGTAAAGCTTCAAAATTCTATGCAGATTATAGCATATTCTGCTTCATAAAACAATATGCATCCACGAAGAAACGCCTCCTGCCGAGGATTTGGCAGAAGGCGTGGCCTTTTTACAGCAGGGAAGCGGCATCCTTATCCACCAGGAAAATGGCATTGGGATGGCCACGCAGGATGGAAGCCTGCACCTGAGGATCCATATCGCCCTTCACGGCATCCCGGACAGCCTGTGCCTTGGCTTTGCCGGTGGCAATCAGCACCACACATTTGGCATTCATGATGCCGCCAATGCCAAGGCTGATGGCTTGGGTGGGCACTTCTTCCCGGGAGTTGAAGAAGCGCTGGTTGGCGTCGATGGTGCTGTCGGTGAGCTTGACAATCTGGGTGCCGTACACGAAGTGCTTGTTGGGCTCGTTGAAGGCGATATGGCCATTGTTACCGATGCCCAGCAGCTGCAGGTCAATACCGCCGGCCTTTTCGATTTCGGCGTCGTAGCGCTTGCATTCCGCCTGCAGGTCAGGGGCATTGCCGTTGGGCACATGGTGCTCCTTCATGTTGATGAAATCAAACAGGTTTTTGTTCATGAAATCGTGGTAGGAGCAGATATGGTCTTCCGCAATGCCGCAGTATTCGTCCAGGTTATAGCTGATGCACTGGGAAAAGTCCAGCGCACCGGCCTTGTGCCATTCGATCAGCTGCTGATAGCAGCCGATGGGGGAAGAACCGGTGGCCAGGCCCAGAACGCTGTCCGGCTTTTTGGTCACCTGAGCGGCAATCAGCATGGCGCAGGCAGTGCCTACCTGCTGGGCATTATCATAAATACGTACTTGCATGGTATATTCCTCACTTTCATATTGAACTTCCGTTCCTGATTATTATACCATGATCAGGAAAAGGGATACAAGGAAAAGATTGCAAAATGTTGACTGAAACGATCATGAATCTGCAAGAAATGCGATAAAATAACACAAATTATGCAAGAATGATGTCACGGGCCACTTTTCTCAGTTTCTTCAGTTGTTCAGACGGAATGCCGTTATCACAGATCAGCAGGTCCGCATCCTTCAGGTCGCAGATACGCACCAGTGCCGCACGGCCGATTTTCTGATGATCGGCCACAATGACAGAGCGGTTGGCGGTGCGCAGCATCATGCGCTTGACCCCCATTTCCTCGAAATTGGAGGAGCACACATTGCCCATCAGGTCAATGCCGTCCACACCGATAAAGGCAATATCCGCATGGGTGGAGCGGATGAAGTCTTCCGCCACAGCCCCTACCAGTTCATGAAACCCGCTGCGCCGCATGCCGCCGGTGACCATGATGCGGCAGCTGGGCTTCAGTTCCAGCTGAGCTGCGGTGAACAGGTCGTTGGTGATGACGGTGATGCGGTCCAGGTGGGCAATGGCCTTGCCGATGGAAAAGGCGGTGGTGCCGGCATCGATGAATACGGTGTCGCCGCTTTTGACCAGCTTGGCTGCTTCCCGGGCAATGCACTCTTTTTCGTGCTGCTGCTGATCCAGCC
The DNA here is from genome assembly GCA_017517465.1 of Clostridia bacterium. Lineage (GTDB taxonomy): Bacteria > Bacillota > Clostridia > Christensenellales > Aristaeellaceae > RUG563. Next base: position 842 of record JAFWYZ010000165.1, on the reverse strand, counting down.
GCTCCTGATACCGGCTTTCGTAGGCAGTGCTCTTTTCCACACGCATGGCGCCGCCGTGGGTGCGGATCACGGCCCCCTGACGGGAAAGATCATCCAGATCCCGGCGGGCAGTGGCCTCCGATATCCCAAACTGATCGGACAACTCCTGCAGGTGTACGGTGCGGTTCGCGTTGATGTATTCCAGCATCCGACGCTTGCGCTCTACCGGCGCATAGCTATGCTCACTCACATCCTTCCCTCCAAACGATCAAAGTAATTACAAATCTTGCAATTACTTTATCATAGTATGCTCGTTTTGTAAAGAAATATGCAAGGTTTTTGAATAAACCAGGCAGGGGGATCTTTGGCAGGGGACTGCTCGTCCCCTGCACCCCTGCGGCAGGGGGGATCCCCCCTGCACCCATTCTGCGAAGAAGAAGACTTTTTCCCCCTTCTTCTTTCCGCATGTTGCTTGGGGGAACGATGGGGCAGGGGCCTGTGCGGCCCCCGTACCCCCGGCAGCAGGGCCATTGGCCCTGCACCCTTCCTGCGATGGAAAAAACATATCGTACAAACTTCTTTCCGCATGAAGCTTGAGGAAACGGAACGAGAGCCCACGGGCGCAATGAAAATGTAGAAAAAAGCCGGTCAGGAAAGTGCACTTTCCTGCCGGTTTTTTCTCATTTTCCCCGGATGCACAGCATCCGGCCGGCGGTGTTTCACACCGCCCAGCCCGTGGGCGGGCGGCAGTGCCGCACCCCATTCGCAAAGCTACCATCTTTCTCTGTGAATGGGTTTCTGCGTGGCCCGCAGTGCCGCACCCCATTCGCAAAGCTACCATCTTTCTCTGTGAATGGGTTTCT
>JAFWYZ010000164.1 GCA_017517465.1 Clostridia bacterium | reverse complement strand
TAGGGGAGTTCTTTACGGCAGATATTTTTTCTTCATTGGAACAGGAAATCCGATAATGCATGAATGACGACATGAAAGAGCAGGCAAAAAGCCTGCTTTTTTCCTTTTCCCCCTTGCGGAAGGGACGGAAAGTAGCTTATAATGGTAAAAAATAATCCTTGGAGGCTATGTATGCACCGGATGAAATTGATGAATAACGGCTGGCAGTTTTTGGCCACTCAGGTGGGCGCCGGCTATGAGGAAGCTTTGCAGTGCAATCAATGGCAGGGCGTGGATATCCCCCACGATTTTCTGATCCACGATACCCATCATCTCTACAAAACCCAGACCGGCTGGTACAAGCGGGTTTTGCCGGTGGAAAAGAAGGCAGGGGAAAGGTATATCCTGCGCTTTGAAGGGGTGTATCAGGACAGCACCCTCTATGTGAACGGCCATCCGGCCGGGGAATGGAAATACGGCTATTCCACCTTCGAGCATGACATCACCGATTTTGTGCAGAATGGTGAAAACCTGCTGGTGATGCAGGTGGTGCACGAAAGCCCCAACAGCCGCTGGTATTCCGGCGCAGGTATTTACCGCAATGTGTATTTCAAAACGGTGGACAGCGTGCGCTTTGCCTCCGACGGTATTTATGTGACCCCGGAAAAGAAGGAAATGGGCTGGGATGTGATCATCGACAGCGAAGTGCTGGCGGACGGCGAATTTTCTGCGGTCATCACCCACACCATGCTGGATGCGGATGGCAATGAGGTGGCCCGGGTACAGGAAAATGCTGATCAGGAGGGTATCCTGACCATGACCATCCATGATGTGGATGCCCGTGTGTGGGATATTGAAGACCCGTATCTGTATACCCTGGTGTCTGAATTGAAGGCAGAAAATGCCGTGCATACCGTTTCCCAGCGCATCGGTTTCCGCACGGTGCTGATGGACACGGAAAAGGGCTTTTTCCTCAATGGAAGGCATGTGAAGCTGCATGGGGTGTGTTTGCACCATGATTTGGGTGCCCTGGGTGCAGCCGTCAATAAGGAAGCTACCCGCCGCCAGATGCAGATCATGAAGGAGATGGGGGTCAATGCCCTGCGCACGTCCCACAATATGCCTTCTGTGGAAATGATGGACATTTGTGATGAAATGGGCATTCTGGTGGACAGCGAAGCCTTTGACATGTGGGAGCGGCCCAAGACCCGCTTTGACTATGCCCGTTTCTTCCCTGAATGGTATGAAAAGGATGTGGCGGCATGGGTGCGCCGGGACCGGAACCGGCCCAGCGTCATCATGTGGTCCGTCGGCAATGAAATTTACGATACTCATGCCTCTGACCGGGGCCAGGAAGTGACCCGGATGCTGAAGACGGCAGTGGAAAAGAACGACTGGCGACATCATGCCCCGGCCACCATCGGCAGCAACTATATGCCCTGGGAGGGCGGCCAGAAATGCGCGGACATCGTGAAGGTGGCCGGCTACAATTATTCCGAGCATCATTATGACAATCACCACGCTCAGCATCCGGATTGGTACATCTATGGCAGCGAAACCTTCTCCATCGTTCAGAGCCGGGGCATTTATCACTTCCCCCTGAACACGGCCATTTTGTCCGAGGATGATCTGCAGTGCTCTGCCCTTGGCAACAGCCGCACCAGCTGGGGGGCCAAGACCTACGAAAAGTGCATCACCGATGATCGGGATGCGGCATTCTGCATGGGCCAATTCATCTGGACAGGCTTGGATTACATTGGCGAGCCCACGCCTTATCACACCAAGAATTCCTATTTCGGCACGGTGGACACCGCCGGTTTCCCCAAGGATGCTTTCTGGGTGTTCAAAAGCGGCTGGGATCATGATGCCGCTCCCTTTGTGCACATTTATCCCTATTGGGACTTCAATGAAGGCCAGCTGATCGACGTGCAGGTAGCTTCCAATGCCCCTGCTGTGCGGCTGTCCATCAACGGCAGGGAACTGGGCACCCAGCATTTTGACCGGGAAAAGGGCCTGAAGCTGGTGGGCGTGTGGCAGCTGCCTTATGAAAAGGGGACGTTGCTTGCGGAAGGGCTGGACAAGGATGGATGTGTGATTGCTTCTGAAACCATTTCCTCTTTCGGGGATGCGGCGAAAATCCATCTGGAAGCGGACCGCACCCAGCTGAAATCAAATGGCGTCGACATGGCTTTCGTGACCATTTCCATGGTGGATGAAAACGGCATGCCTGTTGCCAATGCCAACAACCGTGTGCGGGTGAAGGTGGCTGGCCCCGGACGGTTGGTGGGCCTGGACAACGGCGATTCCACCGACATGGACCCTTGGAAGGGCACCAGCCGGCGTCTGTTCTCCGGCAAGCTGCTTGCCATGATCGCCGCTACGGAAGAAGCCGGGGATGTGACCGTCATTGTGGAAAGTGAAGGGCTGGCTGCGGAAAAGCTCACCCTGCAGGCTGTGCCCGCGGAAAAGGTGCCCGGCATTTCCTGCACGTATCGCTGCCCCGAAAGCCCGGAAAACCGGGAAGTGCCCATCCGCAAGCTGGCGCTGCATTGCCAGGGCGGTACGGTGCTTTCCAAAGAGCGGAAAACCCTTGTCTGCAAAGCGGACATTTTCCCCAAGAATGCCACGTACAGCGATCTTTCCTGGCGGGTGACCACCAAGGAAGGCATTGATACCAACCTGGCCACCGTTACCTTTAGCGGCGATACTGCCACGGTGGAAGCGATGGGGGATGGGGAGTTCTATCTGCGCTGCATGGCCATGAACGGCGGCGATCATCCGGAGATCATTTCCCACATCGAGTGCAAGGCGGAGGGCCTGGGCCCGGCTAGCATTGATCCTTACGAGTTCGTGACCGGCGGTCTGTTCACCGTGGCCCATGGGGACATCGGCACCGGCAACGAGCGGGGCTTGTGCCTGGCCACCGAAGGGGAAAGCGCGGCCGGCTTTGAAAATATTGACTTTGGCCCCATCGGTTCCGATGAGATCACCATTCCTTTCTTTACCCTGAACGCTGCGCCTTATGATATTTCCCTCTATTCCGGCGATCCCTACAGCGGCGGCACGAAGATCGGAGATTTTGTGTATCAGAAGCCCTCCATCTGGAACACCTATCAGCCGGAAACCTACACCCTGCCTTACCGGCTCACCGGCAAGCATGATCTGTTCATTGTGGGTCACAACAAGATGCACATGAAGGGCTTCATCTTCAAGAAGTACGAACGTGCTTTTGAAATGGTGCAGGCAGTGGATTGCGAGGCTATTTACGGGGATACTTTTGATAAGAAGCCGGATGCGGTGTATGGCATTGGCAACAATGTGAGCCTGATGTTTGAAGGCATGAACTTCGGCGAAAACAATGGCCTGCGCCTGACCCTGTGCGGCCGTACCGCCATTGACAAGAACACCATCCACATTCAGTTCATCTCCGAAAACGGTGAACAGCGTGAAATTGCCGAATTCACCCACGCTGAAAACTGGCAGGAGCAGGTGTTCACCCTGCCCCGGGTGCCTGAAAAGTGCACGGTGGGCTTCATCTTCCTGCCTGGCTGCGATTTTGACTTCAAGGCCTTCCGGTTTGAAAAAATATGATAAGTATCCAAAACAATTCGGTAGCCGCCCTTTATTGGGCGGCTCGCTGGGTGTAAAAAAGTATTTTTGACACCCAGCGATTGAAAATCAGCAAAAGCTGTTTTTCAATCGGAGCATCACATTTACTGTAAAAATGGGTTTGCAGCCTCCTAACGGAAGCTGCAAACCCTATTTTTACGGACGTAAATTGATAAAGGAAGCGCCATAGGCGCTCCTCGCAGGAGCAAAGCCCCTGCTGCGGATTACATACGAAGGGGCTGTTGCCCCTTCATGCATCCCCGGAGTAGGTTTTTGACAGTCTGGGAGCTGCCCTTTATGGAGCGGCTCTTTTACAATGTGCAAAATTAATGATTTTGTAAAAGAAAAGAAACACCATCGAAATATCTGCGTATATCTCAAAAAATGTCTTTATGGTATGATGAAAAAGAATAGATGGAAGTATATGTATGTGCGTCAGACTGGAATAGAGCTGAATAATCATGCTTTTTTCATGCGTACTGCAAGACGGCCAAATAAGTATGAGGAAGGGAAAACAAATGAAGAAGTATCGCAAAACACTTCTGATCCTGGTAGTTGTGCTGAGCATTGCCATTGCCGCAGGCTCTACCATGGCATACCTGCAGGATACAGATGAAGATGTGAACGTGATGACCCTGGGCAATGTGTACATCAACCAGATAGAAAAGGAACGCATTGAACAGAGTGACGATAACATTTCGCCGGAAAACGTGAAGGATTTTGAAGATGACAAACCGCTATATCCCTATGTGGGTGATTTGGCATGGGCCGATGAGTATCAGAATTGGGAATCCGGCGGCGCAAATCAGCTCTTCACGGATGAAGTGAAGAATGTGCTTGATAAGTTTGTTTTTGTTGAAAACATCGGCAGCAGTGATGCCTATGTGCGTACATGGTTTGCCTTTGAACAGGGCGATTATACCGAAGCCGAATTGGACAAACTGCTGGGCATCAATTTCAATATGACCCATTGGTCTTATGATATTGTTGATAATAACGTTGCAATCGGAAAAGGTAAGTATCAGATCGTTGTAGCTACGTATCTGGGCAACGCCGGAGAAGACAAGAGTGTGCATTCTAATGGCGTTCTGGCCAGTGGCGAAACCACTCGTCCCAGTCTGCTGCAGGTGTATCTGGACAAGACGGCAGGCAACGAAGAAGTAAAAAATCTGGATAGCAACGGCAACGGCAAGTATGATATTCTGGTTGTGTCTCAGGCTGTGCAGACTGCAGGGTTTGGCAATGCTGAAACTGCATTGATTGCCGCTTTCACCAATGAATATCCTTTTGCGGATGATATGGTGGAAAAAGAAGAAGCGGAAAAAGAATATGATGCTACGCATCCTGTGGAATATAATGGCGTTCGATATGCCACTTTGCAGGAAGGCGTGAATATGGCTGCAGCAAACGGCGGCGGCGTAGTGAAGGTGCATGCTTCCTTGAAGGAAACTTCCACCGTGAAGATTCCCGCAGACTTGAGTCTGACGATTGAAGGCGCAGGCAATACCGTATCTCGTGCGGACGGATTCACGGGTGATTTGATTAATGTTGAAGGCAATGTGAAACTGACGTTGAAGAACGTCATTCTGGATGGCGGCGCTGTATGGACGGGGGATGCAGACGAAACGTTGAAGCGTGGTACAACCAATACGGGTACGGTGGCTACCGGTGCGCTGATTGTTACATGTGGATCGAATATTGAGATTGTATTGGATGCAGGCACTGTGCTGCAAAACAATGATGGTGCTGCCGCAGTAAATCCCGGAACGCGTGCCGGTAATACTTTAACACTCAATCAGGCCAAGATTGTTAACAATTCTTCCGGTGCCGGTGCCATTTGGGGCGGCGGTCACATTACGGTAAATGAAGGATCCCAGATTAACTATAACTCCTCCACTGGCATAGCCGGCGCCATTCGTATGGTGAGCAACTGTAATCTGACCATGAACGGCGGCGAAATCAGCAATAATAAAGCTGCCGGTGATGGCGGTGCCATTTGGGGCTATGGTTCTTCTACCTACACTTTCAAGGGTGGTGAAATGGCGAACAATGCATCTGCCGGAACCGGCGGTGCGATCTATCCCGGCACTTATTCTGTGATCAACATCAGCGAAGATTTTGAATTGTATGGCAATAAGGCAGCTAATTCCGGTGCCATTCGGTTCACTGACCATTCTTCGCTCACCATGACTGGCGGTAAAATCTATGGAAATACCCAAAATGGCGAATCCAATGCGTTCAATACTTGGAATAATTCTATGTCCATTACTGGCGGTTCCATTGCAGATGATATCTCCTATGTCGGCGGCCTTGGCTTGACCATTGGTGAAGCGGATATTGACGGCGTGATTCACTATTATCTGAGCACAAACCACAATACTGCTTACCTTGCGGAAAGCTTCAATGGCTTTAGCTTCCGCGTGGATGAAGGCAATTCAAATTTCAATAACTTTAATTTCAAACCTGCGGCTGGTTATACCTATGTATCCGGCGATGAAGCGAAACTGGTTTGCCTGAATGATGGCTATACCGTCTATTGGGACAATGCGACCAATACGTTCCGCTTGAAGGCGCAGTAAATCGTTTTGTTTCAATCAAGCCTTGCTTCGGCAGGGCTTTTTGTGTGGAAAAAAGGATGCATTAAAAAAGGACACAGCCGGAAAGCTGTGTCCTATATTTTAGCAGTTGATATTACTTCACGATTTCGCCCATGGTGCCGGGGACAGCGCAGGCAGCGTTGCTTTCGTCGGTATCGATGTGCATAGCCAGGGCGAAGGCATCGTTCACGCGGCAAACCACATCACCGAAGATCAGGCTGCGGCCTTCGGTTTCGATCTTGACGGAGACAACATCCTTGTCCTTCACGTCGCACTGAGCGGCATCGGCGGGGGTCATGTGGATGTGACGCTTGGCAGCGATAACGCCTTCAGCGATTTCCACTTCGCCCTTGGGGCCTACCAGCTTGCAGGCGCCGGTACCGGCGATGTCACCGGATTCACGGATGGGGGCGCTGACGCCGATGGAGCGGGCATCGGTGAGAGAGATTTCCACCTGAGTGGCATTGCGGG
>JAFWYZ010000163.1 GCA_017517465.1 Clostridia bacterium | reverse complement strand
GATATAGGCAAGAAAATTATCAGTCAAACCCAGCATCAGCATGTTCATGTACCACGGCACAAGACCGGCATTGAAATACATGGTGATCACCAGTGCACGGTACCAGAAGGAACGCTTCCACATTTTCTGCTTGGTCACCAGATAACCGGCCCATGCGGAAACAATGACCATCAGTGCAGTGCCAAGAATGGTTCTGGCAACAGTGACCAGAATGGAGGAACCCAGGTCCGATACATTTTGCAGAGAAATATAGTTGGAGAAATGAATGCCCACAGGGAAGAAATTGACCAGACCCCGTGACACCATATCGTTATCGGAAATGGTATTGATGAACAGGTAGTAGAAGGGGAAGATACAGATGATGGTAAACACCAGGAAGAACAGCACATTGATGGAATCGAACAGAGGCTGACGGCTGAAGAGAACAAAAGCGATCATGCCTGCGATCAGCACGGTGACGATGGTGATAATACCTGTTTTAGGAGATGCAGGTGAAGTGGGGAGCTGTGCTTCCAGCAGGAGATTTTCAACGTCGTAGCCGGTGTTGTCTTTCAGCGTTCCATCAAACGCCTTCATATAGGCATTGGCCGCAGCCTGGGCCTGTTCGGGGTTGGGGAAGGAAGCCTTGAAATACATGGTCTGGGTGCCGGGAACGGCAGAAACAGAGATATTTTTATCGATTTCAGCCACATCGATGCCCGCAGCACCGGCTGCATTATAACGGGTGCTGTCAAGCTGGAAAAGCCCGGCATATTCCTTTGCCAGATCCACCTCCACACCGGTTTCGAAGCTGGTATAGAAGGCTTCAGGCAGATGCACAAAGGAAACTTCCATGGAGGCAGTGGCCTGATACTGAGGGGTCATCATAAAATGGCAGATCAGGAAAGCTATCAGGCCGCAAAGCAAAGCGGTGCCCAGTATTTCAACTGCCTTGCGCCAAAGGGGAACTTTTTTATGCAATGTTTTCTTTTCCATTTTTGTTCCCTCCTCAGATAATGCTTTCGCCGCGAATGGCTTTGGAAATGCGATTGGCACAGAAAAGCAGTGTAATACCAATCAGGGATTTGGAGATGCCAACCACTGTGGAAATGGGGATCAGGCCATCCTTGATACCGATGTTATACACATACAGATCCAGCACTTCAATGACATCTTTATTGAGGGCATTTTCGAATACCAGATACTGTTCCATGCCGTTGGAAAGAATACCGGCAATGCTCATCAAAAGCATTACGCAGTAAGTGGGCATAAGACCGGGAACCGTCACATGCCAGATGCACTGCCAACGCCCGGCACCGTCCACTCTGGCTGCCTCATACAGCTGCTGATCGATACCGGCAATACCGGCAATGTAAATGATGGCACTCCAGCCAACACCCTTCCACGTGCCCCACAGCAGCATTTTGATCCAGATATGATCGGCAGAGGCCAGATAATCGGTATCCGATGCAATGCCGAAGATGTTGGTCATGAAGCTGTTGATGAAGCCGTCAGTTGCGAAGATGGCAAGGGCAAAAGAATAAACCAGCACCCAGGAAATGAAGTTGGGAATGGTGGTGAAGGTTTGCACGAAGCGCTGGAATTTGGAAGAGCGGACTTCTGCCAGCAAGATAGCGAATGCAATGGGCAGCCAGGAAGTGGCAATGCCAAGACCGCTCATGATCAATGTATTGCGAAGCACACGGACAAGGTCCATCCGGGTGGCAGGATTTTCAAACAGATAGGCAAACCATTTGAAACCGACGAAATTGCTTTTTTCTGTTACAGCGCCGTCCACAACAGTATCAAAGATCCGCAGGGAGTCGCCCACTTTGTAATCGAAGAAAGCAAAGCGCCAGCCGTAAATGGGGAGGTAACAGAAGATGAATGCCAGGAACAGAACCGGCAGGAACATGAGGAACAGCCTGTATTTTTCATCCATTTCCATTTTTGCTTCAGACACACGGGAACGAAGCACAAAGAACTGGATGAGGGAAAACACGAGAATCAGTACAGCAAGAGCCGCAAAGACATAAATGCCGTTGGGGAAATTGGGCTGCACATTGGACAGCTTTCCGGCTTCCGTAACCGTTTTGAGAACGGAAGTATAGCTGTTGTAAATCACACCAAGGCCACCCAGCATGGCGAAAGAACCGCCGATGGGGAACAGGGAGGCCCGCTTTTTCATTTTGTTATTCCCAAGTGACATGCATGCGCCCACACCGCAGGCAATAATGCCAAGCAGCAACAGCGCAGAGCCGGCCATCAGTAAATGAAACTGGCCGGGATTGACCCATTCCATGCGCAGCGGACGGGCCAGGCTGGCGGTAATGGTTTCATAGGAAATGGCAGTGGTAAAGAGGGAAGTGTTTTGATTGATTTTCAGCGAAATCCGCCCGGGATTTACCTGTGGGAAAAACACAAGAAAGCCTGCGATGAGGATCAGCAGACGATTGATGATCTCAACCACGGAAGAACGTTTGACAGGCGCTGTCTGACCGTGGGGGGGTGTTACCTTCATTTCCATTTCAAATCCTCTATTCCGATGAAAATTCATATCCAGAAGGGGCGGCGTACCCTCAGAAGAAGGCACGCCGCCGGATAAACAGATTACTTGGCCAGGCCGTCAACGGTAAAGGTGACGGTGATGGGGGTGTTGGGGCCGGGAACGGTGCAGCCGATGTCTTCAGTGGTGCCGTAGGAATTGACAAACAGCAGACGGGCATAGTCGCCTTCGCAGTCAACTTCGGTGTATTCGATGGTCTTGCCTTCGCCGATCTTGATCTTGGCATCGGAAATGACCACATGGCCTTCGCTGATCAGGGCAGAGGGGAAGTCGGTGGAAACGAAGAGCAGGTTATACTTTTCGTCAGAACCGAAGCCCATTTCACCAGTGGTCAGGGACACGGTGTAGGTGCCGTTGCCGGTGATGACAGCATCAACAAAAGATCCGCCGTAGTCCACAGCATTGCTGTCGGCATCCCAACCGGTAAGACGGTTGAAGAAACCGGGATTGGCTTCGCTGTTGAGGCCGTAGGAGGCATCGCTCCATTCGTTGCGGAAGATGTAGGAAGCGGTCTGCACACCCATGTAGGCGTTATAGTCCTTGGCCAGCAGTTCATCCAGTTCAGCCTGGCTCAGCCCAGCGCCTTCTTCTTCAGCGGCAGCAGCGGGAGCGGCACCCTTGACAAACTTGAAGGTGATTTCAATGTTCTTCACTTCGGCAAAAGCAGCCTTGTCAACCATGATGGCAGAAACACCGGTCAGGTCGGCATCGGAGGTGCGGGCGGTATCGGGAAGATCGGAAACCCATTCGTTGTAGAAGTTCACACGGGTGGTGATCTTGTCATCGGTGGTGGTGAAGCCTTCGGTGAAAGCAACATCTTCGCCGTTCACCTTGATGGAGGTGATATCCATGCAATAGCCGGGATACTGAATTTCGCCATTGGCCAGGCCCAGAGCAGCAAAGGCCAGATCCTTGGCAGCGCCGCCTTCAACGGCAGAGAAGTCCAGAGCCACAGTGTATTCGCCTTCGCCGGTCACGTTCACATTGGTGGCCTTCACAGCGGAGTCATCCACACCCCAGTACTGGTTGGTCCAGGCAGCATCGGCATACATGATGTAAGCCATGGCATCGTAGAGAGTGAAGTCAATTTCGTAGGTCTTCACTTCGGTATCGAAGAGCGTCTTGTCAACGATAACGGCAGAGATGCCATCCTTGTTGGAGTTGTAGGTGCGGGCATCTTCGGGCACTTCGCTTACCCATTCGTTCATCACGTTCACGCGGGTGGTGATGCCTTCGTCGGTGGAGGTGTAGCCCTTGGTGAAGGGAACGCTTTCGCCGTTGATGCGAATGTCATTGATCTTCATGGTGTAGCCGGGGAAGGTGATTTCACCGCGATGGATCATCAGGCCGGTGAAAGCAACACCGGAGGCAAAGCCGGCTTCGGTTTCGGTGAAATCAAGGCCCACGGTGTAGTCACCGGCGCCGGTGATCTTGGCAGTGGTGGCCTTTACGGGGTTTTCGCTGCCGCCATGCCAGTACTGGGCAGCCCAGGCGGCATCGGCATAAGCAATGTAAGCGGTGTCTTCGGTCTTGTTGGTGAAGGTGAAGTCGATTTCAACGGTCTTCACATCAGCAAAAGCAGCCTTGTCCACGATGATGGGGGAAGAGACAGAGGTATCGCCGTCAAAGGAACGGGCATCTTCAGGCAGTTCGGTTACCCATTCGTTGTAGATGTTCATACGGGTTTCGATGCCGTTATCGGAAGAGGTGTAGCCCTTCTTTACTTCGATGGCTTCGCCGTTCACACGGATTTCGTTGATCTTGATGAAATAGCCGGGGAAGTTGATTTCGCCCTTCTTGATGCCAACGGCAGCAAAAGCCAGATCCTTGGCAGAGCCGGCTTCGGTGGCGGTGAAATCCAGGCCGATGGTGTAATCGCCGTCACCGGTAATCAAGGCTTTTTTAACCACAACGCCGGTATCCACGGGATCGCCCCAGTACTGGTTGGCCCAGGCAGCATCGGCATACATGATGTAGGCAACATCAACCACATCATTGTTCTGAATGCCAGAGTAAATCTGTTCGATCTCTGCACGCAGGGCAGCGATCTGATCATCCTGTGCCATTGCACCGGTCATGATGCAGGAAAGCAGCAGAACGACAGCCAGGAAAACGGAAAGAACCTTGTTCATACAGTTGTCCTCCTAAAAAAATTTATACCATACATTTGTCCGCAGACAAATTAGGGCCAAGAAGATAGGGGATCAGAGCGTACCGCCGGGCTGAAGCGCACCGGAAACAGTGACAATGCGGTGCGGACGCTCTTCTGCCGGGGATTCAATCCCTTCGATGAGAAGCTCAATGGCAGTTTCACCTTTTTTTTGAACGTCCTGACGGTAGGTGGTCAGTTTCGGACGAAGAACGGTGGACAGCATAATACCGTCATAACCCGCAATGCAAATATCATCAGGGACATTCAGCCCGGATCGTTCAAGCTGCGTCAGGGCACCAAGGCACGAATAGTCATCGGCATATAAAATACATGTGGGACGTTCGTCAAGGGACAAAAGGTATTTCGTTTCTGTGGATGCACTGCCGGGGTCATGGTAAGCGGCAGGGCGGATGTATTCCGAAGGAACGGTAATGCCGAGGGTAGCGCAGGATTTATAGAAAGCATTCACACGCTGCTGTGTGATATATCCGCTTTGCCCGTGTACGAAGGCAATTTTTCGGTGTCCCTTGTCATAGGCATGCTGAACCAGCCGGTTCATGCTTTCGTAGTGATCCGAAACAACGCAGGAGCAGCATTCGTATTCGTAATCAATGGCCACGCAGGGGAGATCGCTTCCTGCAAGCTGCATGATTTCGGGGGTATGGAAAGCGGCTTGAAGAATGACCACACCATCCAGGCCACGATACCGGGCATGTTCATAATAAGAAGTATTGGTGGATTTATGGAGAAAAGTGATATCATAGCCTTTCTTTTCGGCAGCGTTGCGGATGCTGTCGATCAGAAGCGAAAAATATTCGTGGTGAATTTCGTCTTCATAGAGGATGCCGATATTGTAGGAACGGTTTGTCTTCAGCGTACGTGCAGCGGCATTGGGCAGATAACCCATTTCTCGTGCAATCCGCCGGATCCGCTTGGCAGTATTGCCGTTCACTTCACTTTGACCGTTCAGCGCACGCGAAACAGTGGCGACTGATACATTACAAATGGTGGCGATATCTTTTAAAGTGACCAAAGTAGCATCTCCTTGTGCAGGATTGATATAAATGTAAACGATTACAATGACATGATATAAAGAAATATGAGCATTGTCAAGACAAATATTTGAATATTTGAGAAATTTATAGCTATTTCAGCAATTATACACCAGATGTAAAAAATGCGTAATATAAATGTAATAATTACAATTGTAAACGTTCACGGTAATTTTGTGCGTCGAAAATGAAGAAGAGAATGCAATGGAACGACTGCAAAAATTTGCTTGACACGAAATGAAGTTCAAGGTATAATGATGGAAGTTTGAGCCGGTGTGTTGGAATTGGCAGACGAGGCGGACTCAAAATCCGTTGTCAGCGATGACGTGTGGGTTCGAGTCCCACCACCGGCACCAGATACAGCACTTGCATTTGCAAGTGCTGTTTTACTTTCTGAAGAGAAGTTTTCATTGTCATACCGGAAAAATTCATGTATAATGAAGAAAAATGAACGAATATCGAGGTTGTTTCAATGAAATATCGCGAATTGGGAAAAACCGGCCTGATGGTCAGCGAAATCGGCTTTGGCACAGAGTGGATGGAAAGACATACCGCACAGGAGTGCAGGGAAGTGATTCTTTCCTGTGAAGAATACGGCATCAATATTCTGGATTGCTGGATGGGGAACCCTGTTGTTCGTTCTGCCATCGGGGATGCCATCGAAGGTCGCCGCAGCAAATGGTACATTCAGGGGCATGTAGGGAACGTCTGGGAAAACGGCCAGAATACCAGAACACGCGATATGGAAAAATGCCGGATTGCCTTCGAAGAAATGCTGGTGCGTTTCAAAACGGATTATATCGACATTGGAATGATCCACAATGTAGATGAGATTGCAGACTGGGAAGGGATCCTGAACGGCCCCTTTATGGCTTACATGAAGGAACTGAAGGAATTAGGAAAGATTCACCACATTGGCCTCAGTACACACAACACAGAAATTGCACGGATGGCCGTGGAAGAAGGAACGGTGGAAATGATTCTGTTTTCCGTCAATCCTGCTTTTGACATGCTTCCGCCCACGGATGACATCATGCAATTCTTTGCAGATGAATATGACCCGGAACTTGGCGGCATCGATGTACAGCGTGCTGCATTATACGAACTTTGCAAAGAAAAGAATGTGGGCATTACCGTCATGAAAGGCTATGCAGGCGGAAGGCTGTTTGATGCCTCACGTTCACCCTTTGGTGTTGCCATGACACCGGTGCAGTGCCTGCATTACTGCCTGACAAGGCCTGCGGTTGCTTCGGTGTTGGCAGGGTATGATACTCCGGAACATGTAGAAGCGGCCATTCGATATGAAACAGCGGACGAGGCAGAAAAGGAATATGCATCTGTTCTGGCAGGCGCTCCCAGGCATTCCTACAAGGGTCAGTGCACTTATTGCGGGCATTGCAAGCCTTGCCCCATGAACATTGATATTGCACTGGTGAATAAGTATTATGATCTTGCAGAAGTACAGGGCGCACCTTCTGACACATTGAAAGACCATTACGGCTGTTTGTCGGTGAAAGCATCTGCGTGTATCGGATGCCAGGAATGCGCGTCCCGTTGTCCCTTTGGTGTTGATATTGCGCAGAGAATGAAGAAAGCAGAAGCAATGTTTGGTGAATGATCAAAAGGAGATAGGCCATGAAGAAGCATATTTCTGTTTTGACGGTATATCTGGAAATCATTGCGATCGCCGTTTTGCTGGCACTGAACTATCATTTGTTTGTGGTGGAAAACGGATTTGCGCCGGCAGGATTGAATGGGATTGCCACTATGGTGCAATACAAAACCGGCTTCAGCATCGGCTACATGTCTCTGCTGATCAATACACCGCTGTGCATTCTCTCCTTTTTTCTGCTGGACAGGAAATTTGCTTTGCGGTCATTTTGTTTTTGCATCACATACTCTTTCGTATTTCTTGCCTTGCAGCAGGTGGGGCTGGAAAAATTCCAGTATCGCACCGGCGGACATGACACCATTTATCCTGTCATTTTAAGCGGTGTGATCAGCGGATTTGTTTACGGATGCTGTTTCAGGCTGCAGGCTTCCACGGGCGGGACGGATATTGTTTCAAAATACATTAACAAAAAGAATCCGGAGCTGAACTTCTTCTGGGTCACGTTTGCCCTCAATGCCGTGGTGGCAGCTGTTTCATTCTTTGTCTACGCCGAAAATGATGAAGCAGGGCAGATGATCTATAATTATAAGCCCGTGTGCCTGTGCATTCTTTATTGCTTCATTTCCAGCTTTATTGGCAGCAGTATTATCCGGGGTACAAAATCGGCATGTGAGTTCACCATTATCACGGCACATGCAGATGAGCTGAAAGCAGAAATATACCGCGAACTAAAGCATGGGTGCACGAAGATCGACGCTGTGGGCGGGTTTTCCAGAAGTGAAAAGAGCATGCTGATATGCGTGGTCAACAACCATCAGATGGTGGATTTCCAGAATATTCTGAAGAAATACGATGATACATTTGCGTTTTCAAAGAACATCAACGAAACATACGGCAATTTCAAAAAAATAAAATAAATGCAAATCAAAAAGCCCCGGCAACAGCCGGGGCCCTTTTTTATGCAGATTACATTACAACAGTGATTTCGTTTACATCCAGCAGATCTTCCGCCTTGATCAGGCCGGCAGCACGTTCCACACCGTTGAGGATGTATTTTTCGGGCTTGCCTTCCTTATGGGCGCTGTTATCCACAGTGATGTTCAGCTTCTTGCCGCGGAAATTTTTCTGCATGGTGAAGCCGTCCCATTCAGCGGGAATAGCAGGAGAGATGACAATGCCTTCGGTGGTGGGACGCAGGCCCAGAATGCCTTCCACGCAGCCAACCATCACGGTGGAAGCGGTACCGGTGAGCCAATGCACATGGCTGCGGCCGGCGAAGGGGCTGTCCTTGCCTTCGATGAACTGGCCGTGCACATAGGGCTCGATCACGCGCAGGTCAGCATTATCGTTGAAGGAAGCGGGGCTGGATTCGGCAAAATACTGGAAGGCGCGGCCGCCGCGGCCAAGAAGCGCTTCAGCCAGAATGATCCAGCCCTGAGCCTGACAGAACACACCGGCATTTTCCTTGGTGCCGGGGTTGAACAGCAGCATCAGAGCGCCGTCAAAGGCTTCGTAACGATAGGGGGGATACATCAGCTGAACACCGTAGGGGGTGTTGAGCAGTTCGTTGACGGAATCCAGAATGGCCTTCTTCTGTTCGTCCGTGGCAACATTGCTGATGACAGCCCAAGACTGGGGATTGAGCCACATGGCAGCTTCCTTGTCATGTTTGCTGCCGATGATGGCACCCTTTTCGGTGAAGCCGCGGATAAAGCGGTCGTCTTCGAAGCATTCTTCCTGCAGCGTTTTGAAAAGCTTTTCGTAAATATCCTTCAGATAAGCCACATATTCCGGTTCGTCCTTGCAGAATTCCTGCATGATCTGCAGGGCATAGCAGAACTGGAAGGCTACGAAGGTGCTTTCACCGGTGGCACCCAGACGCAGGCAGTCGTTCCAGTCGGCATGGAGGCCGGCGGGCATGCCGTGGGGGCCCAGATGGTTCATGGTGAAATCGATGGCGCGCTTGAGGTGTTCGCGGACAGTGCCTTCGTCCTTGTCAGCGAAGGGGATCACGTGATCCAGGTAAGCGGTGTTGCCGGTTTCGGCGATGTACTTATACACAGTGGGGAAGAGCCACATGGCATCGTCGGCACGGTAATGGGGATGGCCGGTTTCACGGACATAGGATTCGTCTTCGGGGGTATTTTCATGGCCGGCATTGTGGTTGAACTTCACCAGGGGCAGACCGCCGCCATGGTGCACCTGAGCGGAGAGCATGAAGTCCAGCTGCTTGCGGGCCATTTCGGGATCCAGATGAATGATGCCCTGAATGTCCTGCACGGTATCGCGGTAGCCGTAGCCATTGCGTTCACCGCAGTAAACCAGGGAAGCAGCACGGCTCCACACGAAGGTGGTGAAGCACTGGAAGGCATTCCAGGTGTTGATCATGGAATTGAAGCGGGCATCGGGGGTGTTGATGATCAGGTTTTCCAGTTCGCCGTGCCAGTAAGCGATGAGGGCTTTCAATTCGGCATCCACGGTTTCTTCTACATTCTTGTAGGAATCCAGAATTTCGCGGGCTTGGAACTGGTTCTTCTGGCCCAGCATGAAGGCAAAGCTCTTCTTTTCGCCGGGCTTGAGGGTGATCTTCACCTGCAAAGCGCCGCAGGGATTGCTGTTATAGTTCATAATGCCGTTGCACTTGCCGTCTTCCACAGCCTGAGGATTGGTGAAGCGGTTGCGGCCAAGGAAGTTTTCACGGCTGCCGGTATAACTGACAACAGGAGCGCCGGCAACGCCGAAGAAACGTTCGGTACCGTTGGTGCCATCGGCATTCACATGGCAGTTTTCATTGATGTGCTGCAGAATGAAATCATTGCAGAATTCGGTGCGGGTGATGAACTGGGTGTACTGCAGGTTCACCTGGTCCTGAGTGTAGAAGGATTCGGTGGTGAATTCGCAATAACCGAAAGCGCTGATGGTGCGTTCCTTATCGGATTTGTTTTCCAGGGTGACACGCCATACTTCGTGGGTGGCATCCATGGGAACGTAATACAGTGCCTTGCTTTCGATACCGGCATATTCGCTGACGAATTCGGTATAGGAAGTGCCGTGATGGCATTCGGTTTTGTACTGATCAAGGGGCTTGGCCACAGGACGCCAGGAAGCGGACCAGAAATCAGCCGTTTCTTCGTCACGCAGGTAGATATAGCGGCCGGGTTCGTCAAACTGGTTGAACACATAGCGCAGAATACGGCCAGCAGCACCGGACTTCACGAAGCTGTAACCACCGGCATTCACAGTGACGATGGCACCGTAGGCAGGGGAACCCAGATAGTTCGCCCAGGGGGCAGGAGTATTGGGGTTAGTGATGACATATTCCCGTTTTGCGTCATCAAAATAGCCGTACTGCATAGAGAATCCTCCTCAAATTTGTGGAAAAGGTGCGCAAATTACATCCTGTTTCCAGAATGATTACATGATAGCACAGTTGGCCGGCAGTTTCAAGGGCAGATAATTGTTTGTCATGGAAATGTAGTTTTCTGTCAAAAGAAAAGACAAAAAAACACACCCGAAGGTGTGTTTGCCGGTTATTTCCAAAGATGCTGAGGATACCCACCCGCTTTTTTCATTTCGTCAATGGCCTGCTGCACATCCGGAAGATCTTCGAAATAGGTAATGCCGTACCATTTGTCTTCCGTTTTCAAAAGACGTACTTTTGCTGATCCTTCCTTGATCATCTGATCGGGAATGAGGGGCAGAAAATATTCGCACTTGAGGGGATTGACAGGCAGGTTCTTTTCAAGAAAAGCGGGAAAGCGCTTCACAAATTCCTGCATGATACAGGCGGGGAAGCCCCAGCAGTTCATGGAAACGGCAGTATCGCCGGGCAGGAAAGTATAGGTTTTTCCGCCGTCTTCCGTGAAAGCAGCACCGTTATCCTGCTTGATGATGGTTGTGCGTTCCGTAATGGCCGTCATATATTGTCCGTCTTCACTGGTTTCACATACACCGCGGGACACCGAGCCGTTATCCGTCAGTGTATTGCGGATCAGATAGCCCACCATGGAAAGCACAGAATCGTCGTTGTTTTCAACCAGGAAATCATGCATTTGTCTGAACGCACCTGCGCCGTAGAAATCATCAGCATTGATGACGCAAAAAGGCGCATCCACCACATCCTGGGCACACAGCACTGCATGGGCGGTTCCCCAGGGTTTTACACGGCCTTGAGGAATGGAAAAGCCTTCGGGAAGAATGTCAGGCTTCTGATGCACAAAGATAATCCTGGCCCTGTCTCCGATACGGCTTGCAATGGTGTCCCGGAAAAGTTGTTCATTTTCAGGCTTCACAATGATGATAATCTCATCAAAGCCTGCACGGACGGCATCGAAAATGGAATAGTCAATGATAAAAAGCCCATCCTGATCCACAGGGGCCATCTGCTTCAATCCGCCAAACCGGCTTCCGAGCCCCGCAGCCATGATAATCAATTGTGTTTTTATCACGGTCATACCTCCTGACATACGGTGATTACGTTTAGTATAGGACATTCCTGCCAAGATTTCAAACAGAAATTACAAATGGATGATTCGCGTGGCTGTTTTCTCCAGAAAAGCTGCGTCATGTTCAACCAGCACCATGGTAGGATGATACTCCTGCAACAGCTTTTCGATCTGAATACGGGACAGTACGTCGATATAATTGAGCGGTTCATCCCACAGATACAGATGAGCGGACTGGGAAAGACTCATAGCAAGAAGAACCTTCTTTTGCTGGCCCACGCTCAATTCATTCAACTGATGTTCAAAATGCTCACGTCTGAAATCCAGCTTGCGAAGAATGGTTTTGAAAAGCGTTTCATTCAGTCCGTGATACTGAATAAAGGTCTGCAGATCCCCCTGCAGACGGGCATTTTGGGGAACATAGGAGATGACGCAGCCGCTCTGATGGCGCATGATGCCTGCATCGGGTCTGGCTTCTTTGGCCAGAAGCCTGATCACGGTGGATTTTCCGCAGCCGTTTTTCCCTTCCAGGGCCAAAATTTCACCAGGCTGGACATACATGTTCAACCGATCCAGTACCATTCTTCCGTCAAAGGAAACGCATACATCCTCCAGCGTCACCACATGACCTTTGTTCTGGAACAAAGGATGAAGCTTCAATTCCTCGCTGTATTCGATGTTTTTCAGCAGGCCTTCTTTTTCAGAAGCGGCTTTTTCCATCCGGTTTTCCAGGTTCTTGCGCTGCTGCTGCATACGTCTGGACTTTTCACCCATATATGAACGGGCATTTTTTTGACGTTCATGGCTGTCCGGTGTCATCCCGAATTTCTGGCTTTCCGCCTGATCGGCCCAGGTTCTGGCAGACTGTGCTGCACTTTTCAAATGGCCTATCTCTTTTTTCAGCCGTTCGTTCTGATCACGTTCAAACTGGTCCTGTCTCTCTTTGTTCGCCGACCATGAGGAATAATTTCCCTTTTGAATTTCCAGATTGCAGCGATTGATGGATAACACATGGTCAATACACTGATCCAGAAAATGACGGTCATGAGATACGAGAATGAACCCTTTCTTTTTATTCAGATATTGGGCCACGGCTTTGCGGCTTTCTTTGTCCAGATGATCGGTAGGTTCATCGATGAGGAGAAACTGGTTTTCCTCAGAAAACAAAAGAGCCAGCAAAACCTTTACCTGCTCACCGCCGGACAAGCAGCGATAAGGGGTTGTAAGCACAGCATCTGACAATTCCAACAGAGATGCTTCACGGTAAAACTGCCATGTTTCACCGTCAGGACGCATAGATTCGGCCAATTCCGAAGGGGTTGAATCAGGAAACTTGACCTCAAAAGGAAAGTAGTCAAAATGTACATTGGTTCGGATTGCACCGTGTGCATCCAGATCACCGTGAAGAAGACGAAGCAGGGTGGTTTTGCCGCGGCCATTCCGGCCGATCAACCCTAACTTCCAGTCACTATCCAAAACAATGGATGCATTCTGAAATACCGCATCCGAGGAACCTTCATATGAAAAATTTAGATTCTGAATTGATATCTGAGCCATATTTACCTCCAGTTTT
>JAFWYZ010000016.1 GCA_017517465.1 Clostridia bacterium | reverse complement strand
TACCGGAAAACGTGCATCTTTGTTCAGATATTTTTCCCAGGGAAGGGAAGAGACAAACTGAAACAATTCTTCAAAAGAAGTTACTTTTTCTTCTCCGATGATCATCAGAACCCTGTCTGCCGTTCTCAGCCACAGATTGGCCTCAAAGCACTGCTGCGGAGTGCCAGAAAAGCGCACACCGCCCATTTCGCACTTTCCTTCAATGGAAAGGCGGTTTAGTTCCTGTTTTGTAAGGCCCTCGAGCCCAAAGGCAGCAGTGGCAAAAAAATCCATAGAAAGCAACTCCTTTGTATTATATCTGATGATAGATGCGCTTTATTTCTTCCGTATCGGTCCCGTCATCGTTTTTGATCATCAGCGGCGGCATTACGCGCACACCAGAGGAAACCCCTTTCATGGCTTCAACAAGCATCAATCGCGCTTCTTTTTGTGCAACGCTATGAACAAAGCGAATGCGTTTGATTTCTATACGCAATGGCTTTAATGTTGTGATCACTTCACTCAGGCGGCATACCGGCAGCATGAAGCAGAACTTCCCATGATCCGGCAGCAGCCAGTTTGCAGCAGCAGCCACGTCCTGAAAGGTGCATGTTTCCTCCTGCCTTGCCCCTTGGATAGCTTGCTTGGGGCTGGGGATTGCAGCTCCTGTTGCCGCATAGGGGGGATTGCATGTGACCAACTGATACCGTGCGTGAGGAAGAAGGGCCTTTATTTCCTTCAGATCACCCTGATGGATTTCAATCTGCTGCTCTGCATGGTTCAATTTCACGCTGCGCATGGCACGTTCTGCAGCGTCAGGTTGAATTTCCACTGCATCACATTGGATGGTGTTTTCACGTCCGAACAGCAAAAGTGGAATGATTCCCGTGCCTGTGCCCAAATCGCAAACCCTGCTGTGCGGCATGACAGAAACAAAGTCTGCCAGCAAAACAGAATCCATACTGAATCGGAAAGCCTGGCTGGATTGAATGATATGCAATCCGGCAAATTGCAAATCGTCAATTCGTTCGTTTTCGTAGAGCGGTATTTCATGCATCATGGTGTATACTCCAGGTATTTTTCCAGGCAATAGCCTTTCTTATCTTCATGGATCACTTCGCACCAGTCACTTCCCACTTTTGTGATCACAACGTATGTACCCTGAGGAATTTCCCTCAGTACAGCTGCGTCCGTCGAGCAATATTCACGCAGATTCAGGAAACTTCCATCCGTATTGACGCGGGCCAGCACCACATTGTTCAGCTGCACAAGGGTGGGGTCTATATAGGGATTCTGTTCACTCTGCGCCGGAGGAGTTGCCGTAGCAACAGGAGGCGGCATCTGCGTATATACGGGAACGGGTGACGCAGTAGGCACTGTAGGATTGCTGAAAGAAAGGAAGCTGTTCATTACATAGCCGGTTTCACCCTTGTAGGAGACAAGGCTCCACGCAGAGCCCTTCTGAAGCACAGGAATCTGCGTATACTGGGGAATCGTCAGCAATACCTTTGCATCACTGTCAGCATATTTGCGCAAATTCAGGCTGCCCCTGGGGGTCATTACAATGGCATAGCAAATCACTTGCTGTCCGGATTGCTCAGGATTGGGAGTGACCTGAGGCGGCTGGGTTGCGACAGGGACTTGCGTAGGCGCAGGCTGCACCGTATTGAAGGAAAGGAACTTTGTCATCACATAGCCTGTGATCCCTTGATAGGAAACTTTTGTCCAGGATGTGCCGCGGCTGATCACATTGACAGCAGCATATTGCGGAACAGTACGCAGCACTTTACCATCGGGAATGGCTCGGAGGTTCAGGCTGCCCTTTTCTGTTTTTACCGTGGCTGTCTGTACACCGCTTGCAGTGGGGGCAGGGGTTGCGGTATACAGCACAGGCGGATTGGTGGGGGAAGGAGCAACGGAGATGAATGTGAGAAACTTGGTCATTGCATAGCCGGTAACACCGGCATACCGCACCATGCACCATTCAGCGTCTTTTTCCAGCACTTCCACCACTTCATACTGGGGAATGGTGCGCAGCACTTTACCGCCTTTTTCCACACGAAGATTGAGGCTGCCCTTCTGCGTTGTTACACGGGCATAGGAGCCCCTCTGAGGTGCAGAGGTAGCAGCAGGCTGGGTTGGCACAGGCGTGGCTGCAGGGGCCGGAACAGCGGTAGGAACGGGTGTCTGAGTAGGCGCTGTATTGACATAGGTCAGGAATTCACGCATCACATAGCCCAGATATCCGCCATAATTCACATAGCACCATTTTCCGTCATCCTGATATACCTGAATGGTTTCATATTGCGGAATGGTTCGCAGCACACGCGCCGTAGAAGAAGGTGCATTGCGCAGGTTCAGGCTGCCCTTTGCTGTGGTGACCCGTGCATACCGATTGCCGCTCACAACAGGTGTTGCCGTAGGAATAGGGGGTGCTTGCTGCTCATCATTCAGGAAAGTAAGGAATTCTTCCATCACATACCCTGTATACCCTTGATAGGATACAGCGCACCAGCCATTCAGACGCCGGGTTACATCAATCACGGTATATTGGGGAATGGTGCACAGCACTTTGGCCGTAGAGGAATCGGAAGCACGCAGGTTCAAAGAGCCTCTCACTGTCGTTACGCGTGCCTTCTCGGCAACAGGAACCTGGGGCAGCGCAGGTGTCTGAGTAGGTACTGTTATCGCAGAAATCGGCTGAAGGTCAATATAGTCAAGGGACACATATCCCACACGCAGGCCATACTGCACATAAGCCCAATTTCCATTTACGGAAAAGACAGGTAAGCGTGTTTTTCCGGGGATGGTGGTGATCACGTTCGTCTTTTCAACTTTGGCAGCAGAGCGAAGGTTCAGTGCATTGGAACGCACCACCGTACCAAAGCCGTAAAGCACGGTGGGGGAAGCCTGTTCACCGGTGGCAGTACCGACAAAATTTAATGCATCTGCGGAAATATAGCCACAGAGACTGCCGTATTTGATAAGATACATGTTTCCTGCCTGCTGGCATACTTCTACCCGTGCATCTTTAGGCAGATGGGCAAGAACGTATGCACCGGAAGCCGTACTATTCATAAGATCAGCGCCTTGTGCAGCAGAGATCTGTGCTGCATGTTCAGGATTTTTTTCCAGATCCGCCGGTTTTTCAACGATGGTTTCTTCACTGCTGTCCTGCCCGTTGATGATGGGGCTGAGAATGGAACGGGTAAAGGTATATTGCACACGGGTGCAGCCTTCAAAATAGAAAGCCAGTATCTGATCGTATGTATAGCCCATCTGAGCCATATACATGGAGCCGCGCTGGCTCATGCCAATACCGTGGCCATAGCGCCTGGCTGTCACCGTGAACCCGGTTTCTGTTTCGTCCACATACCACAGCTCATTGGTGCCGCTGTTGATGGACATATTGAGCGGGGCTTCCAATTCGCTGAAAATATTGAAAGTGACCGTACCTAAATTGGACACGCCGTTTCTGGTATAGCGGACAGTAAAATCGGCTTTGGTATACAGTTTGCTGGGGGATGCATACTTGGGTGTATGCAGCTGAATGGCAGTGACACCATTGACAACTGCGCCGGTGCCAAATTTTGCTGCTGCTTTATTGTTCAGAAGGGACTGCAGGACAGTATTTTCCTGGGTACCGTTTTTATTGACAACGAAGGTAGTTTTCTTTGCAGCCGGATTGGCAAGATCGTAAGGATCGTCTTTTACTTTCAGATAGGAATGCGACGTGGTGCCCCAGGCATTTTTGATCGCTTCCGTCTGCCCGCCGTTGGATGCGGAGTAATAAGTGGCAGTGAAGGAAGAACCGTTTTTCGCTACAATGCCTTTGGTGGCATCCACAGCTGCTTTGCAGTTTGCATTACCGGAAGGAGTGCCCGAATACACCTGATCCGACGGTGTGTCTACCACGTCATATAGGCTGGATTCGGAATTGGTCATTGCACGCATGGTATAGGTACGGGCTGAAACAGCCTGCGCTTTCAGGGCTTCAAGCCCGGAAGAATTGCCCATTTCATAGGGGAGAACACCGTACAGATAATCTTCAATATATACGTGCACGATCACAAGCAGGGTATAGCTGCTCGTGCCTCTTTGCACAATAAATTCAAAATCACCGGGGTAGAGGTTGGAAGGTACACGTCCCTGGGCAATTTTGATCCCGTTGGAGCCGTCTGTTGCATGGCGGCGCAGCTTGAAAGAGGTGCCCATGTCCGTGGTGTTTCCGTTATGAGTCAGGGTCAGTTTGCCGGTGGAAGAAGAAAATCCCACATTCAGCACTGTACCCGATGCAATGGCCTTGGATGTCTTTCCATTAACAGTATAGCTGCCATTGACGGTCAGCTTCAGGCTGGAAGGATTGCCCAACGAGCTCAGGCGCACACGCACCATGCCATCCTGGGTAGTCCCTCTGGACAAGGGCGCTGATTTGAGCATTTCCGCATGGATTGAAGGAGTAAAGCTGAAAAGCAGCGTCAGCAGCATCATCAGTGCGGCTACTCTTTTCATCTTTTTGTATGGCTTAAACATCGGTATATCCTCCAAAGTTCTTCAAGCGATTTAACAGTTTTGTAATCATTGATAGTGTATCATAAAAGCCCTTGTTTGTCCATGGATTTCAGTTGTAAATTGATACCAGAAGGGGTTTGGAAAACGCTCCTTTTTGTGGTATAATACACACAGAAAATGAAAGGGGAAACCTTGAAATGATTGTTGTGGTAGCCGAAAAACCCAGTGTTGGGCGTGATATAGCCCGCGTGCTGCAATGCAGGGACAGGGGAGACGGCTTTCTCAAGGGCGATCAATACACAGTCACCTGGGCTGTGGGCCATCTGGTAACCCTTTGCGAACCGGATGAACTTGATGAAAAATACAAAAAATGGCGGATGGAGGATCTGCCGATTTTGCCTGCCAATATCCCCACCAAAGTCATCAGCAAAACCAGATCCCAATACGCTGTGATCAAAAAGCTGATCAATGCCCCCGAAACAGAAAAGGTGATCTGCGCAACAGACGCCGGACGTGAAGGCGAATTGATCTTCCGCTACATTTATCATCAGGCAAAGTGTAAAAAGCCTGTGGACCGGCTGTGGATCTCCTCCATGACGGATGAAGCCATCCGGGAGGGCTTTGCCAATATCAAATCCGGCACCGAATATGATGCACTGTATGCCAGTGCCAAATGCCGTTCCGAAGCGGACTGGCTGGTTGGCATGAATGCCAGCCGTGCGTTCACCCTGCGGTTTCAGGTGCTGCTTTCCATCGGACGTGTACAAACACCTACGCTGGCCATCCTGGTAAAGCGTTATCATGAAATGAAAGACTTCAAGCCTGAAGAGTATCACACGCTGACGGCTGATTTCGGCACCTATACCGGTCAATGGTTTGATCCTGCCATTGAAAATGAAAAGAAAAGCAATCGCATCCCCAATGCGGAAACGGCACAGAAAATCGCAAAAGAGGTCAAGGGCAAAACAGGCCAGGTTGTTTCTGTAGAAACAGAACAAAAGAAAGAACTGCCGCCTCAGCTTTACGATCTTACCTCCTTGCAGCGTGAAGCCAATAAAAAGCTCGGTTTCACTGCCGATAAAACGCTGAAAATCGCTCAGGAACTGTATGAAAAGTGGAAGGCCATCACATACCCCAGGACGGACAGCCGATATTTGCCCATGGATATGATCGGCCGTGCCAAGCTGACCCTTCAGAAGCTGCCCCAATCGTATCAGCAGCATGTTCAGAACATTCCCTGGAAGGAAGACGGAAAGCTGCCATTTTCCAAACGGATTTTTGACAACGCCAAGGTTTCCGACCATCATGCCATCATTCCCACCCCTCAGACAGCCCCTATGGACAAACTGCCACCGGATGCACAGAAGCTGTTTGACATGATTGCCCGCCGCACTGTGGCTGCTTTTTATCCGGCGCATGAATATAATCAGACAAAAATCATCTCCAAAGTGGAAGATCATTCTTTCCGCTCTACCGGCCGGACGGTTCTGGTCAACGGCTGGAAGG
>JAFWYZ010000162.1 GCA_017517465.1 Clostridia bacterium | reverse complement strand
GTTATCGGCATGGATCATATAGCTTCCGCATTGGGGGCATCCGCAGCGCATGGGCAGAGCACCTGCTTTCCAAAATTTTTCCGGATGAAATTATAGCATATTTCCGCATTTGTGTAAACAATTCGGAATTTTCCGGTGCAGAAATTGCGTTTTTTTCCGGGATGGATTATAATAAAGTGATTATGTGTAAAAGCGGAGGCAGAACATGCTGGCGTTGATTTATTTTTTGCTGTTTGAAGGGGCAGGGGTGGCCATCAGCTTTTTTATGCTGCCCAAAAAGAATACGGTCACCAAAGCCTGGCTGGGCCTGACGCTGGGCCTGGGGCTGATGATGTGGCTGCCGGCGCTGTGTGCTTTTATTTGCGGCTTTACGGTGGATGCCCATTTGCTGGCCATGCTGCCCCTGTTTATTGTGGTGGGCGCTGCCTGGTTCTGCCGGGCAAAGGAGGAGCAGGCAGGCTTTGAAGAGCGGGACAAGCGGCTGCTTCTGATGCTGGCCTGCACGGCCCTTCCCCTGACTGTGATCGGGGCACATCTGTACCACACCCATTACCTGCTGCCGGATGAAGCCGGAAATCTTTTCACCCGCATGACCACCTACGGCGATATGCTGCTGCATACCTCCATTGCCGCAGGCACCCGGAACATGTCCTTCCCCCCGGAATATGTGATTTTGCCCGGGGAAGCGCTGAACTACCCCTTCCTTTCCGATACGCTGTCCACTACCTTCATGCTCTTTGGGTGGGATCTGCGCACGGCCATGATGGTGCCCGGGATTCTGATGATGGCGCTTACCTTTTCCGGCTACATGATTCTGGCCGAACGCATGGCCGAAACGAAAAAGGGTGCCGTGCTGGCCATGCTCTTGTTTTTCCTCAACGGCGGGCTTGGGTTTATGTACCTGGTGGATATGCAGGGGGTAAGCCTTGGCAGCGCCGGCAACAACGAACTGCAAAGCGCCGTGGGGCTGTGGGAGAGGATCAAAGCCGTTCTTGGCGGCTGGTATCAGACCCCGGCCAACCATGCGGAGTTTTCCACCTACAATCTGCGCTGCAGCAATGTGATCGTGGACATGATGCTGCCCCAGCGTACCACCCTTGGCGGATGGACCATGCTGCTGCCCTGCATCTATCTGCTTTATGATTTTGCAAGGCCTGAAAATGCGCTGCCCCTTGGGGTCAGCATCATGCAGGGCACGGACGGCCCCACCTCCGTCTTTACCCGCCGGCAGGTGCCGGTGCGGCAATTGGTGCTGCTGGGGATCATGGCCGGCATGCTGCCCATGATCAATACCCACTGCTTCCTGGGCCTGGGGCTGATGAGCGCAGGCTGGATGGTGTTTGACTGCATCAAGAGCAGAAAGCAGCTGTGGAAAACCCTGCAGGGCTGGCTTTTGTACGGCGGGCTTGCAGTCATTCTGGCCGCACCGCAATTGTTTTTGTGGACGTTCAGCCAGGCAGTGGGGAACGAAAGCTTCCTCACGTTCCAGTTCAACTGGGTGAACGGCCAGATGGGCATGCAGGACAGCTGGCTGTGGTTCTGGATCAAGAACGTGGGCCTGCCCTTTGTGCTGATTCTGCTGTCCTTGCTGGAAAAAAACGAAAAGCGCCGGTTTATTGCCTCCGGTGCCTTTGTGATCTTTGTTCTGGCGGAGTTTGTGAAGTTCCAGCCCAACACTTATGATAATTACAAGCTGTTTTGCATATGGTACATGCTGTGTGCGGTGCTGGCGGCAGATTATGGGTTTGAACTGCTGGGCAAGCTCAAGGGCATGCGGGCAAAGCCGGTGATCGCCGTGATGGCGCTGATCTGCTTCTTCTTTACCGGTGTATTGGCCGTGGCCACTGAAGTGTGCACCAATGACTGGATGCTGTTTTCCAGGGCGGATGTGGACGCGGCGGCATTTGTGGAGGAAAAGACGGACGAAGACGATGTGTTTATGACCGGCACTCATCACATCAATTTTGTTTCCTCTCTGGCGGGCCGGAAAATCATCTGCGGGCCGGATATGTGGCTGCACTATCACGGTTATAATACCAATGAACGGAAGGATGATATCCGGGCATTCTATGCGGACCCTGCCGGGAATGAACAGGTATTGGAAAAATACGGTGTGGATTATGTGGTGGCCACTTCCCATGAATACGGCCAGATGACGGTGAACAAACAGGCACTGGATGCCCTGTATGAAAGGGCATACGAAAGCGAATGGGAAGACGTGGTCATCTGGAAGGTGGGGGAATAAAGCATGCTGGAGCGCTTTTTCCGCTATTCCCTGCAGCACAGCAAGGCCATCCGGGTGTGGCTGGAGGGAGAGAAAAAATATCAGAATATCACCGTGATCGACATGGATGAAGAAAACGTGCATTTTATCACTGCCCGGAAAAAAACACCGCAAACGGCACGGAAGGATGCATTCCTTTCCGCTTCCTATGCCCGGGGGGATGACGGGGATACACTGAAATATCAGAATGAAGGTGAAACCACGTGATGGAGAAAATCAAGGGCCTTTTGCAGGACAAGGAAAAAATGCGGGAGCTGATCGTTTACGTCCTTTTCGGCGTGCTCACCACGGTGGTCAACTGGGTCATCTACACCCTGCTGACAACGATTCTGGGCATGACAGGCTACCCGGAGGGCAGCGCATCCTATGTGCTTATCGGCAATGCGGCCAATGCGGTGGCATGGATCATTTCCGTGCTCTTTGCCTTCTTTACCAACAAGCGTTATGTTTTCAAAAGCGAAAAAACCAGGGAAAACGGCGCCTGGAAGGAATTTGGCCTGTTCGTCTCTGCCCGGGTGCTTTCCTACCTGCTTTTCGATCTGGGGCTGTATACCCTGTGCCTGTTCTTCCTGCCCCATCAGGTAGACAAGATCCTGATGAACGTGCTGGTGGTGATTTTCAATTACCTGGCCAGCAAGCTGGTGGTGTTCCGCAAGAAGGCATAAGGGGAGACGGAGCAGGGGCTTATGCAGCCCCTGTACCCCCCGAAAACGGGGCAGGGGCCTGTGCGGCCCCCGTACCCCCGGCAGCAGGGCCATCGGCCCTGCACCCTTCCTGCGATACGGAAGACTTCTTTTCCAGACTTCTTTCCGCATGTTGCATGAGGAACAACGAAGCAGGGGGCTCCTCGCCCCCCGTGCCCCCCGCGGCAGGGGGATTCCCCCTGCACCCGTTCTGCGATACGGAAGACTTCTCTTCCAGACTTCTTTCCGCATGTTGCATGAGGAACAACGAAGCCGGGGGCTTCTCGCCCCCCGTGCCCCCCGCGGCAGGGCTATTAGCCCTGCCCCCGTTCGGCGAT
>JAFWYZ010000015.1 GCA_017517465.1 Clostridia bacterium | reverse complement strand
GGCAGCTTTATGGGCGGAGAAATATACATCCATGGCGGCGGTGCCCAAAGGAACTGGACGGCCGGGTGCATTGCCCTTGAAGATGTGGATGCAGAACAGCTGTATGCATTGTGCGATGTGGGAACTGAAGTGGAAATACGGGCCTGATGGAGGAAAACAAGATGGAAATATGGGATGGTTATCTGCAGGATGGCAGAAAAGCCGGTGTGGATCTGGTGCGGGGAAAGCCGGTGCCGGAGGGGCTTTACCATTTGGTGAGCGAGGTGCTGGTGCGGCATCGGGATGGGGATTATCTGCTGATGCAGCGTTCCTTTGAAAAGCCTAATTACCCCGGTGCATGGGAAGCTACGGCCGGCGGCTCCGCCCTGAAGGGGGAGGATGCCCTGCAGTGTGCCCTTCGTGAAACCAAGGAAGAAACAGGCATTGTGGATGGGGAAATGGCGTTTATCGGAATGTATTCTTCTCATGATACCCATTACCATTCTTTCCTTTGCACAACCGGTGTGGATAAACAGACCATCACCTGTCAGGAAGGGGAAACGATTGGCTACCGCTGGATGACAGAAGCGGAATTTATCACCTTTGTGCAGACGGACATGATCCCCATGCAGAAAAACAGGCTGAGGCCCTGGCTGGAAAAGATGGGATATTTGAAATAAACGGCCGTCTTTATTGCGTATCTGTTGTTTGAGCAAAGTTTTGTTGGGGCCTGTGCGGCCCCCACACCCCCGCACCAGGGGCATTGCCCCTGGACCCGATTTGCGATGGAGAGGTGTCATGGTAAATCTTTTTTCCGCATGATACGTGGAGAAACGCAAAAATGGCTCACGGGCGAATGAAAACAACGAAAAAACCGGAGGGAAAGCGAGCTTTCCCATCCGGTCTTTTTTCTTGTTTTCTCCGGATACACAGCATCCGGTTGGGCGGCAGGCTGCCGCCCGGCCCGTGTGCCGGTGCTGCAGGCAACGATTGAAAAAGCGAGTGTGTGTTGCTCTGTTGCATCGGTAAATTGCTTGGAAGATAACGGATATCATATCCGTTGTTGGGTGCAGGGACAATGTCCCTGCTGGGGGTGGAGGGGGCGAAGCCCCTCCGGGTTTCCCATGCAACACCGTGAAATTGTTTGTATGGAACAATTTGCAATATCCGGAGAAAGGGTCAAGGAGCAATGCCCCTTGTCAGATGAACTTTACATAGAACAGCCGGGTTTCGGGCAGGAAGCCGCTGCTTTTGATGGTGGGGAAGCTTTCCTTGTTGCCGTACCAGCAACCGGCCACCGGGGTTTTGCCCTCGTTCAGCACGATCTGGGCCAGGTTGATGAGCAGGCTGCGGCCCACTCCCTTCCGGCGGTGCTGAGGCAGGGTAAAGTTGCCGATATCCATACGCTGTGCGTCCTGACGGACGGGGAAGATGGAGCCGTAGCCCAGGGTTTCGCCATCCTTTTTCAGGGCAAAGTAACGGTAGGCAGGGTTATCGAAGCAGCCGTCCCACTGGCTGTCGGTCAGCTTGTTCATCTCTTCGTATTCCGAAGGTTGAACCGGCACCAGGCATTCCGGGCCGAATTCTGCCGGACGTGCAGGGAGGCCGAAGGTGAAGTTATAGGCTTGCATGACAAAGGAAGTGCCCAGCGCATTCATTTTTTCAAAGGCCAGCGCCACAAGGAGTGCATCGTTGGAAGCAACCAATGCAGCGGTGACATTGAATTCAGCCATGATGCGGCTGAACAGATCCTGGGCTGCGGCGGCATAAGCCTTTTCCAGGTAAAAGCCGGTCAGCATCTTGCCGCCGTCCCAGCCATTGCCCAGGGCAAAGAAACCGGCAGGAATGCCATCGGCTTCGATGATATAGGGCTCAGCTTCGAACAGCATATCGGCATGAAAACCGTCGGTTTTGCGCTGGAGTGCATCCAGGTACGTTTCCTTCATGTTTGTCAGGGCAGACCAATCAACTTTTTTGTAAACCAGATTTTTCATTGTTTCTTTCGTCCTTATCCGGTGGGGAAGATGTGTTTTATTCGGCGCGTTCCCCAGCCTTTATTGCGCCGCTTTTCATCACGGCTGCAATCATTACAAGCCACCTCTTTCTGTGGTGAATTTGCGGAAAACCGCATAAACAAAGGGCCTATGGCATAACCATCGGCCCTTGTTTGCTGAGAATTATTCTTCGTCCGGCGTCTGGGGGAAGAGGGGATTATGGCAGCTGGGGCAGAGATAATCTTCATCGAAGTCGAAGGAATCCACTTCGAAGGTCATTTCTTCGCCGCAGTGGGGGCAGACGTATTCCACGATGCTGTCGTCATCGTCGTCATCGTCTTCGCAGCTGCAATGGCAGTGATGATGGCCGCATTCGCATTCATCATCATCTTCGCAGTCACAGCCGCAGCCGCATTCATCTTCTTCGCCGTAGATGAGGTCTTCCATATCGCTCAGGTCATGATCGATGGAATCCACATATTCGTCCAGCTCGTCCAGGCTATCCTGCATTTCGTCCATTTCGGCAGCCATATCGGAGAGCAGTTCCAGCATCTTTTCGATGATCTTGCCTTCGTTGGATTCGGTGTCCAGCTTCATGCCTTCAGCCAGACCCTTGATGTAGGAAACGCGGTCGGTCAAATTGCTCATGAGATAATCCTCCTTGATTCCGTTGAGGGGAAATTAGGCGCGGCTCAGGTATTCGCCGGTGCGGGTGTCGATCTTGATGACATCGCCGATGTTGATGAACAGGGGCACCTGAATTTCGAAGCCGGTTTCGGTGGTGGCGGGCTTGAAGTTGTTGGTGGCGGTATCACCCTTGAAGCCGGGTTCGGTGTGGGCGATTTCCAGTTCAACAAAGTTGGGGGCTTCCACGGAGAAGGCCTGGCCCTTGAAGTAACGGATGGTGACATTGGTGTTTTCCTTCACGAACTGGATGGCTTCTTCCACAGCATCCTTGCCCAGGGGCATCTGTTCGTAGGTTTCGGGATCCATGAAGTAGTACAGATCGCCATCGTTGTACAGGTACTGCATTTCCTTGGTTTCGATGATGGCGCGGGGCATTTTGTCGGTGGGGTTGAAGGTGCGTTCAACCACGGCGCCGGTCATGATGTTCTTGATCTTGGTGCGCACAAAAGCGGCGCCCTTACCGGGCTTGACGTGCTGGAAGTCAACGATGTTCCAAACGCCGCCTTCCCATTCGATGGTGATGCCTTTTCTGAAATCGCCAGCAGTGATCATGTGAAATTCCTCCAATTTTTTATTGTTTTGTCTATTTGCATAAGGGAGCCGATCACAGGATCAGCAGCGCCTTTTGTGCATGAACCAAAGTGCGTGCGCTGTTTTCGGTGATGACGCAGGTGTTTTCAATGCGCACACCGCCCAGACCGGGCACATAGATACCGGGCTCCACCGTAACCACATGGCCCACTTCCAAAGGATCTTCGCAGAACTGGGAGAGCCGGGGTTCTTCGTGGATATCAATGCCCACCGCATGGCCAAGGCCATGGCCGAAACGGCCGTGATAACCGGCGGCATCGATCACTTCGTGGGCATGGTCGTCCACCGTTTTGCAGCTGATGCCGGGGCGCAGCATTTTTTCGCATTCTTCCTGGGCCTTGAGCACCGTTTCGTAAATGACGCGCATTTCTTCCTTGGGCTGGCCCACGGAAACGGTGCGGGTCATATCAGCGCAGTAGCCGCGCTTTTTGGCGCCGAAGTCGAAGGTGATCATATCACCCTGCTGAATCTGGCGGGGACCGGGGATGGCATGGGGCAGAGAACCGTTTTCGCCGCTGGCCACGATGGTATCGAAGGCCAGGCCGTCAGCGCCCATTTCCAGCAGAAGATTGTCCAGAATGATCTGCAGCTGCTTTTCGGTGACACCCACCTTGATGTGGGGCAGCAGGGCATCAAAAGCCTTGCAGGAGATGGCGCAGGCTTCTTCGATGGCGGCAATCTCTTCTTCGTCCTTGATGCGGCGCACCTGTTCGGGCACCAGATCGATGGGAGAGAGGGGAATGCCGGCAAGCACTTCTTCCATCTTGCGGAAAGCACGCACCGTCACTTCGTCATCTTCGAAGCGGGCAGCGGTGACACCGTTTTCGTCAAACACCTTTTTGGCCAGCATGACATGGGAAACACCCTTGCCCACCATCAGCACCTGGAAACCGGGTGCCTGGTTTTCGGCCTGTTCGGTGTAGCGGAAGTCGGTGATGATGGCCTTGAAGCCATGGCCGAACACCAGCAGACCTTCGCCGGTGTAGCCGCTGAGGTAAAAGATGTTGGAGGGCTTATGGATGATGACACCTTCGGTCTTCGAAAGACCGGCCCGTTCCAATACCTTGTCAATTCTTGTCATGACTTTTTTCCTCCATAAGTATGTATAAAGCATACCACATTGTATTTTAGCATAACTGAAGGAAAAACGCAAACCCTCCCCGCCGTTTTTTTTCGGAAAAAGTTCGGAAAACACAAGGTTTTTTGAAAAAAAGAGCCTGCATCCGCGTATGGAATGCAGGCAGACAGAGAGAGGGGGACAATCAGACGGCCTGGGCACAGAGCCGGTAGCCCAGCCGGTACACCGTTTCGATGCAGGAGAAGCCCAGCTTTTTGCGCAGCCGTTGGACGTGTACGTCCACAGTGCGGGTTTCACCGGGGGAAAGATAGCCCCATGCATCCCGAAGCAGATCCTGACGGGAGACGGGCTTGTCCGGCTGACCGGCCAGACGAACCAGAAGGGAATACTCCTGTTGGGTCAGATCACAAAGCGAACCGTTTACAAATACTTTCTTTTCATCTTCGTCAATGGACAAAAGCGTGGCATTCTTGTTTTTCTTCAGGGTGTAGATATTGCTCATTTTCATCACCTCGTACATATAGACGAATGAAACGGCAAAATTGTTGCATAAAAAATAAATATTTTTTTATTTTTGTAATATTTATTGTAAAAAGCCACATATGGTGCGGTGAAAAGCCTTCCGTATAGCGGAACTGAAAAGGGTTCATACTATATCCGAAGTATGAAGGGAGGTATAGGAAAGGTATGACAGTTCATATGGCCAGAAACGGCTGGAGCGAGGCGGAAGCGGCCCTGCTGGCTGATGCAGTGAGGCAGGCGGATGCGACCGGTGCTTCGCTTCGCAGTGTATTTGAGGAAACGGGGAGGAGGCTGAGCCGGAAGCCCAACAGCGTCCGGAATTTTTACTATCTTCAGCTGCGTCCACGGGAAGAAAACGGAAAAAGCAGAGCGGTGCCTTTTGTGACCTTCGGGGAAGCGGAAGTACACCGGCTGGTGAAAGAGGTTCTGCTGGGAAAAAGCCGGGGGAAATCCGTCCGGGCCTGTGTGCTGGAAATGGCGGGCGGTGATCGGACCGCCATGCTGCGATACCAGAACAAGTATCGGGCAGTACTGAAAAAGCGGCCCGAACTGATTTTGCAGGTGCGGCAGGAGCTGGAAAGGGAAGGGTATGCTTGTCCGGATCCTGTGGCAGAAATGCAGATGAAAAGCAGGGAGAAGGAGGCGGTGCCGTTGCAGCATTTGCAGCAGCTGGACAGAATGAAAGTGCAGCAGGATATGATGCGGCTGCAGCTGGAGGACATGCAATTGGCAGCCCGGAATGTGATGATGCTGTGCAAAGAATTTCTGGCGCTTTTGCCGGAAGAAAAGCAGGGAAATCTGGATGCCTTCTGCCGGGAATTGACAAGCCGGCTGACGGTGCTGGAAAATGCGGCAAACTGACAGAAAAAGACTGCAAACAGGCAGTCTTTTTTGATGGAATGTCATTGAGAAGAGGAGGAAATTCTGATATAATAACCGCAGAAAAAAACAAAAAGGAGAACCGTTATGGAACTCGTACGCTATACCTGCGAAGGGGGCAGCCTGGGCGGTTTGCATCACCGCTTTATACAGCCGCCGCAAATTGCTTATTTTGTGACCACCTGTGACCGCTATGGCAACATGAACACCACCCCCGTTACCATGGGCACCTGCATTGCCCACAATTTCTTTTCCTTTACGCTGTCCAATCTGCACACCAATGAAGCCCAGTGGGACCTGGACAAGAATGACTGGCAGGATGGCATCAAGCAGGGCTATGCCAATCTGCGTGAAGTGCCCGAGTGCGTGATCAGCTATTACGGCCATGATATGATCCCCGAAAGCTGGATCGCCGGCTGTCCTGTGCCCAAGGGCATCAGCGAAATTGATGTGATGGGCTGCACGCCCCTGCCGTCTGAGCATGTGAAGCCCGTGGGGATCCGGGAATGCCCCATCAATCTGGAAGCTAAGGTGCTGCACGTGCACAAGCTGGGCAAGCGCTGGGTGAATTTCATTGTGGAAATCGTCGGGGCTACGGTGCACAAATCCCTGGTGGATGAAAATGAAAAGGGCAGGCTGGCAGGCTATGGCATGCTGGCCATTGACCCTGTGTTCGAAGTGATGATCGCATCGGGCAATACCCCGGAAACCCAAAACTACCGCCTGTACTATGACCGGCTGGATTTTGACAAAATTGAACGCTGCCCCGAAAACATCGGCTATGATGCGGACTGGATCGGTACCTTTGAAGGATGGATCCACGATGAAGTGGGCCACGGGCACATTACCCAGGCGGAAGAACAGCGGGCCCTGGAACTGAAAAAACTGTGGGAAAAGGACCGCAACCCTCAGACCAATGCTGCCGTGAAACAGGAACTGACAGCCCTTCTGCGCAAAGCCGTAGGCAAGTGACCAGGGCAGTGCCCTGGACCCAGCAGGGTCATTGACCCTGCACCCATTCTCCGGAAGTAACAATCAGTATCTTTCATACGGTTTCCCGGTGAAGCATGGGGGAACCCTGCGGGGCTTTGCCCCACACCCCAGCAGGGTCATTGACCCTGCACCCATTTCCGGAAATTGCAATTTGCATCAAACAAACAGATTCCCGGTGAAAACGCGTAACACGCACACACTCTTTCGCAGAGGATGATTGAGTGTTTGCGAGTAGGGTGCGGCACAGCCGCCACGCAGAAGCCCCTTTGAAAAAAGGCAATTGAAACTTTGCGAGTAGGGTGCGGCACAGCCGCCACGCAGAAACCCCTTTGCAGAGGTAGATTGTTTCTTTGCGAGCTGGCTGCGGCACTGCCGCCCACGGGCTGGGCGGTGTAAAACACCGCCAGCCGGATGCTGTGCATCCGGGGAAAACGAAAGAAATAAGCCGGGAGAGAAAGCAAGCTTTCTCCACCGGCTTTTTCTTCGTTTTCATCGCGCCCGTGGGCTCTCTTTTCGGATCCTTAAGCTTCATGCGGAAAGAAGAAGGTAAAAAAAGCTTTCTTCTTCGCAGAAAGGGTCCAGGGGCGATGCCCCTGGTGGGGGGACGGGGGCTGCGTAAGCCCCTGCTTGGTCGTTCCTCAAGCAGCATGCGGAGATCGTTCGATGATCAGTTTACCTCTTCTCAAAATGGGTCCAGGGGCGATGCCCCTGGTGGGGGTACGGGGGGGCGAGAAGCCCCCTGCTTTGTTGTTGGCTGCATAAAAAAAGGAGAGCCGAAGCTCTCCTTATTGCATGTTTGTTACACATTAAAGCGGAAGAGGGTCACGTCGCCGTCCTGCATGACATATTCCTTGCCTTCGGAGCGGATGAGGCCCTTTTCACGGCAGGCGGTCATGCTGCCCATTTCCATGAGGGAGGTGAAGGGCACGATTTCGGCACGGATGAAGCCGCGTTCGAAGTCGGTATGGATCTTACCGGCGGCCTGGGGGGCCTTGGAGCCGTTGACGATGGTCCATGCGCGGCATTCGTCTTCACCGGCGGTGAGGAAGGAAATGAGGCCCAGCAGGTGATAGCACTTGCGGATGAGGCGGTCCAGCCCGCTCTGGCCGATGCCCATTTCTTCCAGGAAGATGGATTTTTCATCCGGTTCCATCTGTGCAATTTCTTCTTCGATCTGAGCGGAGATGACCAGCACTTCCGCGGCTTCGTCGGCGGCGATCTGCTTCACTTTTTGCACCATTTCCAGCTCTTCTTCGCCTTCACCCACATCGCTTTCGGCAATATTGGCGGCATAGATGACGGGCTTGGTGGTGAGCAGGAACCAGCCCTTCACCGTTTCCTTTTCGTCATCGGTGAGGGGGCAGGTGCGGGCAGGCTTGCCCTGTTCCAGGTGGGAGAGCACCTTCTTGGCCAGGTCTGCTTCTTCGCCGTATTTCTTTTCACCGGTTTTGATCAGCTTCCGGGCCTTTTCTTCGCGGCGAGCCACGATTTCCATGTCAGCAAAGATCAGTTCCAGGTTGATGGTTTCAATATCCCGGGCAGGGTCAATGCTGCCATCCACGTGGATGATGTTTTCATCTTCAAAGCAGCGCACTACATGCACGATGGCCTCGCATTCGCGGATGTGGGAGAGGAACTTGTTGCCCAGGCCTTCACCCTTGCTGGCACCCTTGACCAGGCCTGCAATATCCACAAATTCCACGGTGGCGGGGGTCACCTTTTTGGGGTGATACATCTCTGCCAGTTTGGTAAGCCTGTCATCCGGTACCGCCACGATGCCCGCATTGGGCTCGATGGTGCAGAAAGGATAGTTGGCAGCCTGTGCGCCTGCGCCGGTGATGGCATTAAAAAGGGTGCTTTTGCCCACGTTGGGCAGCCCTACGACACCTAATTTCATGAGAGATCTTCCCTTCAGTTCATTGGTTTTGAGTACCTTGCCTATTATACATGAATCCTGTTCATTTCGCAAGGGAGCGCAAAGATTTACATTTATCTCTTTTCCTCTTTGATGGACGAAGCAGCATGAATGTGGTATAATACAGGTAAAATAACGGAAAGGGGGACGGGAAAATGAGCAGCGAAGCGTATGAACTGCTGGCCATGCTGATGCGCTATATTTTTGTGGTACTGGGCGCGGTCATTTTGCTGTGGGTTATTTTTCAGCTGCGCCGGGATTCCCGTGCCCATAAAAAAGAAATGAAGCAGCTGCCGGATGCCGGGCTGGTGGGCGAAGTGGTGGACCTGGATACGGGCAAAAGCCATCCCTTGCCCCGGGAAGGGCTGATGGGCAGCGGCAGTGCCTGCGATATCCGGCTGAAAAGAAGAGGTGTAAGAAGAAAGCATGCCCTGTTTTCCTTTGTGGATGGGAAAGGCTTGCGCATCAAGCCCCATCTTGGCAGCAAGGTGGAAATGGAAGGGGTGCAGCTCCGCTCCTCCGCCTATGCGCTGCACGGCACTCAGGTGACGCTTGCCAATGCCCACATCCGCATCCGGCTGTTTGCCGGGCTGAACGTGCCCAATCCTGCTGCTTTCCAGCCGGATGTGAACCGGCCCGTGTTTGAGGAAGAAGAAAGCATGGATTATAGCGCCATGCCGCCGTTTGTGCAGATGCCCATGGCTGAGGAATGGCAGGAGGAGGGCTATGCCGATCCCTGGCAGCAGCCGGTGCAGCCCCTTCAGCAGCCCCTGCCGGTGATGCCGGAGGAGGGAGACGGGGAAGATTATGTGCCATACCAGAGCCCGGTGGTGCGCCACAGAAGGAGCGAGAGACGATGACCGACAAAAAGAATAAACGCCGTCGTATCACGCCCGGAAGAGCCATGGTAAGCACGGTGATGCTGTTTTTCTTTCTGGCATTTTTCCTGCTGTTTTTGAAGGATTTCAATTGGCAGAGCCTGATGCTGGCACTGGCGGTGCCGGTGATCGTGCTGTTTGGGTCTGTGGGCATCAGCAAGCTGTTTCCGGCGGATACGCTGCTGCTTTCCCTGACCAATTTTCTGTGCGCCCTGGGGGTGCTGGTGCTGTATCGGCTAAGCCCTGAAAGGGGCCTGACCCAGGCTGTGAATTACGGCATCGGGGTGGCGGCCATGATCGGCTGCACCCTGCTGATCCGGTATATGCCCTCTTTCCGGTTTGTGAACTGGGCCTTCATGCTGGGCAGCGTGGCGCTGCTTGCGCTGCCGCTGGTGATCGGCACGGAAAAGAACGGTGCCAACAGCTGGATTTCCTTTGGCGGCCGCAGCTTCCAGCCCAGTGAAATTGTGAAGCTGGCCCTTCTGATCAGCCTGGCGCACATGCTGAGTAAGCGGAAGGTGATCGTGCCCATGGGCTTTGCGGCAGTATGCGTATTGATCCTGGCAGTGCAGAATGACTTCGGCACCGCCCTTTTGTACTTTGGCACGGCGCTGGTGCTGGGCTATGCAGCCACCGGCAGTGTGCTGCTGGTGGGCGCCGGTGCCGGCGGTGCGGCAGCGGCGGTGGTACTTGGCAACATGATCATTCCCCAGAAATTCGCCCGGGCCATGAGCCGCGTGAACGTATGGCTGAACCCCTGGCAGGATGTGCAGGGGGCCGGATACCAGATCGTACAGGGCCTGATCGCCATGGCCAACGGCGGCCTTTGGGGCGTGGGGCTTGGCGCCGGCAACGCTACGGTGATCCCGGAACACTATAACGACTTTATTTTCGCTGTGATCGTCAACGAATTCGGGATGATTTTCGGGCTGATCGTGGTGGCCATGTATGCGCTGATCATGATCCGCGGCATTATGATCGCCAGAAATGCCAGAGGGGTGTTTCATGCGCTGCTGGCTACCGGCTGTGCGGCCATGCTGGCGCTGCAGGTGTTTGTGATCATCGGCGGCAATATCAAGCTGATTCCCCTGACGGGCATTACCCTTCCCTTTATCAGCTACGGCGGCACGTCCCTGGTGTCCAGCCTGTGCATCATTGGCCTGATGCAGGGGGTGGCGGCCCGGAATGCAGCCGGTGTGAATGAGGACCGTGAACTGGCCATGCAAGGGGGTGGCTGGCGATGAAGCAGGTGAAAAATAACATCAGGCGGGTGTGCATTTTTCTGTGCATCCTGTTTGTGCTGCTTGCGGTATACGGCGGCTATTCCATCACGGTCAACGGTAACCGCTGGTTTTCTTCCGGGGCCAATACCTTTGTGCGCAGCAAGAAAAAAGACGTGATTGCCGGGAACATCCTGGACAGGAACGGAAATTTCCTGGCCTTCAATGATGTGCAGACAACGGCTGAGGGAACCAAAACCACCCGGCTATACCATCAGGATGCGGCAGTGCGCCGGGCCATGGTGCATGTGGTGGGGGACAGGGAAGGCAATGTGAACAACGGGGTGGAAAGCTTTATGGCATCTTCCCTGTATGGGTTTCAGATGAGCCTGGTGGAACGGTTTTCCTGCTTTATGCGGGGCGTGCAGCGCACCGGGGATAATGTGCACCTGACCCTGGACAGCCGCCTTTGTGCCATGGCATCCGGGCTGTTTCCCCAAGGGAAAGCCGGGGCACTGGTGGTAATGAACTATGAAACAGGGGAAATGCTGGCGGAAATTTCCCTGCCCCAGTATGATCCCATGAACATCACCTGGCAGGCGAAAAGCGACCCTCAGAAGCCGTTTTACAATCGGGCGGTGCAGGGGCTTTATGCCCCCGGTTCCACGTTCAAGATCATCACGGCGGCCTCCGCTTTTGAAAACTATGCCGATGCCGCTACCCGGGCCTGGCAATGCACGGGCCAGCTGCAGGTAGGGGACCGGTTTGTGACCGATGCGGGGACGGACCTGGCCGCCGGAAAAATCGTCAGCCATGGGCAACTGACCTTGCAGCGAGCCTTTCAGGTGAGCTGTAACAATACCTTTGCCCAGATTGCCCTGAGTATCGGGGATCAGAAACTGAAAAAGACTGCTGAAAGCTTTGGCTTCAATGATAATTTCCTGTTCCGGGATGTGGTGGTGGAAAACTCCGCCTATCCCCGGGAAAACCGTACCGAACGGGAAGTGGCCTGGACAGGGGTGGGGCAAAGCACGCTGACGGCTACCCCCCTGCATATGTGCATGGTGGCTGCCGCGGTGGCCAATGATGGTGTGATGATGGAGCCCTATACCGTCATGCGTACCCAGGCTGCCGATGGCAGGCAGCGCACCGAAGCAGAAAGCAGGGTGTACCGCACGGCCATGAAGCCGGAAACGGCGCAGGTGCTGAAAGGGTACATGCGGTCCGTGGTGCAGACGGGCACCGGCACCGCTGCCCAGATTGCCGGTGTGAAGGTGTGCGGCAAAACAGGCTCTGCGGAAGTGGATACCCAGGAAAACACCAATGCCTGGTTTGTGGGCTTTCTGGATGAGCCGGCCCATCCTTATGCCATCAGTGTGGTGGTGGAGGATGCAGGGGGCGGCGGCAGTGTGGCAGCGCCCATTGCCCGTCAGGTGTTCCAGTGGATGCTGAACAACGGCTATTGATGAAGGAATGATACAAATGATGAGCAGCGAATGGTACGGCTTGCTTGAAATGCCGGAAGAAGTGACGTCGATGCTGGAAGCAATCGGTGCAGAAGAACCGATTGCTGTTCCCGATGCCCTGAAAGCTGCATATCTTTGCCGGGAAACGGCAGAGAAAGGCTGTGAGCAGATAAGAGCGCTGCTTGGCGATGATCCAAACGGCATGAAAATGCTGTATGTGGTGCTGCAGATGGCCGGAGAAACCTGGGAAAAATACCGGAAAAAGGGCATTCCGGCAGACATTTTTGCCCAAACCATGAAACTGGCCCCCCGTTTCCTGCGCTCCCGTCATGGATGGAGCGGGGAATGGAAGTTTGTCCATGGCTGGTGGATCTGGCGGGAGCTGGCTATGGTGGAATTCAGGGTGGGGTGCCTGGAATACGAACTGGTGGAGGAAGAGGGAAGACGCTTTATTTCCCTGCATATTCCTTCCGATGCGGACATGAGCGCAGAAAGCATCGATGCTTCCTTTGCGTCTTTCCGGGCCTTTTTGCATACGTATTACCCCGAGTGGGAAAACCTGCCCTGGGAATGCGACAGCTGGATGATGAGCCCTGCGCTGGAGCAGCTTCTGCCGGAGGGATCAAAGATCCTGGCTTTTCAGCGGCGCTTTCAGGTGCTGGAGGAAAATGAAGACAGCATGGGCGTTCTGGAATGGGTGTTCCCCGGGTATGGCGAAGTATCGGAGCATCTGCCCGAAAATACCAGCTTGCAGCGGAAGATGAAAAAGTGGCTGCTGGGAGGGAAAAAGGTGGGCTGGACCCGGGCTGTGCTGCGCTGAAAAGGGGCTTTGCAAGGAAAGGAAAGCTGCCCTTTGGCTTGACCGGAATGTAAGAAGGGATTATAATGCAGAAGAAGCAATTTTTTTCAAAAAAATTTGAGAATTGCTGCAAGAAATGGGAAAGGTACGCCGTTATATGAATGAACAGGGAAAGGGATGCGCATCCTCATACCGTATGGACGAAGCACGGTTTGAAGAATTGTACTCGCTGTACGGCAACGATGTGCTGCGCATGAGTTATTTTTACCTGGGCGACAGGCAAAAGGCGGAAGATGTGACACAGGATGTGTTTCTGAAGCTGTACACCGGCAATCCCGATCTTGTGGAGGGAAAGGAAAAGGCGTGGCTTTTGAAAGTGGCGCTGAATAAATGCCGGGATGTATGGCGGGCTGCATGGGTGAAACGTGTGGTGCTGGGCAGTCCGGCCATGGAACTGACTCCTGCCCCCGGCAGCATGGATGACCGGCTGGAAAAGCAGGAGCTGATGAATGCCATCCACATGCTGCCCGCCGATTTCAGGGATGTGGTGCTGTTGCATTATTACCAGGGCTTTGGCATTGCGGAAATTGCGCAGATGCTGGAGGTGCCGGAGGGGACGATATCCAGCCGTCTCAGCCGGGCAAGGAAAAAGCTGGAGGTTATTTTGAAGGAGCGTGGCTATCAATGAAAAGCGTAGAAGAAAGGCTGCATCAGCTGCCCGAAATTGCAGAAAACACGGGGCTGCATGCCAACGAAGCCATGAAAAGAGAAATTCTGCGTATG
Source organism: Clostridia bacterium (assembly GCA_017517465.1). Lineage (GTDB taxonomy): Bacteria > Bacillota > Clostridia > Christensenellales > Aristaeellaceae > RUG563. The sequence continues at coordinate 2,621 of JAFWYZ010000015.1, read as the reverse complement.
GCCCGGGAAGGAAAGAAGGCAGCCCCTTCCGTCACTTTCCGCCGCCTGGCCCCCCTTCTGTGTGCGTTTGTACTGCTGATTGGCGCTGTGGGCTTTGGTTTGTCTGCGCTGAACCGTGACAGTGTGCAGCCCGTGCCTGCCCAACTGACCAAAACCATTGCTGCCGGGGATGAAAATGCACTGCCCGGCACCAAGCTGGCGCTGGATGTGCCCATGGGCAGCATTGTGATCAAATCCTCCTCCAATCCTTCCTACCGCAGCATCTGGGCCAGGTCCTCCGGCGGAAATTTCCCCATGGTCTGCGTGGATGGCCGCTATTACCGAATGCTCACCAACCCCACCGCCCTGCCTGAAAGCCTGCTTGGCAGCCAGCTGGGCCAGGTGAATACTTTCACCAGTGAACCGGCGCTGGCCGGCAATGCCGGTATTGTGTCCAACAAAGTGAACCAGGGTGAAAATGTGTATGCCGTCAGCGGCATGCAGGGTGCCGTGGTGGCAGCGAAGGTGGACGGCAATTACCGGGCTTTCCAGCGTGTGTCCTTTGGCGAAAACGGGCTGATGGGCGGCGAAGACCTGGCAGCTACCCTGAAGGCTAACCGGGTGGTGGCGCTGGAGTTGACGGGCGTGGGCACCATCAATCAGGCTGATACGGCCCGGAAGCTGATGAACATCCTGACGGAAAATGCTTCCTTCCTGCGGTCCGGCAGCAGCGAAACCAATACCTCCCTGCTGATCCAGCTGGAAAATGGGCTGACGTTGCAGATGGCCGTCAACGGCGAGCGTATCATGGCCTGCGGCACCTGGGCCTGCCCCGAATTCTTCGAAGCGTTCCACGAAGCGCTGCAGTAAAAAACATACTTGTTCAGGCACAGGAAGAACCTTCCTGTGCCTTTTTCAGAGGAGAAAGCATGATCAGTTTGCGTTCCATGGAAGCCACTCTTTCTGATTATTTGCACATGCAGGCATGGTTTGCGGAGGAAGAATTGCAACAGTTTGTATGGTGCGATGAAAAAGGGGAAGGAGAAGTTTCTCTTGACCGGATTGAAGAAAAATACGGCGGCCGGGTGAAGGCACAAAAGGATGTATTTCCCTACTTTATTTTGAATGACGGACAGCCCATTGGCTTTATTCAGTATTACATCCACAATGATACCACCGTTGGGCTGGATATGTGGATCGGCGAAAAGGCGCAGCGCAGCCGGGGCTTCGGTTCACAGGCACTGCGGCAGATGGTGCGGCTGATTCATGAAAAATATCCCGAAATAACCACCCTGTTCATTGATCCGGAGGTGGAGAACAAACGGGCAGTGCGGTGTTACGAAAAGGCGGGCTTTCGGCATGCGGGAATTTTTACCGACGAGGAGGGAAATGCCTGCTGCATGATGAAAATTGTGTTTGAACAAGAGGAAAAACATGAGAATTGAAACGGACAGGCTGATCCTGCGGAATTATGAAGAAAAGGATCTGGAAGATTTGTATGCCATGCTTTCAGATGAGGAAGCAGTGCAATATGAACCGTACCTTCCCATGGACCGGGAAGCGGTGAAGAAGGAATTGCTGCAGCGCATGGGTTCGGATGAATTTCTGGCCATGGAGCTGAAGGAAAACGGCTGTGTGATCGGCAATGTGTATGTGGGCAAACGGCCCTTTGACAGTGTGGAACTGGGATATTTGCTGGCCCGGGCATATTGGAAGCAGGGCTATGCCCAGGAGGCCTGCCGGGCAGCGGTGGCCTGTTTGTTTGGGCAAGGGGTACACCGCATTTATGCGGAATGTGACCCGGAAAACGCAGCTTCCTGGCACTTGCTGGAAAGGCTTGGCTTTGAAAGGGAAGCGCATCTGAAACAGAATGTGTTTTTCTGGCGGGACAGGGATGGAAACCCGATCTGGAAGGATACGTTCATTTACGGAAAACTGAATGGGTAAAGAAAACCTCCTGCGGCAAAGTGCATTGCAGGAGGTTTTTGATTGGGCTGAATGATCAGTCGAAATACACGGGCTGGCCGGTTTTGGCGGAGGTGTAGATGGCCTCCAGAATGCGGGTAACGCAGGCAGCCTGTTCAGGCAGCACACACAGTTCACCCTTGCCCAGCACGGCATTGAGGAAAATGCGGTTTTCCAGTTCCTGAGGCTTTTCGGCGCCTTCGCTGTCAAAGAAGGCAGCGCCGCCGGGCTTGAAATCCGGGTTCATGGTGTACTGGTTGCCGCAGGTGATGCCATTGATGGTCAGCTTGCCGTTGTGCATATCGGCACCGGCCTTGTCACCGCAAAGAACCGTGCAGGCTTCTTCCACTTCCAGGATGTTCAGGGCCCAGGCTGCGTTTACCTGAATGGTGGCGCCGTTTTCCATCACCACAAAGCCGAAAGCGCTGTCTTCCACGGTGAATTTTTCCGGATCCCAATCCCCCCAGGCATTGCCGGGGCGGGTCTGGTTGTTCAGCTTATGGTAGGTGGTGCCCACGGCGTATTTGGGCTTGTAGTTGTTCATGGTCCACAAGGTCAGATCCAGCGCATGGGTGCCGATATCGATGAGGGGGCCGCCGCCCTGCTCGTATTCGTTGAGGAACACACCCCAGGTGGGCACGGCACGGCGACGGATAGCATTGGCCTTGGCGAAGTAT
>JAFWYZ010000161.1 GCA_017517465.1 Clostridia bacterium | reverse complement strand
TCAAAGACACCGTTAGGGTCGGTATTGCAGGCCCATACATCCCCGCAAAAGCACAGGGAAGAGGCGTCCACCACCACCGGCCTGTACACCGGATAGGCCCCGTTTTTCAATTGCACCAGCCCGCCGTGAGCCCTGTGCATGTCCAGCTTTTTCTGTATCTCAATGGTATCGGGACGTTCATATTGCTGAATATTCATTGCTTCATCCCCTTTGTTTTTTTCTCATGGTAACACAACGAAAAATGATTTGCAATGCTGCAGCCCCTTCCAAGCTCTGTTTGTCCCAAATGTGGCGCTTTTTTTCACAATATGCTATAATGACTGAGAAATTTCATCCGGGAGGAACATGCATGAAAACCGGGCTTGTCATTGAAGGTGGCGGTGTCAGGGGCATATATGCCGCCGGTGTTTTGGATCAGCTGATGGAAATGGACCTGCATTTTGACGGTGTGATCGGTGTATCTGCCGGGGCCATTCACGGCTGTTCTTTCCTGTCCGGTCAGAAGGGCCGCAGCATCCGCTATTATAAAAAATACTGCGCTGATCCCCGTTTCATGGGCTTTCGCAGCTTTCTGAAAACCGGAGACATTGTGGGCGTGGATTTTTGCTATCACGAACTGCCGGATCGGCTGGATGTGTACGATCATGCAGCTTTTCTCCGCTGCGCCACCCCCTTTTACGTCACCTGCAGCAATGTGGAAACGGGCAAGCCGGAATACATCCGCATCACCGATATGAAAGGGCAAATCGATACCCTGCATGCTTCCGCTTCCCTGCCCTATTTTTCACGCATTGTGAAGATCGGCGGCCATCCATATCTGGATGGCGGTGCCACGGACAGCATCCCCGTACAAGCCTTCATCAACATGGGCTATGAACGCAACGTGGTCATCCTCACCCAACCTGCTTCCTATCGCAAATCCCCGGAGTTGCGCATCCTGCCCTCCCTTGTCTATCGCAAATACCCTGCCTTTGCCAAAGCCCTGAAAGAACGTCATCTGCGCTATAACCAGACCCTGGAGCGCATTCTTCAGCTGGAAAAGGAGGGAAAGGTGTTCGTCATCCGCCCCAAAGCTCCTCTTGCCATCGGCAGAATGGAAAAAGATCCAAAGAAGGTGCAGCACGCATATAATCTTGGTGTGCAGGACACCCTTGATTTGAAGGAACAGCTGCTCAACTGGCTGTAAGAAAAAACGCTTTACGATGCACTTCACCGTAAAGCGTTTCTTTTTTATCCGTTACTGCTTTTCGAACACATATACCCAGCTGTCGTGATCCTTCCAGGCATAGGGCACCGGCAGGCCCATGTTCATCAGCGCACCGCCGGAGCAGGTGATCTGATGCTCACGATCCGTATACAGCGCCTCTTCCTCCAGCCCCACCAGCTTCACACACCGGGGGGATGCGTTGGGCTGGGCCAGGGCACGGTAGATGCCCACGATCACGGTTTGCCCGTCGGTATACTGCCAGGCCGCATCTCCGTCCGACAGGAAGGGGTTCTGCAACCGGGAATATTCTCCCTGCTGCATCACATGCCGCCATTTTTTCACCGCCGCCACCGCATCCCGGGCGCATTGCAGATCTTCTTCTGACAGCTTGTTCAGATCCAGCTCAAACCCAAAGTTGCCGCCCATGGCTACATTGCACCGGGTGTTAAAAGGGGTGGTACGCCCGGTCTGGTGATTGGGCACGGCGCTGACATGGGCCCCCATGCTGCTGCAGGGATAAATGAGAGACGTGCCGTACTGGATCTTTACACGCTCGGCTGCGTCGGTATCATCGCTGGTCCAGGTCTGGGGCATATAGTGCAAAATACCGCAGTCAAACCGGCCGCCGCCGCCGGAGCAACTTTCAAACAGCACTTCAGGGAAACGGGCTGTGATGGTTTCCAGCACATGATACAGCCCCAGCATATACCGGTGCTGACTTTCCAGCTTCCTTTCCGCTGGCAGCACTGCGCTGAAACCCTCCATCATGTTCCGGTTCATGTCCCATTTCACATAACCGATGGGCGCATTTTCCAGCACCTGGCTCAGGCTGTCAATGATATGCTGCTGCACTTCTTCCCGGCCCACATCCAGTATCAGCTGCTGCCTGGCCTGGGTGCGTTCCCGGCCATCCACATGCAAGCACCAGTCCGGATGGGCACGGTACAGATCACTGTCCGGGGATACCATTTCCGGCTCAAACCAAAGGCCCATCTTGAGCCCCATGGCATTGATCTTTTCCGCCAGCAGCTTCAAACCGCCGGGCAGCTTTTCTTCATTCACCACCCAGTCCCCAAGCGAACAGTTATCCGTGTTCCGCTTGCCGAACCAGCCGTCATCCAGCACAAATAATTCGCACCCGATTTCAGCACCCAATGCAGCAATTTTCAGCAGCTTTTCGGTGTTGAAATCGAAATAGGTGGCCTCCCAGTTGTTCAGCAGAATGGGCCGTGCCCGGTCCCGCCAGTAGCCGCGGCAGATGCACTTGCGGATAAAGCTATGCATCCGGTGAGAGAGGCCGTTGAGGCCATCCATGGCATAGCAAAGCAGGGTTTCCGGTGCCTGGAACACATCCCCCGGCTGCAGCTGCCATGAAAATACATCGCTGCACAGCCCCATCATCATGTAAGGTGCCCGGTCGATCCCCACATCCACGGACGCGGAAAAGCTGCCGGAATAAACATGGGTCATGGCATATACATCGCCGCCATTTTCGGTGGTATCAGGGTGCACCAGGGCAATGAAGGGGTTATTCTCATGGCCGGAAGCACCTCTGCGGCTTTTGACGGCAAAATTTCCTTCCGGCATGGAAACACGCTTGGCATGCCGTTCACGGGCCCAGCCGCCCTTGAGATGCAGGATCTCATACCGGTCCGCCGGCAAACGCACCGCTGTTTGCGCATCCCGGAGCACCACGGTGTCTTCGGATCCGTTCTTCACCAGCATGCTTCTTGCCAGCACGTCCTGCTCTGCAAATACCGTATACCGCAGCGTGACGCAAAGCTGCGTCACACTGTCTTCCAGGTCAATTTCCAGCGTTTTGGCATCCGTTTCCTGTTCCACATAGGATGCAGGCAAACCGGCAAGGCAGGGCTTGCCATCCACGATCCTGTGGGCCTTGTACCGCAGGGAAACCACATCGTCTCCCCCTGCATTTTGCATGCGCAGGGCCATCTGGCCATAGTACCCCTTTTCCTGGGTGGGCACTTCCAGGGGCCAGCGGCTGTGAGCCGAATCAAAGGAAGCTCCTTCCCAGGGCAAAAACAGCAAATCTTCGTGATGCCCCACAGGAATCTTCTTCCCCCAATACAGATGCAGCAGCAGCCCATCCTTCAGCTGCATGATATAGCTGAACGTTTTCCCCTGCAGATGGAACACCTGGGTGTTTTCATCAAAACGGATCAACATAGGAAATCCTCCTTCTGTTCACACGGATGCATTGCCTCACCTGCTGAACTGCTTCATAAACTGCCAGGCCATTTCGCAGGTGTGTTCCCGGCATTCGTGGCCCTGTTCACTGATGGAGGCCAGTGCCGTACGGCATACACCGTCCACGCTGTCAAAAAGCTGCACGGTCAGGTTTGCCTGTCTGCTTTCATCCCGGTACACTTCCGTCCGGTCACCGTCAATGCCCCAGATGGGATTCGGCCAGCTGGCCTTCTCTTCATACGTCACGTCATAGGGCATTTTCACCTGATTGACACGGAACACATAGCGGATACGGTCCCAACATTTTTCTGCCTGGAAGGGCAGTTCAGGCAAGGGTGTCACTTCACCGCCGGCATAGAAGACGGGCACGGCCACATTTTCATTGATGGCCTTGGGGGCAGGCTTTCCGTAAATATTCAGCCCCACCTCAAAGGTGGCATCCATGGGTGCCAGCGCAGCAAAGGCTTCCGGGTATTCCTGATACAAATCCCAGCTCTTACAGCCGCCCATGGAAAAGCCGGTGCCATAAATGCGTTTTTCATCAATGGGATATTTCTTCTTCAGGTTTTCAATCAATTCCATCACTTCGGTGGCAGTGGTATTCAGATGGTTTTCAATGGCCACCAGCAGGAAATGGTTCCGCTGGGCCACCCGCCACCAGCCGGACACATGGGTGATGTAGTAGCAGGAATCCCCGCCCCCATGGAAGGCCAGCACCAACGGCACCGGGCCCTGGTCCAGCAGCCCTTTGCGATAATAGGCCAGATAGCCGATGGGATGGGTTTCCATGTCTTTTTCATCCCCCAGATTATCGGGAGAGGTTTTCACATAGGTCACATCCGCTTCTTCCACCATGCCTTCCGCGTCCATATCCGGCTCGTTTTCCAGCACACCGCACCAGCGCTTGTAGCACCCGGCAAAGGCATAGGCTGCCTTCACATCTTCCGTTTCCTGCACAAGGAGCCGGTCGCAGTTTGCTTTCAAATAGGCATTTACTTCTTCACTGTTCCCAACGGAGACTACGGGGATATCACGTCTTGTCACCGCAGGCATTTTCGTCATACCCTCCAGCACCGCAGCCATGGGAGTGATTTCACCGGGGCCCCACAGATACTGGCCTTCCAGGGTCTGCAAAAGATGGGCACCCACATAATCCGCAGCCTGGCCATAGGCGAAAATCAGGGTACGGAAAATGGCACCGCGGATGAAGCATTCTCCCCATTCGCCGGTAAAGCGGTTCCGGGACAGCAGCACACCGTCCTTGTAATACTGGCCGATCTTGCTGTTGGCGATCAATTCACGGAACAGTTCCGCATCGGCCGCATCCCATGCACCATCCTTTGCCGTTGCAAACACCACGCTGCCGGAATACCCGGCGGCGATGGCGGCAAAGCCTTTTTCTTCTGCAAAGGCAGCCGCTTCCGATTCGGACATTTTCTTTTCCGCAAACACCAGCACATAAGGGGCACGGAAACCAAAGTTCACCACTTCAGCCAGCTTTTTTCCTTCCGGCACATACACCTGCGCCGTGAACAGGTCATATTCATGTTCCCAATATTTTGCGCCGTTTTCCAGTGTTTTTACCTGTGGCATATGCTGCATGGTCATATAAAGAACCTCCGTTATATCTGCTTTTTTGTTTCTTTTATTATATCATACATGCCCATAAAAACAAGCCTTTCCTGTTCCGGAAAGGCCTGTCACTTCAGGTCATAAATATCCTTTTCTCATTCACAGAATTTCATCATGTTCTTCACAAAATCCAGCTGCATCTTCAGTTCACCAAAGATATCCCCGTCATAGGCTTTGTCATGGTCCAGGGTATACCATTTGGGGGCAACCGCCTTTTCACACAGGGGCAACACCCGGGCCCAGTCCATCACCCCATATCCCACCGGCCGGAACAGATGGGGCAAGGCGGTGTCAAATTCTTCCCTGTAATAATCCTTCAGATGCACAATTTCCATCCGATGGGCATATTTCTTCACCTGCTCTTCGCACCGGCAGCCGCCGATTTCCATCCAGCCCAGATCCGGCTCAAACAGCATTCTTTCATCCGCTTCCGCCATGATCTCATCCATCCTCCAGCCCTTCTCCCCTTTATTCAGGTATTCCTGGGCATGGTTATGGTAATGCACCTTCAGGCCGATTTCTGCAGCCATTTCCACGATTGTATTGTATTTTTTCATCATTCCCCCATCCATGGGGTCATCCACCAGCAGGCCAATGTATTCGCAGCCTATTTCCTTCACATAGGAAAGCTTTTCCTTGGCTGTCTTTCCCTGCATCAAAAGCGCGCTGTCAAATTCATTGAGCGCCGCTGTATCCTCTTCTTCCGTCAGTTCCTTCAGCCGGATAAACGCACTGAAGGGCTGCAGCCCGGCATCTGTGCAATATGCCTTGATCTCCTGCGCAGAATGGCCAAAGAAGCCCAGCAATTCAATGCCGTCATAGCCAAGGGCACCCACCTTTTTCAGCGTGCCCGGCATGTCCCTTCTCATTTCATCCATCAGAATAAACCCGGGGGCACCGATCTTCCCATTCCGCATCTTTTCTCCTCCTCATCCCAGCAGATAATCCATCACCAGCATCAGACAAAAGCCTGCCAGCAGGGCATACGTAGCGCCCCGTTCACTGCCGTGGGCATGGGTTTCGGGAATCATTTCATCGCTGATCACATACAGCATGGTGCCCCCTGCAAAAGCCAGGGCAAAAGGCAAAACCGCCGTGGAAAACGCCACTGCCACATAACCCAGCAGCGTGCCCACCACTTCCACCAGCCCTGTCATCATGGCCGCTGCAAAGGTGCGCCCCCGGCTCATGCCCGCTGCCAGCATGGGGCCTATGATTACCATGCCTTCGGGGATGTTCTGCAGTGTAATACCGGCGGCAATGGTCAGCGCTTCACCGGTATTGCCGGTGCCAAAGCCTACACCGGCGGCAATGCCTTCGGGCAGGTTGTGTATGGCAATGGCCATTACAAACAAAAGCACCTTATCCAGCCGCTGTGCACCATCCGGATGCTTTTCCCCGTCAATTCCGGAAAGCTTGTGCAAATGGGGCACCAGTTTGTCCAGCACATTCAGGCACAGTGCCCCGGCAAATACCCCGGCAACCGTGATCAGAATGCCCATATTCCCGCCATAATCCAAGGAAGGAATGATCAGCCCGATCACCGCCGCAGCAAGCATTACCCCTGCCGCAAAGGACAAAACAATATCGCTGAATTTGTGGGAAATTTTCTTGAATATAAATCCCATCACGGCGCCGATCACCGTGGCACCGCCTACCCCCAGGGCTGTGATCCATATCATCATATCCATCGCAATTATTTCCTTTCCATTTCTGGTGTCAGTATAGCACACAATCCTGCGTTTCGCAATTCTCCAGTCAATTTATACCCCATTGTGTCACCATCAAATCAAAAAAAGGCACCGCAGTAAAAAATATCTGCGGTACCATTTTCTTTTATTCTGCGGTGATTTCCCACCACTTGGCCTGCACATCCCCGGCGAACAAAAGATACAGATCCTGTACCCCTTCCACCGATGCGGCATCCACTGTGTATTCCTTCATTTCGGCGCCTTCCACCTGCACCTCGCACAGCACCTGGCCGTCAAAGCCGCCAGCCACCACGCGCACGGCACCGCCGTTTTGGGAGGCTGCGCACAGGGTAAAGGCCTTGCAGCCCCGACCGAATTCCACGTTCCTCAGCTGCATCCAGCTGCCGCTTTCAGCCACCGTCACCGCTTCATCCGCATAGCCCTGCACCTGAATGCCGGCTTCGCGGTACATGGTCTGGGCAGATACCTTTTCATAGGGATTGAAGTTGTGCAGCTGCTCCACACCCTTCATGGTGCCCACCACCGGCTTGATGGAACCGTCTTCATTCACTTCCATCACATTGATCTGGGGAGAGCGGTAATTGCCCGTGATGCCCATTGCCTTTTCCACAGGCCGGTTATGATAGAGCATGTAATGCACACCCTTGAACTTCACCATGCTGTGATGGTTGTTGCCGTACAGGCCGAAGAATGCACCCTGATTCACAAAGGCCTGGCCCGCATATTCGAAGGGGCCCAGGGGATCTTTGCTTGTCATATACTGAATGGCGCCATTGACAATGCCCAGCTGATTGCCGCCGGTGTTCCAGTTGGAACAATAGCTGTAATAATAGGTATCCCCAATTTTCAGCATGCCGGAATCTTCAAACAGATAGGGCACATGTTCGATCACCCGGGGTTCGCCCACGATGGAGATCATATCGTCACCCAGCTGCACACAGCGGGCCGTGCCGGGATCGGCATCCTTTCCTTTGGGCACACCGCCGCCAAAGTACAGATAGCCGGTGCCGTCTTCATCCACAAATACCGCAGGGTCAAACAGCCAGGTCACATTGGCACAGTTGGGAGTCTGCCGGGTAATGAGCCCATGGCCCAGAGGATCCCGGAAGGGGCCTGCAGGGTCATCTGCCACCACAACGGTCACACCGTTGCCATTGTTGCAGCTGTACAGGAAAAACTGATCCTTCCCGTCCACCACCTTGTGGGCAGCGCAGGGAGCCCAGCTGTTCTGGGCCCAGCTGTTGATGCCGTTCCGGCCGGCTACAGGGATAGCACCGTGGTCCGTCCAGTTCACCAGGTCGGAAGAGGAGATGCAGTTGATTTTGTTTACCAGGCCGTATCCGTTTTCCTTTACGCTGCCGTCGGCTGCATATTCGATCACGTCATTGGTGGTATACACATACAGCCGATCGTTCCACACCAGAAAACCCGGGTCGGCGCCGAAGCGCTGGGTGTACAAAGGGTTATTTTCGCCGTTCTTTTTGTAGCTCTTTTTCCATTCCATCTGGTCAAACATGGCCGTCAATTCCTCCTGTGTCTGGGGCAGAACAAAGGGTTCTGCGTTATTTTCTTCCGTTTTGTGCGAAGATGGGTTTTCGAGGGTGAAATTCCGGATGATGAAGGGTGTGTCCGCTTCTCCCCCTTCCACATAGAGCACATAGGTGTCATAATCACCGGCTACCCACATTGCTTCCAGCGTCACCCATTCTCCCTTGGGTACATTCTGTGCAATCAGGTTTTCATAGGTGGTTTCGCCGTTTCTGGCATGCTCCACGGACAGAATAAACCTGCCTGACGGAATTGCATCCTGCTTCACGTCCACGCTGATGCGGTAGGTTTCTTCCGGTATCAGGTCAAAAGCGCGCCCCGGAGAATTCCAGGTGGCATTTCTGCCCGTAATCAGCAGCCCTTCATCCATCACTTCGATCACTGCACCCCCGCCGCTTCTGGCATACCAGCCGTCGGTGCCTGCAGAAAAATCGGAGCGGTATTCCATTTCCTCTGCAATTGCCGCTGTCATACACACCGCGGTAACCAGCAGAAACAACATCCACTTTTTCATTTTCACGTATTCCTCTCCAGTTTCTTTCTCATGTATGTTTCACTTTTCTCTTCAAAGCCCATAACGGCATACAACGCTTTGGCCGCTTCGTTTTCGCAACCTGTCAGCAAATGTATTTCCTGTACGCCATGTACATCTTTCAAATGCGCCGTCATAAAGGCAAGCAGCGCCCGCCCGACACCCTTTCTTCGCGCTCCTTGCTCCACAAACATTTCTGTAATCTCAGCACTGGGAGATGCATAGCAAAAGGAATAATTCACCTGAACGCAGCAAAAGCCGATCAGCTGCCCTTCATCCTGTGCAACGGCAACAATCTCTCCGCCGTTGCTCAGCCGGTTCATCACCGTCTGTTCCGGTACTTCGTCCACTTCATTAAAGGCACGGTTCAGGTGCATCAGCATAGCCGCGTCACCTTCTGCAGCCAGGCGTATGTTCATTCCTTTCCCCGCCTTTCCTTTTTGCTTATTCTATCACATTTCCTTTTCAAAGGAAACCCATCTTCCCTTTCTTTTTGCAGGACAAAAATAGCGCCGCCAGAATGGCAGCGCCGTCTTGTTACTTTTCCAACGCACAGGGAACACGCCCGGCGTCTGTATTGTCCTTTTCCCGGTCCCTCAGCACACAGACAGGATGCTCATCCACCTGGAAGCGGTAATCCTTCCCAAAACGGTCGATGTGCTTTTCGATCACCTGATGGCTGGCTACACAGCCAAGATCGTGATTGACAATATGCTGATAACGGAAAAAGTCCGCATCTCTTTCCAGGTTTTCCACCGGTGTATAGCTTTCACGGCATGCTGTGATCTGCACCGTGCCGGAAAGCACCTGCCGCACATGCTGGATATTGCTTTCCAGCTTCAGCGGCGCCGGGAAACAGCCGTCCCCCACCACCTGCTGATAATCCTTCTTTTCAATCTTCCGCAGCAGCTTCAGCGCCTCATGCAGATGGCTGATTTCCACATCCAGCATCCGCGCCCATACACCCTTTATTCTTCCATCCGTTTCCGTTTCGCACATGCTCCAGTACAGGTAGCACTCAATGTACTGATGCATCAGCAAGTTTTCCAGCCATGTGGCACAGGGGTCCAGGAGACTTCCGTAATGGCTGACGTGCTGCTCCTCAATCATGCCGATTTCCCGGTACAATGCCCGGCCGGGTGTGTTGGGATAGGCAGCACAGACATTCATATAGTAATTCATGGTCTGCTGCTCTGCGGCGGTGATGATGCCCACACAAAGCTTGGTCTGCAAGGCTGCTTTTTTGTTATCAATGGGCTTCTTCACGCTGTCAAAGGGATACCTGTGATGGGCGATGGTGGGGCGTCCCGGCATAATTTCCGTATAGCTTCCCACCAACTTTTCCGCATGCTGGCCATCTTCCATTTCCATCAGATCCGCATAACGGTACAGGTGGTCAAAATCCTCCAGCAAGGCAAAATTCAGGGCATTGCGCACATATTCGTCCGGCTCACGCTTGGCCAGATGGGCTGTCAGATCCACGGCCAGCTGCTCATAGCCAATGGTATGCTCCAACATATTCTCATCATCCGGTTTCAGGGCCGCCACCAGCTTCTGATGCTGCTGTTCCTCTCTGCGAATCAGAGCCAGGGCCCGCCGCACATCCCCATCCTGGCAATTGCGATGGAACTGATGGGTAAACCACACGTTTTCAAACTCCGTACCGTTCATCAGAATCACCCTTGTACGGGTATAGGGATCCACACAATGCTTGTCATAAGGGCAGGGAGACAATTCTGCCCAGTTCATCAGGTGTTCATCTATACGCTTTGGCTTTTCCAGAAATGGATTCATGCATGCGCCTCCTGTCTTGTTTTCATTTACAGTTTACACACGCTCCCTCCTTTCTATACCACTTTTTTCTGTTTCTTTCCATATAAAAACCGAGTGAGTGCTACTCCGTGTATCCCCCAATTACATCCATCGAGTACACTTATTTCTCTACATATAAAGATTTGTTATCCTGCATCACAGCATAGATAAATTGACTCTTTTCTATCATTATGGTATACTCATTTTAATATATGGGATTCTTTCATTTGCAAACAAATTTAGGAAGGTGGTTTTATGAGGAAATTTATTGCTTTGATAGTTTTACTCATCTTTTTGTCAGTACAGTCATTCGCTGAAGAAATAATAGATGTCTTTGATATACCATGGGAAAGTAACATCAATGAAGTAATCACAGTTCTAGAAAACAGGGGTTTTGTTGTACCTGAGAACCGGATATTCCTTGACTGCAATTCTTGTCCTTATTGGACATATGACATGAAAAAATTTAGTGCTGATAGTTTTGATAATGTTGGTATTCGAATCAATTTATTTGGCGATAATGTAAAGGATGCACAAATTGCAGGTTATCCAATAAGTCTTTTTTCTGCCAATTTCTATTATCCAATTACTGACGGAATTGTAAATAAAACCACAGATTGCGCAAAATACTATATTGCAGAAATAACACTAAGAATTGATAAATCAATGCTCATTAGTATTCGCAACGATCTAACAAATAAGTTATCCACATTGTACGGCGTTTATCAAGAGTCATCTATCAAAGATAGCAACCTTACATTTTTGTGCCGTGCGTGGACTGGAGCAAATAACACAGAAGTTTGCTTGTTTTCGTGTGAAGACTCTATTGATGGATTCTCTAACACAATTATTTTACGCTATGGCCTAAATAATAGTAAAGAAATATTGCAGGAAATTTCGAATGCCGTAAAAAATGGTTCTATTTCTCGCGAGAGTAATTATAATGGTCTATAACAAACGAGGGAGCATGTTGCTCCCTCGTTTGTTCTCTATTTTGAAAGACCTATTTACGCATATATCATGTATATATATTTCTTTTCAAACTCCATTACTATATAATCATAAACATGAGCTTACCTAACATACACCACTATTAATGTGTTCTTTTAATCATATCCCAAGAATATCAGTGTAACAGCACTTCAAAATGGCCCGGATGCCCTTCTCTGCCAGATAGTCCACAATGGCAGGCGTATTGCGGGATGCAACATCATCAATGGTCAGTATCGCTGTATTCATATTTTTACCTCAATACGCTTTCTTCTTCGTTCTTTGCACCCGTTCCACCAGCATTTCTTCCGTTTCCCCTGTGCGGATCCGCCGGGCAGCAATCACCTGCCGCTCCGTTTCATCCGCCACACAGGTCATCAGAAGCAAGATC
>JAFWYZ010000160.1 GCA_017517465.1 Clostridia bacterium | reverse complement strand
GGCCCCCAGGCTTCTTCAAAGGTGATCTTGCGCATGCGGCGCAGCACGTCCTGGCTGACCATGGGACGGCCGTCGGGCAGACGTTCGCCCTTCCACTGGGGGGTGAGGCGGATGATGGTATCGCGATCATTGAAGAACATAGTGTTTCTCCTTTACTGATGTAGTGAAGTGTATCTCACACCAAAACCAGACCCCGGTCGATCCGGATGCCGGCACCGTTTATGGCGCTGGCTTTTTCGCTGCACAGGTATAAAACCAATTCGCCTACTTCCTCCGGGTATACCTGGCGGTTGGGGTTTTGCATGTCGGGGTTTTTGGTTTCCATGGGGGAATTGAAGGCAAACCGGGGATTGCCGGTTTTGAATTCAATTACACAGCCCCCCAGGTCAATGGTATTGACGGGGATTTTATCCGGTGTCAACTCCAGCGCCAATTCCCTTGTGAACTGACGGATGGCCCCTTTGGTCATGGCATAGCCGGCATCAAAATTAGTGGGGCGTTTGCCGTGAATGCTGGAGATGTTGACGATGCGGCCCATGGGGCTTTTACGCAGATGGGGCAGGCATTTGCGGACGGCATGGAAATAACCGCCGATGTTGATGTCCCAGATGCGCTGAAGCAGGGGCAGGTCGTATTCATCGATGAAGAAATTGGGCTGCATGGCAGCGTTGTTCACCAGAATATCCAGCCGTCCCCATTTTTCAATGATGGCATCCACCATGGCGGACAGCTGTGCATCGTTTGTAACGTCTGCCTGGAAGATAAAGGCCTCGCCGCCTTCGGCTTCGATGGCGGCCAGGGTCTTTTCTGCCATCTGGGGATTGGAATTATAGTTGATGCAGCAGCGGAAGCCGTTGCGGCACAGCACTTTCACCACGCCTGCGCCTACACCTTTGCCGCTGCCGGTGACCAGTGCCACCCTTTGTTCATTTGCTTTGCGGTTCAAAGTACGGCCTCCCTTCTACCCGGGTACGGTGGTTGTAGAACATGGTCATGCCGCCGTCGGCACGCAGATCGGAGCCGGAAAGGGGCGCGGCTGCTTCTGTCAGCAGAAAGGCGATCAGGCCGTTCAGCTGGCCGCAGGAGGGCATTTTCCGTTCGGGATAGCGCAAATCCAGACCGAAGTATATTGTGGAAACGTCGCTTTTGAGGTCGGGATCCGCATCCGTCAGACCGCGCTGGATGAAGTAGGAGCGCACGCAGTCGGTGCCGTAATCCTGGTTGATTTCCCGGCTGAGCATCTGCACAGCGCCGCAGCCCATGCTGAAGAGCAGGCCTTTGCCCACCGGCTTTTCCGCATGGATGCTGTTGAGGAAAATGAAGGAACCTTCCCGGTTATTTCGCATGATACCGCCAAAAACCTTGGCCACGCACCAGGCGGCCAGGGGTCCTTCGTTCCGGGCCAGACTCCAGTCTTCTTCCGTTACTTCCAGCACACCGCCCCGGATGGCGGGCGGAGCAGGATGGATGATAGCCAGCAGATCATCCCCGTGGGGGCAGGCCCATTGGGAGAGGGCCTGTTCATCCCACAGGCAAACCGTATCTGGAACGCATTCCACCCTGTATCCTTTTTCCTGCAGAAATTCCCGGGCACATTGGGCATCGGGGCTTCGCAGGTCAGTGATAATGATGGTGTTTTTCATTTAAATCAGCTCCAAAGCCTGTCGTGAGAGTAAACGTCATCCCAGCGGCTGGTTTCTTCCCAGAGGGTGGGATACTGAGGATGGAGGTGTTCCTTGATAACTTCATCATTGTAATCGTCAATGCCCAGGCCGGGCTTGTCTTCCACTTCAATGTAGCCGTTCTTGACGATCTTCTTGGGGGTGCCGATGGTCATGTCATCCCACCAGGGCACGTCTACGCTGTGGTTTTCCAGCACGTAGAAGTTTTCAGTGGCGGCAATGGAATGGACGCAGGCATAGGCGGAAACGGGGCTTTCGGCCATGTGGACGGCCATGGCTACGCCGTGGCGCTGGGCCAGATCGCCGATCTTCTTGTTTTCCAGAATACCGCCGGAGGTGAGGATGTCGGGGTGGATGACGGAGACGGCACGGCTCTGCAGCAGGGGCTCAAAGCCTTCGGCCAGGTAAATGTCTTCGCCGGTGCAGATGGGCACGGTGGTGGCATCGGACAGCCGCTTGTACTGGTCGGTATACTGCCAGGGGATCATGTCTTCTGCCCAGGCGATGTTGTACTTTTCAATGCGGCGGCACAGCTTAATGCAGTCTTCCACACCGATGTGACCGAAATGGTCAATGGCCAGGGGGATTTCATAGCCGATCACGTCACGCACCTGCTTCACATATTCTTCCAGCATATCAAAGCCCTTTTCCGTCACATGAATGCCGGTGAAGGGGTGGGGGACGTTGTACAGGTCATAGTTGCGGTTGCGCCAGTAGCGTTTTTCTTCGGGGGTCCTGGCTTCATGCATCTTGCCCCAGGAGGCATTCATTTCTTCTACCAGGCCAAGCGGCGCGCAGATGGTGCCCTTTTCGCCGAACAGTTCACCCAGGCCCAGGTCCATCTTCAGGAAGGTAAAGCCCATGTCCATGCGGGCCTTGAGGGCCTTGCCCATGTCGGTGCCGGTATGCTTGCCTTCAACATCCGTGTCGCAGTAGATGCGCACCTTGTCGCGGTATTTGCCGCCCAGCATCTGATACACGGGCACGCCGTAGGCCTTGCCGGCCAGATCCCACAGGGCCAGCTCCACACCGCATACACCGCCGCCCTGACGGGCATGATAGCCGAATTGCTTGATGCGGCGGAACAGCTTTTCGATGTTACAGGGGTTTTCACCGATCAGGCGGCTCTTGAGCATTTCCGCAAAGACACGGTTGGCCCCGTCACGCACTTCGCCAAGGCCCACAATGCCCTGATTGGTGTAGATCTTCATCAGCGTACAGTGCATGGGGGCACCCACAACGTCTGTGAAGCGGATGTCGGTGATCTTCAGATCGGAAGGATTGGAGAGACGGTTGAAATTGCCGGTCACGATGTCTTGCATGGTACATTTCCGTCCTTTCGCTGTTAACTATATGTCTTTTTTTGTGCGTGTGTTTCCTGTTGCTCTCATTATAGTTTGTTTTCTGTCGGTTTACAAGGGGGAGAAAATGAAAAATATGCGATATTTTGTACATAACGGCGAAAATGACACAAATTTATTCCGTTTTTTCCAATGTAATCGATTATGGCGAAAATGGATGCAAAAATGCCAGAATGCACAAAAATGAGGACAAAATAGAAGGTAAAAAACAAAAAATATACAAAATCATCATGAAATATACAAGCTTTGGATGTGTTCATATAATAAGATAAAATGACATTCTTTTATACATGGTCACATGAATTGTTACATGTCAATTTCTCATATTCACTCAAAAAAGGTGCAAATATTTTCACAAAATGCTTGACAGTGGAAAAGGGGGGTGGTATGATATGTACAACAAAAGGGATTTGTTTTTGTTCTAATTGCTCAAAGGGGATGTTTTTCGGAAATTTGGTTCAAAAGATACTTTTCTTTCCTGTTCTTCATGAAAGGCAACCCTTAAATCATTGGAAAGGCGGCGGATTCCCAGTGAGCCAAACAAAAGTAGTCAACGACATTCGCCCGGGCCGTGAATCAAAGCAGATGAAAGGATCCACCAAACGGCAGCTTGCATATTTGCTGAT
>JAFWYZ010000159.1 GCA_017517465.1 Clostridia bacterium | reverse complement strand
GTGGGTGAAGTGGCTGTTTCCGCCTCTGCGGAAAGCAGTGATCTGGTGGGCGTATGGGAAATGGACGTCAATGCCATTATGGCCATGACCGGCATGGATACGGAAAGCATGATGGAAGAAGAAAAGGCCATGGTGGAAGCGGTGCTGGCTGAAACCAGCATGACGCTGGAATTCACCGCTGACGGCCGTGTGATCATGAGCATGACCATGATGGGCGAAACCCAGACCGAAGAAAAGGCCTATGAAGTACAGGGCAGCCAGATCATCATGGACGGTTTCCCCTCTGACTTTGTCATCGAAGGCAACACCCTCACCATCACCGAAGGGGAAGCATCCATGAGCATGACCCGCTATGAAGAGGCGGAAGAACCTGCTGCCTGATGGGCCAAACAGGATCGGAAAACAAAAGCAAATGAAAATAATCCGGTGGGGAATATTCTTTTCCTGCCGGATTTTCTTTTGCCTGTGCTGCTGATCTTTTTTTGTTTCACCCCCTGTGACAGCCTTGATGCAGGGGGTATTCTGTGGTAAAATAAAACCACTGTGATGAATATGGGCGTAATGCGGAGGCGAACAGGATGAGTGTATTGAAATCTCATATTTTTCTGGTGGGCATGTCCGGGGCGGGGAAGACGTCCTTGGGCAAAAGGCTTGCCCAGAACCTGAATGTTCGTTTTGTGGATACGGACCTGCGGGTGCAGGAACTGATGGGCGGCCTGACGGTGAATGAAATTCACGCATCCCTGGGGGAGGCCTTTTTCCGCAATGCCGAAACCGGGGGCTCATCAGCATGGTGGGCCAGCCCCCCTGTGTGATCTCCACCGGCGGTATGGCCGCCACCAACCCGGACAATGTGCTGATCATGAAAAACCATGGCTACATCATCCATATTGACCGTCCATTGGATCAGATCCTTTCCGATATCAAAATGGACCGCCGCCCCAACCTGGCCGGCGGCACCCATGAAGATGTGATCGATATGTATAACCGCTGCATCGGCTACTATAAAGCGGCGGCGGATTTCCGGCTGGATAATTCCAAGGGGTATGTGATGGGCATCCGCAATCTGACGGAGCTGGTGGAAAACCTGGAATGGTAAAGTGGGAACGGAAGGCCGGAAACACAGGGATCATGCAGTTTCTTTCCCACAAATGAGAAGAAAATATGACGAAAGCATGAAGAAAGTGGGCGTATGTGCCCACTTTTTTAATTTCTTCGCCAGGGAAACTGAGCTTCGTGGGTTTTGCCGTCATCCGTCAGCCAGGCCCAGCCATCCTGCAGCTTTTCGCCGTCCATGGTGGCAAAAAGGGTGTCATGGGAAGCAGTGAAGTGGTAGGCGGCGGTGCCAAAGCGGTATACCAGGGTGAATTCCGTCATGTCATCGGAAGGGCAGGGGTTCAGCCGGGCCCGGTTGCCCAGCTTTTCAAAGCCCAGCAGCTTTGTGAGGTATATGTGGTACAGCCAGGCGGCACTGCCGGTGTACCAGCTCCATCCGCCCCGGCCCGGGTTTTCCCCGGCATACACATCCCCGCACAGCACATAGGGCTCGGTGCGGTATATGTGCAGCTTTTCGGGGGCGTCTGTGTGGAAAAGAGGCAGTATTTCCCGGGCAATTTCCCAGGCAAGCGCATAGGCACCCGTTTCGCACAGGGCCCAGACAAGCCAGGGAACGGCATGGGTGTATTGCCCGCCGTTTTCCCGGACCCCGGGCACGTAGGAGCCGATGTATCCGGCATGCTCTGCCGGGGAGAAGGGGGGATGCAGCAGCAGCACCTGGCCCCCTTCGGGTTTGTACAGCCTTTCCACTGCGTGGGAAAGGGCGGTGCGCACCCGGCTGCGCTTGGCACCGGCAAGACAGGCAAAGGCCTGGCTGATCAGATCGATCCGGGGAGGGTGGGTGTGAGGGCCGCCCAGGGGTTCGCCGTTTTTGTACCAGGCCCGCAGATACCATTCGCCCGTCCATGCCTTTTCCAGAGCGGAAAGCAGCTGCAGACGGCGGTTGGTATACTGTTCCCTGTGGGCAAAGGGGGCCATTTTTTCCAGCACCATGCACAGGAAAAAGCCCAGCCATACGCTTTCCCCCTCCACCCTGTCCATGCCGTCGTTCCAGTCGCCGCTGCCCATGTTCGGCAGCCCGTGGGGGCCGTATGTGACGCTTTCGATGGCCAGATGACAGTGCTGCAGCAGGGATGCGGTTTCCGGGGAGAGGTCCGGGGTTTCGTAGCGGTCATGCTCCGTGGGCTGCAGCGGCGCAGAAACCAGGAAGGGCACTTCCTCCAGCCAGATGCTTTCATCTCCGGTGATCTCAACATACAGGGCAGCCATATAGGGCAGGAACAGCTTGTCATCGCTGATGCGGGTGCGCACGCCGGTGCGTGGGGCATGCCACCAGTGCTGCACGTCCCCCTCCCGGTACTGATGGGCAGCGGAAAGCAGAATGTGGCGGCGGGCAAAGGCAGGGTCAGTGTGCAACAGACACAGAAGATCCTGCAGCTGATCCCGGAAACCGAAGGCGCCGCCGGTCTGGTAAGGCCCGGTGCGTCCTAATAAGCGGGCAGCCAGGGTCTGGTAGGGCAGCCAGCGGTTCATGTACATTTCCAGCCAGGGGGCACCGCCAAAGAGCAAGAGCCCATCCAGCTTTTTCTGCCAGAAGGTCTGGGTTTGCCGAAGCGCCCTGGCAGGGCCCTGGGCCAGCACATGGGACAGCAGGGCATGGGCAGCGTCTTCGTTTTCGGCACTGCCGATGATGGCCGCAACGGTGACAGCCCGGTGTGCCTTCAGGGAAAGAGGCAGCACAAACAGGCCGCAGCTGCTGCCCTCCGCATCGTGTTGCTCCGCCTGTTCATCATCGATATAGCAGGAGGGCAGGCAAAAGATCTGTGCGCCGGGCAGATGGGCAAAGGCAAGAGACGGATTTTCGGACGAGGCGGCAAGGAGCATATCATTTTGCTTTTTGCAGCCTGTTTTTCTGTCCCCCATGGCAAAATGCACCTGCCAGCGCAGATGGGTTTCCAGGTCACTGTCTGTTTGCAGGGTGATGATCCGCAGCCCCAGGGGAAGGGAAGCGTGGCTGAATACCGTGAGGGACAGGCGAAGGCCGGGGAGCAGGGTGCGGTATTCGGTGACCCCGGGGCGGTGATACACCGTTCCGCAGGAAAGGGAAACAAAGCTCCCGTCTTCTTTTCTCAGCAGGAACTTTTCTGCATGATCCGGCCGGTACACGTCCGAAGGCTTTTTTGTGATGCGGCCCAGCTGGCTGTTTTCCCGGAAGGAATGAAGAATGCCCCGGTCACATACAATGGTGCCAAAGGATTCGCCGATCAGCAGGTTATGCCAGGGGACAGGCGGGGCAGAGGTGATGCAATATCCGCCATCCTGGGTGAAGCCGCCGCAGGGATTGGCAAAGGAAAGGGCAGGCGGCTGAGCAGGATAGGCACGGGACAGGCGGATTGGCTTTGCTGCATCTTTGGCGGACAGGCTGTCCAGCTGAGCGGACAGGGGAATGCCGCTTTCCAGATACAGGGCGGAAAGCGTTTTTGCGTTCAATGCATCCTGCACCGTGCCGGAAGCGATGTGAATGTGCTCCCTGCTGCAGGGAATGGCGCTCATGGCAGCATGCACTGCATCCTGCAGGGGGGTGAAATAGGCCTGATCGCTTTGATCGCACAGGAAAAGAAGCACTGTGCGAATGCCCTGGGTTTCAAACCATGCATGGGAAAGCAGAGCATGGCGGATGAGGGGTTTGTCTGTTTCCTTCAGATACACCGTGCACACCGGTTCGTTTCCGGAAATGCCGTATTGCCAGAGGGTGGAAATGGGCTTTGGCAGGGCGGACTGATGGGGTAAACCGTGAAAGCACAGACAGCCCAGCATTTTTGCATACAGGGGCATGTGAACAGGGGAGAGGGACAAAAAAGCCAGGGTCATCTGATCCCGGGTGCGGCAGAGGGAAAAAGCCTCTTCCGGATGTAGGGTGATGCCTGTTTCATGTTCCGGCAGCCGGGGCTCTTCTTTCCAGGTGAATTGCAGCCGGCGCATCCGGCCGGCGGAAATGCGCACACCGGCAAACAGGGACATGCAGGGGGTGATCACGCTGCCCAGGCGGCACACCGGGTTTTCTTCCTTTTGCAGCAATTGTCCGGGGTTGAATACATCTCCCTCCTTTCCCAGAAACAGCATCCTGTCTCCCTGGCGGTGCAGGGTATCATACCGGCCCAGCACCTGATGGCATAGCACCGGCAAATGTTCCTTTTCATCGGCAGACAGGCGGCGGCAGATCAGCCCATTTTCCCCCCGGGGCTGGATGAGCAGGGAAAGATCCCGGAAATTGGGGTGGGAGGTGTCTTGCTGCCAGGTGCACAGCGTGGGCTCCAGATAGGAAATCACCTGCAGCTGTGCAAGGTCCATGCCCCGGTTTTCCATGCGGATATCCATCACCGTCTCTCCTGTGAGGGGCAGCACAAAAAAGCGCAGCTCACCTTCCACGGAGAAAGCGCTGAAGGGGATGCGGATGCAGCCGTTTTCAAAATGGATGCGGCCCATGGCCTGGGGCTGGATGAAACGGCCGCTTTTCACATCCCGGATGTAGATGCGGATGCCGGAGGGAAGGGAGGGAGAAAAGCGGCTCCACATGCGGTCTTTGTATTTGAGCAGATTGTCCCCCCGGCTGTTCATCAGAAAAGCCGTGCCGTGCCCCTGCAGGACATGGGCAGCGGGAGGCAGGGTATTTTCGGCAGGGAAAGCGTAAATGTGTTCCCGGTGGGACACACGGGCTGTGGGCAGCGGACGGCTGATGGCCGGCAGGGGCGGCTTGTGTTCACACAGCAAAAAGGCATAGGCCCGGGCTGGAGGCGGCGCCATGAAGTATTTGACCAGAGAAAAATCCGTGATCAGGTTGCAGGCGGCGCACAGCACCATGCCCTGGTGATGGGCCATGTGGCTTTGCACCAGCCGGGGGGCCTTTTCAAAACGGTTGGGGGTATAGTCCGCCGCTTCATAGAGCCCTTCCTGGGAGTACCACATCATCCGGCGCATCCATTGCAGATTGCGCAGGGCAGCCCGGGGGAAAAAGGGCAGGGCCAGCATGGAAGCGTAGGGGGCCACCACTTCCCCTTTTGTGTCCCTGGAAACGGCAAGGGAAGGCAGGCCGAAGGCCCGGTATTGATAATTCATATCTGGGTCAAAGGCAAAATAGCCGCTTTCGCTGATGCCGAAGGGACGGTTACGGGCATGGGCGATCTGCGCCCGGATGGCGCTTGTGACCCCTTCGGACAGGAGGGTGTTGTCATACAGGGGGAGAAGCAAATGGGGCATCAGGTATTCAAAGGCGGTACCGCCCCAGGAAAGCAGCGCAGCACCGCCGCCCTGCCTGGTGGTATTCCTGCCCAGGGCATACCAGTGCCGCAGGGGCACCTGCCGCAGCATTACTGCCGCAAAGGAAGCCAGCCGGCATTCGCTGGCCAGCAGGTCATAATGGCTGGGGGACAGGCGTTTTTCCTCCGTGTCATAGCCGATATGAAACAGGGAAACGGAAGCATCGTACAAGGGGGCAAACTGCATGGACCGGGCCAGATGATCCAGCCGTGCAGGCAGGTTCCGGGCAGAGGCATCCATTTCCTTCAGATACCGCCGGGCCCCCTGGGCACAGGCCAGAAGGCAGGCGCACAGATTTCCGGAATCCACAGTGGAGATGAACCTGGGGGGCAGCGGCTGCAGCGTTTCCAGGCTGTACCAGTTATAGAAATGCCCCTTCCACCGGGGCAGATGTTCCATGGTTTCCACGGTGCGCAGCATGCGCCGGATCATCTGGGATGCGGTGATCAGCCCCATTTCACGGGCCGCCAGACAGGACAAAAGATACAGCCCCATATTGGTGGGGGAGGTGCGCATGGCAGGGCCTTTTTCCGGCTGCAGCTGCACATTGTCCGGCGGCAGGAAAGCGGTGCCGGCATGCACGTTTTTCTCAAAGAAATGCCAGGTGTCCCGGGCCAGGGAAAGCACGGCATTCTGATCCGCCTGGGAAAGGGGCGGATGGGGCTTTTTTTCCTTGTCCAGAAAATCCTTCAGAATCGGGACACTCAGCCACATGACCCCCGGGATCACACCGGGCAATACACCGCCCGGCATCAGGGAAGCGGCGGTGAGCAGCGTGCCGCAAAGCAGCTGGAGGAAAATACAGGCAGGGGGCATGGAACCGTTTTCCGCCTGGGCAGCGGTGACCCAGTCCATCAGGTGTTTGCGGCTGATGAACTGACGGTACAGAGAACGGATGATGGCATCTGCCAGGGTCATGGCCTTTCCGGGCAGCAAAAGCAGCCTTTTGCCCATGCCCCGGACAGGGAAGGGAAGGCTCGGCAGCATCAGAAAAGGATTTTGCAAAAATGCGCCTGCTATCAGCAAAATCAGCTGGCAGATAGGTACCAGCGACTGGCGCAGGTTATCGTACATTTTGTAGCGGGACAGAAGGGGCAGATTTTTCTGAAACAGGAAGGGCAGCAGCTGCCAGTCTCCCCGGGTCCAGCGGTGCAGCCGCTTTTGCCAGCCGGAAAGGGTGGCGGGCTGCGTGTCGAAAAAGGCAATGTCCCGGGCACAGGCGGAATGGGCCAGCTCCCCTTCGATCAGGTCATGGCTGAGGATGCGCCCGGCAGGCAGCCGCCCTCCGGTGCGCTCAAGAAACAGCCGGGGGTCATAAATGCCCTTGCCGGCAAAGGAGCCCTGCCCGAAAACGTCCTGATATACTTCCGGATACAGCCGGTGATAGCCGTCGGTGCCGCCTTTTGCGGTCAGCAGCTGCTGGGTGTGGGTGCGGATGTGCATGATGAGCGTTTCCATCCGGGGTGCAATAACGGCAATGCGCCCCTTTTGCAGGGGATGCAAAAGGGCTCCCTGCATTCTGGCTGCCGCACCGGGAGGCAGGAAGGTGTCTGCGTCCAGGGTGAGCACCTGGTCATAGGCATTTTTCCATTGCGAAAGGGGCCGGGAGGTATACACAAACGCATCCGGGCATTCCCGGCCGCAAAGCAGCAGATTCAAATCTTCCAGCGCTCCCCGCTTGCGTTCCCTGCCGCAGAAGGATTGCTGACGTTCGTCCCAGCTGCGGCTGCGCTGCAGGTAATGAAAGGTATGGGGATGATGGGCATTCAAAGCGGCAATAGCTGCCCGGGCAGCACGGAGGGTGAGGGCGTCTGATTGGGTAAATTGCTCTTTGCCGTCTGGAAAATCCCCCAGCAGCAGAAAATGTGCATGAGGGGTGGCTGCATGGAGGGTGCCAAGCTGGCTGACGGTTTTCAGTGCCTGGGTTTTGCCGGTAAGCAGGGTGGGCACCACAATGAGAAGACGCTGGTCAGAAAGGTATTTTTTGTGCAGCCTGGGCAGCATCCGGGGCGGAAACAGGTGCCGGAGCACCCGGAAAAAGGCCTGCCTTACCCACTGGGAAAAGGCGATCACAGCAAAGGGCAGCAGAAAAAGGGGTGCCTGAAGCAGCACCCAGACAAGGCTGAAAAGCAGCGCGGCAAGCGCCGGCGGCAAAAGAAACAGCCGCACTTTTTGCGAGGGGGAATATGCTTTTTTGTTTTTCAGAAGATGAGCAGCAATCAGCTGCGGCTGCTCGATGAGGTAATAGCCGGCTTCCTTTTCCGGTCCTGTTTTGCCTTCTGCAAGGGCCAGAGCCGCCCGGGCCACCGCTGTTTCGGCCAGGTTCCATTTCCGGGCCAGATAAGCGGTCCGGGAAACGTAAAACTGTCTGCTTTCCCGGTCCATGTGCCGGTAGGTTTCTTCTTTTTGCAGCACCCGGGAAACCGGGTTCAGGTGTTCGGAAAGAAGACCAAAGGGCATGCGGGAGAGGGCATGCAGCGCCTGGGTGCACTGGGAAACGGTGTTTTGCAGGGCCAGCGCCCCTTCTTCATCGGCTGGCAGCAGCGCCTCTTCAAAGCAGGGACAAAGCCTTTCCAGCAGGGCACAGCAAAGAGCCTTGGGCAGCGCATCTACCTCCCGGCTGAGGATATCCCGCAGCTTATAGGCATTTTTTACACCGGCAAGGATGCGGCCCTGATGCAGCGGCAGGGATTGGCAGATGTCCCGGGCAAGGGAAAGGATGTATGGTTCGTTATGTTCTGTGGGCAGGGAAGGCAAAGAGCGCAATTCTTTTTTCAGGGAAAGGAAGCGCTCAAAAAGAAAGGAAGCATTGGCAGCCAGAATGGCCGCGGCAGGGAAACGCTCCATGTGTTCTTCATCCGGCAGACGCTGCAGAAAGGAACGCAGCTTTTTTTCAAAATGCCGGGGCGGATGCAGACGGGCACCGGAGCGAAAAGATGAAAAAGGAAGGATTTTCAAGGGCACGGAAAATTACCTCCATTGGTTTTCTTTCTCGTTAGTGTGCGCTTTTTTACCGAGAAAATGTCTGGAAATTTTCTTTGCCCTGTGCTATAATGTAATCAACTGAATGAAAATAGTGCATAAAGGAGGGGTTGTTCACCGTGTGGTATAATCCACCTGATGCGATGGAAAGAGACCGGTTTCATGCCGGTTATTCCGAAAGGGCGTATCAATATCTGGGCGCGCATCCCGTTTATCAGGAAAACGGGATTCATTGGCATTTCGCCGTATGGGCGCCCAATGCAAAAAAAGTATGCCTGACGGGTGAGTTTTCCAACTGGGAAGCGGAACGCTATCCCATGGAAAAGCAGTATGACGGTATCTGGGAATTGCGCCTGCCGGCTACCCTCTTTTCCGCAGAAAGCGATCCCGAAAAATACAGTTAT
This sequence comes from Clostridia bacterium, assembly GCA_017517465.1. GTDB lineage: Bacteria > Bacillota > Clostridia > Christensenellales > Aristaeellaceae > RUG563. The sequence goes on along the minus strand of JAFWYZ010000159.1, from coordinate 7,576 downwards.
CCCGGTGCGGATGAAAAGCTGAAAAGCTACAAATATGCCATTCTGGGGGCGGATGATGTGTGGCATTACCGGGGGGACCCCTATGGGTTTTCCACCGAATGCCGGCCCAACAATGCCTCCCGCCTGTGGGATATGAACACCTACGAATGGCAGGATGGAGAATGGCTGGAAAAGCGGAAAAGCTGGGATGCTTACCACAGCCCCGTGAATATTTACGAAATGCACCTGGGCACCTGGCGGCAGACCAAAAAGGGCAAAATGCTCACCTACCGGCAGATCGCCAAACGGCTGGTGCCCTACATCCGCAAAATGGGGTACACCCATGTGGAATTTCTGCCGGTGATGGAGCATCCCTTTGACGGCAGCTGGGGTTACCAGGTGACGGGGTATTACAGCCCCACGGCCCGCTACGGCGATCCTGATGGGCTGAAGGAATTGATCGATCAGCTGCATCAGGCCGGCATCGGCGTGATCCTGGACTGGGTGCCTGCCCACTTCCCCCGGGATGAGATCGGGCTGCGCCGCTTTGACGGCACCCCCTGTTATGAGCACGAAAATCCCCTGCGGGGTGAAATGCCCCAGTGGGGCACCATGCTGTTTGACTACGGCAGGGGAGAGGTATGCTCCTTCCTGTGCTCCAATGCTCTGTTCTGGCTGAAGGAATACCATGCGGACGGCCTGCGCTGCGATGCGGTCAGCTGCATGCTGTATCACAATTTCTGCAAGGAAGACGGCCAGTGGATCCCCAATAAGGATGGGGGCAAGGAAAACTATGAGGCCATTGATTTCCTGCGCAGGCTCAATGCTGCGGCATACCGGGAATGCCCCGGGGTGATGATGATCGCAGAAGAAGCCACCGCCTGGCCCATGGTGACCAAGCCCACCGATATGGGCGGCCTGGGGTTTGGCTTCAAGTGGAACATGGGCTGGATGAACGATATCCTTTTCTATATCAAGAAGGATCCTGTTCACCGTAAGTACCACCACGATAAGCTGACCTTCTCTTTGTATTATGCCTTCTCCGAAAACTATGTGCTGCCCTTCTCTCACGATGAAGTGGTGCACGGCAAGCATTCCATGCTGGACAAGCAGCCCGGGGATCTGTGGCAGAAATTTGCGGGGCTGCGTGCCCTGTACGGCTATACCATGGCCCATCCGGGAAAAAAGCTGTTGTTCATGGGCGGTGAATTCGGCCACTATATCGAATGGAAAGACGATATTGAGCTGGACTGGTTCCTGCTGGTGTATGAAAAGCATCCGGAAATGCAGAAATATGTGGCGAAGCTGAACAAGTTCTACCGCTCACACCCGGCACTGTATGCCCGGGATGACGGATGGGATGGGTTCCAGTGGCTGAGCGTCAATGACGCGGATAACAGCGTGCTGGCCTTTATGCGCTCCGACGGCAAGCATGATCCCATTATCAGCATCACCAATTTCACCCCCGTGTTCCATCCCCAGTACCGCATTGGCCTGCCCTATGACTGCGAGCTGACGGAAGTGCTCAATTCCGACAGGGCAGAGTTTGCCGGCAGTGACCAGTACAATGCCTGGCCGGTGCGGGCGGAGGAAACGGCCTGGAATGACCTGCCCTTCAGCGCGCAGGTGTGTGTGCCGCCGCTTTCCACGGTGTATTTCAAGGTAAAGAAGCGCACAAAAAAGAAATAATGCAAAATATGGCCAAATATCTTCCAAAATGGTGTGTTTTGTGTTATAATATCAAATGAATGAAAAAATAAGCCTTTTTGTCCTGAAAAAGAGATAAAAGCTTAATAAAGAAGGGAGTTTTTCACATGCCCGGCAAAAAGCGTTGCGTGGCCATGCTGCTGGCTGGCGGCCAGGGAAGCCGTCTGGGGATTTTGACGAAGCAAATGGCCAAGCCTGCCGTACCCTACGGCTGCAAGTACCGTATCATTGACTTCCCCCTGTCCAACTGCACCAATTCCAATATCGACGTGGTGGGTGTTTTGACCCAGTACCGTCCCCTGGAACTGAATGCGTATATCGCCAGCGGTGCTCCCTGGGATCTGGACCTTGTGTCCGGCGGTGTTTTCGTGCTGCCCCCCTATCATTCCGGTGCTACCGGTGAATGGTACAAGGGCACGGCCAATGCCATCTACCAGAACCTGGCCTTCATTGCCCAGTATAATCCCGAATATGTGCTGATCCTCTCCGGCGACCATATCTACAAGATGGACTATGCCGCCATGATCGCTCATCACGAAGCCAAGGGCGCCGATGCCACCATCGCCGTGCGCCAGGTACCGTGGGCAGAAGCCAGCCGTTTCGGTATCATGAACACGGACGAAGATTTCAATATCGTTGAATTCGAAGAAAAGCCCAAGAATCCCAAGTCCAACAACGCTTCCATGGGTGTGTATGTGTTCACCTGGGAAAAGCTGCGCAAGTACCTCATCCAGGACGAAGCAGACCCCACCTCCTCCAATGACTTTGGCAAGAACATCATCCCCGCCATGCTGGGTGACGGCCAGAAGATGGTGGCCTATTCCTTCAACGACTACTGGAAGGACGTGGGCACCATCGAAAGCCTGTGGGAAGCCAATATGGACCTGCTGGAAGAAAAGCCCGAAATCGACCTGCATGACAAAAAGTTCCGCATCTATGCCCGGAACCTGGGCCTGCCCCCCCATCATATTGCCGACGGCGCTGTGGTGGAAAACTGCCTGATCACCGAAGGCTGTGAAATCATGGGCAAGGCTGTGCACTCCATCCTCTCTTCCGGCGTCATCGTGGAAGAAGGCGCGGAAGTGATCGACAGCGTGATCATGCCCGGTGCCATCATCCGCAAGGGTGCCGTTGTCCGCCGTGCCATCGTGGCCGAAAATGCCGAAATTCTGGGCGGCTGCCAGGTGGGCGAAGAAGAAGGCCTCATTGCTGTTGTGGGCCAGAGCGTAACCGTTCCCGAAAATACGGTCGTCAAGGCCGGGGAACAGTTTGCTGATGCTTGAGGAAGGGGGAAGAAACAATGAAGAGCATGATGGGTATCATTTATACCGGTGAACGCGACAATCAGCTGCGTGAACTGACCACCAACCGTGCCGTGGCTGCCGTGCCGATTTACGGCCGCTACCGCCTGATTGACTTCCCGCTGTCCGCCATGGTGTCCAGCGGCATCCGCAACGTGGGTGTCATTCTGCAGCGCAACTATAACAGCCTCATGGACCATCTGGGCTCCGGCCGTGAATGGGACCTGCATGGCAAGCGCAACGGCCTTGTGATGCTGCCCCCCTTCATGACCCGTGATAACGTGGGTGTGTATTCCGGCTTCCTGGATGCCGTGCGTTCCAACCTGCATTACCTGCGCCGCAGCAAGGAGAGGTATGTGATCGTCACCGATACACATATCCTCTATTCTGCCAAGTACGATGAAATGCTCTCTGCCCATATTGAAAAGGGCGCCGATATTACCCTGCTGTACACCCGTGACGGCAATATGCGCCGCAACGGTGCCGGCCGCTACATCGAAGTGGATGAATCCGGCCGCGTAACGGGCCTGGAAGTGGATCCCACCATCTCCCGCATGCCCTACACCTACATGGAATGCATGTGTGTGCGCCGTGAACTGCTGATCGACCTGGTGGACCGTGCTGTGTCCCGCGGCCAGTATCACCTGACCCGTGACCTGCTCATGAACGGTATCTACGAAGGCACCCTGCGGGTATACGGCTTTGAATACACCGGCAAAGCCTGGTTCATCGATTCCGTACAGGCCTATTTCGAAGCCTCCATGGAACTGATGGATGTGGAAACCCGCCGCAATTTCTTCGATGCCGACCGTCCCGTGCTCACCAAGCTGCGTGACGAAATGCCCTCCCGCTATGTGAGCGGCGCCAATGTGAAAAACTGCCTGGTGGCCGACGGCTGCGTGATCGAAGGCACGGTGGAAAACAGCATTCTCTTCCGCGGTGTGCGCATCGAAAAGGGCGCTGTGGTGAAAAACTCCATCATCATGCAGGATGGCTGTGTGCAGAAGGATGCAGAAATTGACCACTGCATTCTGGATAAGCAGGCTATCATCCGGGAAGACACCCGCCTGATCGGGCCCCGGAATTATCCCATCGTGGTGGCCAAGGATCTGATTGTGTAAGCCTGACGGGCTTGCCCCTTGCCCCCAATAGATGATATGATGTGCAGGGCGGCAAACCGATTGCCTCCCTGCATATTCTCTGTAAAGAGACAAGGTTTGCCCCAAAAACAGATGAGGTGAAAATCAATGAAAATTTTGTTTACCGCTTCCGAATGCGTCCCCTTCTGCAAAACCGGCGGTCTGGCTGACGTGGTGGGTGCACTGGCGCCTGTGCTGGTGAAAAAGGGCCATGATGTGCGCGTGATGGTGCCCCTGTACAGCATGATTCCCCACGAATATGTTTCCCAGATGAAGCATGTGATCGATTTTGAGGTGGAGCTGGGCTGGCGCAAGCAGTATTGCGGCATTGAAGCGCTGGAAAAAGATGGTGTGACCTATTATTTCATCGATAACAAGTATTACTTTGGCCGCAGCTATATCTACGGCATGGGCGGCGATGAATATGAACGCTACGGCTTCTTTGACCGTGCTTGCCTCAATGCCCTGCCCCTGCTGGACTTTGCCCCCGATATCCTCCATGCCCATGACTGGCAGGCGGGCATGATTCCTGCCCTGTTGAAGATCCAGTATCAGCATCTGCCCTTCTATGCCAACATGAAGACGGTGTTCACCATCCATAACCTGCAGTATCAGGGCATTTTCGGCATTCCCGAGGTGCAGGATGTGCTGGGCCTGGGTGACAGCCTGTTCACCGACGATAAGCTGGAATGCTACGGCTGTGCCAACTTTATGAAGGCTGCGCTGGTGTACTCCGATGAGATCACCACCGTCAGCCCCTCCTATGCCGAAGAAATCCAGACCGCCTATTACGGCGAGCGGATGGAAGGCTTGCTGCGTGCCCGGAAGGAAAGCCTGTCCGGTGTGCTCAACGGCATCGACGTGGGTGAATATAACCCCGCTGCCGATCCCCTCATTCCTGCCAACTATACCGTGGATGATATGAGCGGCAAGGCCAGGTGCAAGGAAGAACTGCAGAAGGAACTGGGCCTGGAAGTGAAGGCGGATGTGCCCGTCATTTCTCTCATCACCCGCCTGAGCAACCAGAAGGGCCTGGACCTGATTGACCGTGTGATCGGCGAAATCATGGAAGAAGATGTGCAGCTGGTGGTGCTGGGCATGGGCGATGCACGGTATGTGAACCTGTTCAGCTGGGCTGAACAGCATTATCCCGGCCGTGTGGCTGCCCGCTTCCGGATGGACGGCGCCCTGGCGCACCGCATCTATGCCGCTTCCGATATGTTCCTGATGCCCAGCCAGTTTGAGCCCTGCGGCCTGAGCCAGATGATCGCCCTGCGTTACGGCACCCTGCCCATTGTCCGCGAAACCGGCGGTCTGCGGGACACCGTGCTTTCCTACAATGAGGCCAATAATGCCGGCAACGGCTTCACCTTCTTCAACTACAATGCCCACGATATGCTGTACACCATCCGCCGCGCCCTGTACTTCTACAAGAACAACAAGGCCGTGTGGGAAATGCTGCAGAAGCGGGGCATGGAAGGGGATTATTCCTGGGATCATTCCGCTGAAACCTACCTGTCTTTGTACCAGCATATGCTCAGGCAGCCCCAGGAAGCGCCCAAGGCCAAGAAGCCCCGTGCCCCCCGCAAGCCCAAGGTGGATGTGGTGGTGGACGTGACGGCGGAAGAAGCGCCCAAGGCCAAGAAACCCCGTGCACCCCGGAAGAAGAAGACCGAAACGGCTGAATAAAAAAATGCAGGGAGGCGGAGCTACTTCCGCCTCCCTTTTCTGAGGAGAATACGATGGAACGCATTGCCAGTTTTCAGATCAATCACCTGAACCTGTTTCCCGGGCTGTATGTATCCCGGAGAGACGAAAAAGGCGGTCAGGTGGTGACCACCTTTGACCTGCGTATCACCGCACCCAACCGGGAGCCGGTGGTGGATGTGCCTGCCCTGCATACCATTGAGCATCTGGGGGCAACTTTTTTGCGCAACCATGAAAAGAAAAACGATGTGGTGTACTTTGGCCCCATGGGCTGCCGCACCGGCTGCTATCTGCTTTTGTTCGGCGATTGGACGGCGGAAGAGGCTTTCCCCCTGGTGGACGAAATGTGCTCTTTCATTGTGAATTTTGAAGGGGATATTCCCGGGGCCAAGCCGGAGGAATGTGGCAATTACAGCGAGCAGAACCTGAACATGGCCAGGCACTATATTGCCCGTTATCAGCAGGAGCTGCGGCAGCATCGGCGGTTTGTGTATCCTGAATAAAACAAATGTTTGCATTTTTTCAAAGAATGCTGTATAATCTATTTCTGCAATGAGGAAAGGAGGGCGTGTGATGCCGAAAACACCGGGCGTGAAGCCCATTGCACAAAACCGCAAAGCACGCCACGATTACTTCATTGAAGAATCGCTGGAGTGCGGGATCGAGCTGAAGGGTACCGAAGTGAAAAGCATGCGCCAGGGCAAGGTGAACCTGAAGGAAAGCTTTGCCATGGTGAAAAACGGGGAAGTGCTGGTGCAGGGAATGCACATCAGCCCCTATGAACAGGGCAGCATTTTCAACACCGATCCGCTTCGGCCCAAAAGGCTGTTGCTCCATAAAAGCGAAATCCGCAAGCTGGGTGCGTTGGTTCAGCGGCAGGGGTATGCACTGATTCCCTTGGATGTATACCTGAAAAACGGCCGCATGAAAATGAACCTGGGCCTGTGCCGCGGTAAACACCTGCATGACAAGCGGGCCACCATGGCGGAAAAAGACGTGAAACGGGAAATGGAACGTGCCATGCGCGGCCGTGCCGAATAAGAGCGTACTGCCTGGGGGTGTACTGGTTTCGACGGGGATCGTCGGGGGTATGGTAAGCGAGCAGCGGACCCTGGCCGCTTAAAAACGGGGAACTTTAAAATTAACTGACAATAATCAGTACGCTTTCGCTGCTTAATGCGGCGCGTCGGCCCTGAGTTGCCTACGGCTCAGGATCCCGGCGTGACATGAGTAGGGAACAGGGCCGCCTAAGCTTTGCGGCGTGCCCGGTAAAATGAAGCTACTGAAGCTGTAAGCCTGTCAGGAGGCGTGCAGCGGAGGGAATGTCAATATCCTGTCTGCGCTCGGAGAAAACTGTACAACTGAATCTTCGGACAGGGGTTCAATTCCCCTCACCTCCACCAAAGAAAAAATGCCCAGCCGAAAGGCTGGGTGTTTTTCTTTGCGAAAAAAAGGAGAGGGGAATTGAACTAAAGCGGTAGTGAATGGCAGCCCAGTGGGCTGCCAGAGCCGCGGTGACCGAGCCGTGAGGCGAGAGCAATTCCCCTCACCTCCACCAAAGAAAAAATGCCCAGCCGAAAGGCAGGGTGTTTTTCTTTGCGAAAAAAAGGAGAGGGGAATTGAACTAGAGCGGTAGTGAATGGCAGCCCAGTGGGCTGCCAGAGCCGCGGTGACCGAGCCGTGAGGCGAGAGCAATTCCCCTCACCTCCACCAAAGAAAAATGCCCAGCCGAAAGGCTGGGTG
>JAFWYZ010000158.1 GCA_017517465.1 Clostridia bacterium | reverse complement strand
GCCATCGTGATTTCCGCCCTTTTGAAAAGCTATGAGGGTGTGGTGTCCGCGGTGACGGGCCATATCAACGGCCATGAAGCCGGTGCGGTGGAGCATCTGGGACGGAAAGTGCTGCCCCTGCCTCAGCATGAAGGCAAAATCTGCGCTTGTGAGCTGAAGGAGATGCTGCGCACCTTCTATGGCGATGCCAACCATGAACACATGGTGTTCCCGGGCATGGTGTATATTTCCCATCCCACGGAGTACGGCACGCTCTACACCAAGGAAGAACTGACGGCCGTCAGCGACGTCTGCCGGGAATATGACATTCCTCTGTTTATGGACGGTGCCCGGATGGGCTACGGCCTGATGAGCTATCAGACCGACGTGACGCTTGCAGATATTGCAAAGCTTTGTGATGTGTTCTACATCGGCGGCACCAAGGTGGGGGCGCTGTGCGGGGAAGCGGTGGTGTTCACCAGGGGCAATATGCCCAGGCACTTCCTGGCCATCGTGAAGCAAAACGGCGCGCTGCTTGCCAAGGGCAGGCTGATGGGCGTGCAGTTTGATACGCTGTTTACCGATAATTTGTATTTCGATATCAGCCGCCATGCCATCGATATGGCGGAGGAACTGAAAAAGGTCTTTGCCCAAAAGGGCTATCGTTTCTTTATCGATTCGCCCACCAACCAGCAGTTTATCGTGCTGGAAAATGAAAAAATGCAGGCGCTCAGCCAGCATGTGGACTTCTCTTTCTGGGAGAAGCTGGACGATGATCACACCGTGGTCCGCTTTGCTGCCAGCTGGGCTACAAAGAAAGAAGATATTGACAAACTGGCCCTGCTGCTGTAAAATTTTTAAGTTAATTTGAACACCAACGCTGGATGGAGGGAATTGAGATGCAGACCGATGTACGCCCCGAAAACATGGTAAGGATCACCACCAAGGAACTGGCAAATGCTTTTATTGATGAACAGGTAAAACGGATTCAGGAACAGGTTGGCGATAAGAAAGTGCTGCTGGCCCTGAGCGGCGGTGTGGATTCCTCCGTCGTGGCTGCTCTGCTTATCAAGGCCATCGGCCGTCAGCTGATCTGCGTGCATGTGAACCATGGCCTCATGCGCAAGGGTGAAAGCGAGCAGGTGATCGAAGTATTCGGCAAGAAGCTGGATGCCCACCTGATTTATATCGATGCCACTGACCGCTTCCTGGATAAACTGGCCGGTGTTGCCGAACCGGAAAAGAAGCGCAAGATCATCGGCGGCGAATTCATCGAAGTGTTTGCCGAAGAAGCCGAAAAGCTGGAAGATGTGGAATTCCTGGCCCAGGGGACCATCTATCCCGACATTCTGGAAAGCAAAGACGGCGTGAAGGCTCATCACAACGTGGGCGGCCTGCCCAACGGCATGACCTTCCAGCTGGTGGAGCCCGTCATGCTCCTTTATAAAGACGAAGTGCGCGTGGTGGGCGAAGCCCTTGGCCTGCCCCACGAAATGGTGTACCGTCAGCCCTTCCCCGGCCCCGGCCTGGGTGTCCGCTGCCTTGGCGCCATTACCCGGGATCGTCTCCATGCCCTGCGTGAAGCCGATGCCATTCTGCGTGAAGAATTTGCCAACAACGGCCTGGCCGGCAAGGTATGGCAGTACTTCATCGCCGTGCCTGATTTCAAGAGCGTGGGTGTCCGCGACGGCAAGCGCTATGAAGGCTGGCCCGCCATCATCCGCGCCGTCAACACCACCGACGCCATGACCGCCACCATCGAAGAAATCCCCTACGCGCTCCTCCACCGCATCACCGACCGCATCACCCATGAAGTGGAAGGCATCAACCGTGTCTGCCTGGACCTGACCCCCAAGCCCATCGGCACCATCGAGTGGGAGTAAAGTTCCGATAGGCCAAAAACCTAGGAAAATCAAGGGTTTTCGGGCTTTCGAAAATCGCCGTGATACTAAAATGCTACGATTTTCAGAAATGAAGAAATTTGC
>JAFWYZ010000157.1 GCA_017517465.1 Clostridia bacterium | reverse complement strand
TCCTGCATTTCGCAGGTGAGGGTGAGGCACTGGGCCTTGTAATCCTGATTGAGCAAAAGATCGCAGCTTTCATCCACCGCCGAACGCAGATCTTCCAGCACGTCCACCGGCACATCATGCAAGGCGCAGATGCCCGCCACTGCCATACGCAGGGGCAGGGAAAATTCTTCCCGGGCAGGAACAGTCATTTCCAACAACTTCATTTCGTCACCACTTTCATATCTTGCTGGGGCAAAAACGCACTGAGCACGTCCATGGCTTCCTCGCTGCTGCGCACCCACATTTCCCGGGGGCACAGCAGGGTGATTTTTTCTTCCGGCAAATTGATATACACGGGGATGGGCCCCTGCAGTTCACTCAGCAGCGCCTGCACCGGCCCCATCTGGCTTCTGTTCATGCGCAGATACAGCTTTTCCCCGGCATCCTTTGCCCGCTGGGCATCGGTACGGGTATCGGGGGCGGCGGGCACCGCCGTCAGAGGCTCGATGGTATCCACCAGAAGCTTGGGGTCCTCATCCTCCCGGATGGACAGCCTGCCGGACACCAGCACCGCCTCATCCTCGCTGATCTGGCGGCCAAAGCGCTCATACACCTTGGGGAACAGAAGGCACTCGATCTGCCCTGCATGGTCTTCCAGCGTCATAAAGCCCATCATGGCACCCTTCTTGGTGGCCTTGGCATGGCTTTCCACCACCATGCCCCCCATGACCACCTTTTTTCCGTCCTCCCCAATACCGCCCCCCGGGCCTTCCAGAATGTCCAGCAGGGCCGTGGTATTGAAGGACAGCTTTTTCAGCGTTTCATTGTATTCGTCCAAAGGATGGGCGGAGCAGTAAATGCCCGTCACTTCCTTTTCCTGCAGCAGAATTTCCTTCAGGGGGTATTCCTTCAGGGGCGGATAGGTTTCCTCCGTCCGCATGCTTTCACCGGACTGGCCCAGGTCAAAGAAGGATACCTGGCCCGTCACGTTCTGCTTTTTCTGGTTCATCTGGGCATCCATGGCGCTTTCAAACACCGCCATGCACTGCACCCGTTTGGCCCCGAAATGGTCAAAACAACCGGCTTTGATCAGGCTTTCCACTGCCCGCTTGTTCACATCCTCACCGGCCATGCGGCGGCAGAAATCGAAAATATCGGTGAATGCACCGGCTCTTTCTCTTTCGCGGATGATGCTGTCAATGGCCTTTTCGCCCACGTTCTTGATGCTGCCCATGCCAAAGAGGATGCCCTTGCGGCCTTTTTCCATGGCCACGGTGAACTTGCCCATGGAGCGGTTGATATCCGGCGGCAGGATGGGAATGCCCTTCTGGCGGCAATAGTAAATATACCCGGCAATTTTCGCGGTATTGCCGCTGACGCTGTTCATCAGCGCGGCCATGAACTCCGCCGGGTAATGGCATTTCAGATACCCTGTGCGAAGGGCCACCACCGCATAGCAGGCAGCGTGGGGTTTATTGAAGGCATAGGAGGCGAAGGAGCTCATTTCATCGAAAATCTGCTCCGCCACTTCCGCCGGCACCCCCCTGGACACTGCCCCGGGAATGCCCTCTTTTTCGGA
>JAFWYZ010000156.1 GCA_017517465.1 Clostridia bacterium | reverse complement strand
GCAGATGCCTTTCGGCAGCGCCGGTGTATTTTGCCCATGACACATTACTTTGAATGGGAAAACAGGCAGGAGCAGCTGCCATCCCTGCTGGATGGCACCGGCTGGGAGCCGGTGGAAAACAGGCGCACCCGGTATATGATCCGGCCGGAGGGGGAAGGGACGCTGTTTCTGGCAGGCATATATCGCTATGAAAGTAACAAAAAACTGCCGGTCTTTTCGGTGCTTACCTGTGAGCCGCATGAAAGCATTGCCTGGCTGCATGACCGGATGCCGGTGATCCTGGCAAGGCAGGATGCCTTTTCCTTTTTGCAGGATGCGTCCGTAGCGGAAAATCGGCAGCAGAAAATGATCTTCCGGGCAGGCTGATGCCGGATTGACAATTGTCTGGCTGCATGATAGACTTGAAACGGAAAGACAGTGATTTTCCGGAGGACATAGATGAAGAAATTAATTTTGATGACGGTGCTGCTTGTGTGTGTCTGCTGCGTTGCTTTGGCGGAAACCACGGAAGTGATCCTCACCTGCACCGGGGATTTTATGCCCGGCAGCAATGACCGGGTGAAAACGGAGGAATATGCCTTCCAGCGCTACATTGAAAAGTATGGCTACGGCTATCCCTTTGAAAAGCTGCAGGGGCTGTTTGCCAATGATGATATTACGCTGGTGAACCTGGAATGCATGCTGAACGATTCTGCCCCGGACAGCACCAGCCGTCTGCGCTTCCGCGGTCCGGAGGAATATGCCGGCATTTTCCCCGCCTGCAGTATTGAGGTGGCCAACCTGGCCAACAACCATTCTTCCGACTTCGGCAAGGAAGCCCATGACACCACCATTGCCGCACTGGATGGGGTGGGGGTGCAGTATTGCGGCACCATTGAGTATGGCAATCATGCCTGCTATATGGATGTAAAGGGTGTACGTATCGGCTTTGTGGGCGTATATCCTTTGTATTACAAGGATCATCCGGAAAAGCTGGAGGAATGCTTTCAGCAGCTGAAGGATGCCGGATGCCAGGTGATCGTGGCCAGCTTGCACTGCGGTGCCGAATACAATGCCACCCATGGCAACATCCATGACCGCTACGGCAAAATCCTCAAAAGCCTGGGTGCCCATATCATCGTGGGCAATCATCCCCATGTGCCCCAGGGATTCAATGTGTTTGACGGCATTACCCAGATTTACAGCCTGGGCAATGCATCCTTTGGCGGCAATACCGGCGTGGATGAAGATGTGCACGAAATTCGTGCCAATGTGGCCCAGTTCCGTCTGGTGTTTGAGGATGGGCAGTATACCGGCCATCAGCTGACCCTCTGGCCCATTCATATCAGCGGTGTGACCCCCGAGAATAACTATCAGCCTGTGCTGGTGGACGGGGATGCGGCCAGGAAGGTGATGGCCCGGGTGAAAAAGGACAGCATCCATGTGCGCGTGAAGGATTATGTGGACGGCCAGGGCGCTGTGCAGGATTTTGTGCCCTGGGAAAAGTAAGGAATCAATTTTGCAGTTTCAGGGCACACTGTTCCCGACAAGAAAAGGAGGGAACGGCTGTGATGGAAGAAGATACGGTAAAGCTGCTCCGGGAATGCGATGCCGGGGTGAAGATGGGCATTCAGTCCATTGAAGATGTGGTGGAGCAGGTGGGAAATAACGGTTTTCACCGGTGCCTGATGGATTGTAAGCTGGAGCATGACAAGCTGCATGATGAAATTCAGCAGCGGTTGGCGGAATGTCAGGATGAGGGGAAAGATCCCCCTGCCATGGCCAGCATGATGAGCAAAATGAAAACCGGTGTGATGATGACCATGCACCCCGATGATGCCACGATTGCCGATCTGATGACGGATGGGTGCAACATGGGGGTAAAATCCCTGAACCGGTATCTGAATCAATACGAAGCGGCGGATGAATATTCCAAGGACATTGCCAAGCGGCTCATTCATCTGGAAGCCCAGCTGGCGGTGGATATGCGGCCTTACCTGTAACAAAAACAAGCTTTGCAATGCGCAAAGCTTGTTTTATTTATGGCGATTTATTCCGGGAACAGCATGGCCATGGTGCTGATGCCGCACATACCGTCGGCAATCAGGTTGCTGTCTTTCTGGAAGGCTTTCACTGCTTCCTTTGTGGCTGCATTGTAACAGCCGGAGAGGGGAGCGTTGTAGTATCCCAGTTCCTGAAGCTTCAGCTGCAGCACAATCACAAAGGGGCTGTTGTCGCCCTCCTTCATCGTCATGCCTTCGGGGATATTGAAGGGGCGCTGCATGCTGTCACCGCAAATCTGGCAGAAAAGGGTGTTGTCCTCTTCGTGCAGCCGGTAATCATGTTCACCTAAGCCGGGCTGAATGCGCTTGCATACCGCGCAGGAGGAAAGCGTGATGCAATTGGCGGCAGACCAGACATGCTCGTGGCTTTCAATGGGGTCTGTCAGGGTGGGGGGATAGCAGTGCAGCATGGTGCGATACAGCTGGCCGGTGCCTGTCAGGGTGTGGAAAATGGGCACG
>JAFWYZ010000155.1 GCA_017517465.1 Clostridia bacterium | reverse complement strand
GCCACCCTCTCCGTCCGGGTGGATGTGTTTGAACCGCTGGCGGAATATACCGCCGTTTCCCAAACGGAATACGCTTCCGGGGAATACGATATCGTAACCGATGGGCTGCCCATCTTAGCCGATGAAGGCCTTATGAACATGGCCTCCCTGCCCAGCCCTTCCCGGCTGAAAAAAATCGAATCCCTGGAATTTTCCTTCCCCATCACCATGAAGGAAACCAAAATCACCACCCTTGCCGCCGCCCCCGGAGAATACAAAAACGATCTGTACACCCTCCATCTGGATCACTTCACGCTCACCCCCACCGGCGGCCTGCTGGAAGGCCACATCACGGATCTTTCCCCGGCCCCGGATTTCGTTTCTTCGGAAAGCTTCCTGTCCGTTTTCCCGGAGGATGTGTTTGAACAAGCCCTGGAAACCCAGGATCATGCCCTTTCCCTGCACATCGCCTCCTATTCCAGCGGCATGAGCACCACCCCGGATTTGCAGCCCACCGATTTCCATTTCAGCGTGGATTTCCGTTCCAACGCCGGGGAATTGCCCCGGGGCGTGTATCTGGTCTGGCTGGATGATCATCAAACCTATTGGGATTCTGCCCTTCATGTTCCCCTCCTTCCTCAATAAAAGCCAAGCGGAATGCAAAATGCATTCCGCTTTTCATAATAGCCGCTGTAAAAAGGAAGCAATTTCCCCATGGGCACGCTGCCAATCCCGCTGGGGATTTTCCACCACCAGCTGATCCACCGGCAGGGTGCTGAGGATCCGCAGCTCCCTTTCCTGTCTTTCATGCAGGCAGGCCACATACCCCTCAAACCCTTGGGCGCCCACGCTTTTGCCGTAAGCCCCCTGCACATGATACTGCACCACGCCCTCCAGCCAGCCCGGCCTTTCCGCCGCTGCCTTTTCCACGGAGGATGCAATATCTTCATTTTTCAGATAAATCACCGCCGGCTGCAGGGGGCAGATGATGTCCGCAATTGTTTGGATATACTGCCGGGAAACATCTTCCCCGAAGCCAAAGCGCATCATGGTTTCGCACATGGGGTTCTGCAGCAGCACACAGTTGAACACATACACTGTGTCCTGCCGGGCCGAAGAGGCAAAATGCCGCCATTTTTCCAGCATCACCGGCATTTCCTCTTCCCACTCAAGCCCGTCATAAATTTTCCGATGCATCCATTTTTCCGCTTCTTCCCAGGGCAGGCTGGAAAGCGGAAACACCTCTCCGTCCTCCCTCAGGGCATGGAACTCCCAGTCTGCCGGGTGATCGCCCGTGCCCTCATCCACAAAGCAAACCTTGCTCCGCTTCTCCAGCTGCGCCGCCGCAAAGGCGGAAACACTGCTTTTTCCGCTGCAGGGCAAGCCTTCCACGATCAACAGCCTGCATTTCATCCCATCACCCTGCCTCATTCAGCATTTCCCTCTCCTGGCTAATCAGCTTGGGCCTTGCCAGGAAGAAATAGCAGCCCAGATGGATCAAAAACGTCAATGCCCAGCTGATGGGATAGGAATTGTACAGGGTGGTCATCCGGGGGTCCGCCGCAAACACGGTAAATACCCAGAACAGCCGGAACGCGCAGGCGCCGGACAGGCTGACGATCATGGGGGCAATGGAATAGCCCATGCCCCGCATCTGACTGCCCGCCACGTCCATCAGGCCGCAGACGAAATAAGTGGGCATAATGATGGCCATGCGCACCAGCCCTTTTTCAATCACCGCCGCATCGCCGTTATACAGCCCTATCAACGTGCCGCCAAAGCCCCAGGCGATCATGCCCACTGCAAAGCCGATCACACCGGCAGCAAGCAGGCTCACCCACAGCACCTTCCGCACACGCTTATATTCTTTTGCCCCCCGGTTTGCGCTGGAGAAAGTCAGCGTGCCCTGGGAAATGCTGTTCATCGATACATACACAAACCCTTCCACATTGGCCGCCGCCGCATTGCCCGCCATCCAGACGGAGCCCTGGGCATTGATGGAAGACTGAATGATCACGTTGCTCAGGCTGAACAGGCTGCTCTGAATGCCCGCAGGCAGGCCAATACGCACAATTTCCTTCACGCATTTCCAGTCCAGCCCCAGCTTTTTCACATCCATCCGGATGCTCTCATCCGTCCGCAGCAAATGCCGCATCACAAACACGGCACTCAGCAGCTGGCTCACCACCGTGGCAATGGCCACACCGGCCACGTCCATACGAAACACGATCACCAGCAGCAAATTCAGCAGCACATTGGCCATCCCGGCAATGCTCAGGTACACCAGCGGCCGCCGGGTATCCCCCACAGCACGCATGATCCCTGCGCCAAAGTTATACAAAAGGTTCACCGGCATGCCCAGAAAGAAAATCTGCACATACAGTGTGGCCTTGTCGATCACGTCCGCCGGGCTGCCCATCCATGTCAGCAGCGGCCTTGCCAGCACCAGCCCCAGCACCATCACAATCAGGCCGCAGATCACGCTCATGGTAACGGCCGTGTGCACGTTCTTCTGGATAGCCTTGTGATCCCTTGCCCCGTTGGCATGGGCGATCACCACATTGGCCCCCAGGGAAAAGCCCACAAACAAATTGGTGATCAGGTTGATCAGCGCCCCGGTGGAGCCCACCGCCGCCAGGCTTTCCGCCCCGGCAAACTGCCCCACCACCACCATGTCCGCCGCATTATATAAAAGCTGCAGCAGGCTGGTAGCCATCAGCGGCAGCGAAAACCGGATCAGCTGGGGCAATATCCGCCCCTCCACCATATCCAGCGAATGCACCTTCCCGGCCATCTTTCAGCACCTCTTTTCATCAAACCGCATATGCGGTCAGTATCATTGTAGCCCCAAATATCACCGCCGTCAATGCCTGTTTCCGTCCAATCCGAACCCTTTCCGCCATCTCCTTGTTTCCACCAAGCAAAAAGCCCCGCCGCAAGGGCAGGGCATGAAGAGACGAAAGGGACTTATTTGTTGTTGTACACCACAGTCACACCGTCGTGAGTGGCTAAGCCGTAGTAGCAGTAACGATGGTCAGCCGGACCGCCGAAAAGCTGATCAAATGCAACCAGTTCCATATGGGCTTCACCTTCATTGTGCACATGGTTGTCGTCTACAACGGTGTTGCCGTTGGCATCGGTGGGATGGCCATAGCGGACATTGGAATAGGCTTCCACGCTAACGCCTGCTTCCACACGTACATACGGATAACCAGTTCCGGCAAATTCGCAATAATGATAGTTTGCCCAATCGCCGTAGATGACAGTAACATTTTCACACGTCACATTCTCCGGCACCGGAACAGTCGTAACTTCGCCACTATTGATTGTAACGGGGACTCTACCAATCAGCATACCGCTATTACGGTAATTGTACCACTGATAGGCAGATACAACGTCGTTGGTCGCATCAATACGCGGTGCTACCGTGCAATCCTTAATGTGATATGTACCGCTCGATCCGATACCGCCAATCAAACCGCCGTTGGCATTACCAAAGTCGCCCCACTGACTGCCAACAACAGTGGTTTCATCCACAACACAGTTAGTATACTGATGATCACCACTGGCCCAGCCAACAATACCACCAGCATAATATTGATAGTCATTTACCTTGCTATTCGTAACCGTGATATTTTCAAACACCATATCTCCATAAGCGCAGGCAGCCACTGTACCGCAAATAGCGCTTTCACCGGAAATGCTGGCGCCATCCATGGTCAGGTTCTTGATAGTAGCATCTTCCACCAGGCCAAACAGACCCAGACCGCAGTCGGTGTAGTAATAACCATTATCCAGCGCCCAGGTATTCTGGCTCAGGTTTTCAATCTTGTTGTTCTGGCCGTCGAAAGTACCCTTAAAGGGCTTTTCATTCCGATAAGAACCAATGGGATCGAAGGGAATCGGTTCACCATTTTTATTTTCACATTCACCGGTGGTACAGCCGAGACAAATATTGTTGCCCAGTTTGATGGTCTTGCCTTCGAACGTATTACCGTCGTCCACCAGTTTAGCCAGACCAGCCAGCTGTTCAGCCGTGGTCAGCACAAATTCGGTGTCGGTATCGTTGTACCAGGAAGTATCGACAGTGCCGTCCCAGTGTTCCGTGTCGTTCAGC
The DNA here is from genome assembly GCA_017517465.1 of Clostridia bacterium. Classification (GTDB taxonomy): domain Bacteria; phylum Bacillota; class Clostridia; order Christensenellales; family Aristaeellaceae; genus RUG563. The sequence continues at coordinate 22,076 of JAFWYZ010000155.1, read as the reverse complement.
GCGGCTTCAAAATCGGGACGATTGTCACCCAGTTTGGTCAGCTTCCACGGAATGGGGTTGGTTTCGTCCGTCAGATCAATATTCTCAACGCCACCAAAGGCTTCGTTCAAAGCAGTTTCTGCATCGGTAAAACCTTCAGCCTGCACAGCCTGAGAGAATACCAAGATATCATAAGTGCCGTTCTGGTTACCATCAATGGCGATCACGTCATCGTTGGTAGCTTCTGGCTTCATGTACACCTGTGCCAGGCTCACATAGGAAATAGCGCCGGGGGCCAGAATGCCCGTGGGATTGGAAGTGGGCCCTTTATAGGTTGCCAGCAGCACATAATATGTGCTGGTCACATTATTCGTATCTGCGATTTCAACATCTGTAGCGACGGTTTCCCAATCCCAATGATCTGCATCGGTATTGGTCATGATCACTTTCTTGAAATTCTCCGCTTTAATGCTGCCCTGTTCCAGAGCAATCCAGGTGCGCACATAGGCATCGGAATTTCCGGTGTTTTCCACGAACACGAATTTATCGATCACATTCTTCACACTGTCGTCAAACAGCTGGTAAGAACCGGGGGCACCCGTGGTCTTTTCACCCTTCACATCTGCCCAGCTCTGCTGGTGTTCATCGCCATTGCTGCCAACACGTTCGTCCCATTTGATAACGCCATCGGCAAACACAGCGGGATACAGGGGCTTGGACTGGGTAAAAGGCCGCACTTCGTCCGGAGTATAGCCGTACTTATCCTTTTCGCCAGTGGTCTCCCATTTATCGTTGGTCAGTTCATGGCCTTCAGTGGGGACGCGTTCGTATTCCAGCTGGTTAATGTACACATTGCCCAGCGTCATCACGTTCACGTCTTCGTCCGTGTCCTGAAGGTAGGCCATGGTGCCGCCGGCAGCCATTGCAACGCTCAGTACGACGGCCAGAATCAGCATCAGTTTCCGATTCAGCTTCATTTCGCTTTCCTCTCCTCTTCGGTTAACGGCTGCACGAAAAAAGACAACCGTCAACTCAGATTTCTATATATTTCCACACACATTATAATACCACAAAGTATTAAGCGCAGAAAGCATTGTTTGTTACATTTTTGTTCTTTTTCCATTAAATGTCTGTAATATGTTAGGAGCTGCCAAGACTCTTTTATGTGGCCTTCTCATTATCACACTGCATCCCCTATACCTGCAGAGCTGTTTACTTCATTCTGCCCATCAAAAAAGCAGACCATGCTTTCACACAGTCTGCTTTCATTGCTGTTATATGCAGCTTACACCAGTTCGATAACCACCATTTCGGCAGCGTCACCGCGGCGCGGGCCCAGCTTGTACATCCGGGTATAACCGCCGGCGCAGTTCTTTTCCTGGTTGCGGGCGCGATACTTGGGGCCGTATTCACGGAACAGCTTTTCCACCACGGGATGCTTGTTGTCCTTGGTGCGTTCCTTGTATTCAGCCTTGTTTTCGTCGTCCTTCTTCTGCTCCTTGATGTCATACAGGTACGCCATCATCAGGCGGCGTGCATGCAGCTTGGAGGGCAGGTCGTTCACGAAGGTTTCCTTCACGATCTGCTTCTTATCGTTGTAGAATTCCTTTTCTACTTCAACGGTCTGATCATATTCGCGGATGGCGAGGGTGATCATTTTATCCACGATGCTGCGCACTTCCTTGGCCTTGGCCTCGGTGGTTTCGATGCGGCCGTACCACAGGAGATTGGTGGTCAGGTTCCGCAGCATAGCCTTGCGCTGGCTCGCAGTACGGCCCAGCTTACGCTCAGTTGCCATGAGGTTTTCCTCCTATCACTCTTCGGTCGGACGCAGGCCCAGGCCCAGTGCCTGCAGCTTCTGCTCGACTTCTTCCAGACTCTTTTTGCCCAGGTTGCGCACCTTCATCATGTCTTCCTGATTCCGCTGAACCAGTTCGGCCACGGTGTTGATACCGGCACGCTTGAGGCAATTATATGCACGAACAGAGAGATCCAGATCTTCGATGGTCATATCCATCACTTTGCCGTCGTCATTGGCTTCCGGTTCAGCGCTGCTGATGGGCAGGGCCTGGTCGGTGAGGCCGATGAACAGGCTCAGCTGTTCCACGATAATGCGGGCGCTCATGGCGATGGCTTCATCGGGAGCCACGCAGCCATTGGTCCACACTTCCAGGGTCAGCTTGTCATAGTCCGTGATCTGACCCACGCGGGTGTCTTCGACCACGTAATTGACCTTCTTGATGGGGGTGTAGATCGAATCAATGGGGATCACACCAATGGGCATCTGGGGGGTCTTGTTCTTATCGGAAGAAACATAGCCCCGGCCACGGTCCAGCGTCAGCCACATATGCAGCTTGGCGCCTTCGCCCAAGGTGGCGATGTGCAGATCGGGGTTGACGATTTCCACTTCGTCATCCACCCGGATATCGGCGGCAGTCAGCTCACAGGGGCCTTCTGCGCTTACTTCCAGGGTTTTCACCTGATCGCTGTACAGCTTCACTGCCAGGCACTTCAGGTTCAGAACGATTTCGGTAACGTCTTCTTTCACACCTTCGACGGTGGAAAACTCGTGCTGCACGCCTTCAATATTCACGCTGGTAACGGCAGTGCCCGGCAGGCTGTTGATCAGCACCCGGCGGAGCGCATTGCCCAGCGTATGACCGAAACCGCGTTCAAGCGGCTCGATAACGAACTTCCCGTAGGAATTGTTCGCGTTCATTTCGACACAATCGATGTGCGCCTTTTCGATTTCGACGATCACGATGCATTACCCTCCTATCGATTACCGTCGGTTGAGGGGTTCTCAGCTTGCCAGTAACATTAACGGGAATAGAATTCGACGATCATGTTTTCCTGGATGGAGAAGTCGATATCATCACGGGCGGGCAGGGCGGAAACAGTGACGGTCAGCTCGTCGGCATTCACGGTCAGCCACTTGGGCACAACGCGGGAAGAACCTTCGCGAGCGGCCTTGAACAGTTCCAATTCCTTGCTCTTGACCTTCACGGTGATCACGTCGTTCTGGTCCACTTCGTAAGAAGGAATGTCAACCTTCTTGCCGTTCACCTGGAAATGGCCATGCAGCACCAGCTGACGGGCCTGGGGACGGGAAGCGGCGAAGCCGGCACGATAGACCACATTGTCCAGACGGCGTTCCAACAGGGACAGCAGGTTTTCACCGGTAACACCCTTCATGTTGGAAGCACGTTCATAAGTACGGAAGAACTGGCCTTCCAGCAGGCCGTAAGCACGGCGAGCCTTCTGCTTTTCACGAAGCTGCAGACCATATTCACTGGGTTTACGCTGACGAGCCTGACCATGCTGGCCGGGAGGGGTGGGCCGCTTGCTGACGGCGCACTTGCTGGAGAAGCACTTTTCGCCCTTGAGGAAGAGCTTGGTGCCCTCACGGCGGCACAGACGGCATACAGAGTCTGTATATCTTGCCATTTTGGGTATCCTCCTATTACACTCTTCTACGCTTGGGCGGACGGCAGCCATTGTGAGGAATGGGCGTCACGTCCTTGATCATGGTCACATCCAGGCCGGCAGTCTGCAGGGCGCGGATAGCGGCTTCACGGCCGGAGCCGGGGCCTTTCACGCACACGTCAACAGACTTCAGACCAAATTCCTGGCTTGCCTTGGCAGCCGTTTCGGCGGCCATCTGAGCGGCGAAGGGCGTGGACTTCTTGTTGCCGCGGAAACCCATGCCGCCGGCGGAAGCCCAGGACAGGGCGTTGCCCTGCACGTCGGTAATGGTTACGATGGTGTTATTGAAGGAAGAAGAGATGTGCGCTACGCCGCGTTCTACCAGCTTCTTTTCACGGCGCTTGCGGGAAACCTTCTTCAGCGCTGTTTTTTTAGGTGCCATTCTTTATCCCTCCGAACCCCTTTCGGGGCGTCCTTTTGAGATGGGTTACTTCTTTATGCCGCATTCATGCTGCGGCCCGGTAACCTTTATTACTTCTTCTTACCAACCTGAGTGCGCTTGGGACCCTTGCGGGTACGGGCATTCTGCTTGGTATTCTGACCGCGGACGGGCAGGTTGCGACGATGGCGGACACCGCGATAGCAGCCAATTTCCACCAGGCGCTTAATGTTCATGGAAACTTCACGGCGCAGATCACCTTCAACCTTCAGGTTGTGTTCGATGTAATCGCGCAGCTTACCAATTTCAGCTTCGGTCAAATCCTTCACGCGAGTATCAGGATTCACTTCGGTGGCGGCGATGATTTCCTTACTTACAGTGGGGCCAATGCCGTAGATGTAGGTCAGGCCAATCTCGACGCGCTTTTCTCTCGGCAGGTCAACACCCGCAATACGTGCCATGTGTTGGTTACACCTCCATATGATTGTCGTGGATGTGATGGATGCTGCACTTCACACCTTCCGGATAAGGCGTAGATTTCTTATCCTTTCACTGTGAACACAGCTGGTGCAGGGGCATGGGTATACCCCGCTTTCCGCCCGCAACCCAGGCGGAGTATCAGGCTTTTGACAGGCATGTGTGGTCCCTCAAGCTTTCACAGGAGGGCAGCCGCCCACAACAGGCATGTCTTCTTATCCATTTGGCCATGTGTGGCCATGGGAACGCCGTGCTCAGCCCCCGGATACCGGATGCTCAGTACGGCGCTCCCGTTACGAAAGGGTGGGTTAGCCCTGACGCTGCTTATGCTTGGGGTTTTCGCAGATAACCATGACGCGGCCCTTGCGCTTGATGATCTTGCACTTTTCGCAAATGGGCTTCACGGAAGGACGGACTTTCATGTCGGTTTACCTCCTTAGGGTTAGTTCTTGCTGCGCCACGTAATGCGGCCGCGGGTCAGGTCGTAGGGGGAAAGCTCAATGGTCACTTTATCACCGGGATAAATGCGGATGAAGTTCATGCGCATCTTACCGGAAATATGCGCCATAATGCGGTGCCCGTTGGGCAATTCTACCAGGAACATGGCGTTGGGCAGTGCTTCGATCACCTTGCCCTCCATTTCGATGACATCGTCCTTGGACAAGCGGTTTACCCCTCCCTGTCGGTCTTTGGCACATCCGTGCCGGTCTTCATTGTAATGGGGAACAGCACAGACCTGATGTCGCTGTCTTTGAGCCTTCCCTGCTGATACAACTCGATCAGCCGGAAATCCTCATAGGGACATGCAGTCAGATGCTTACGCCTTTTTTTCTTGAGATGATCCAGCTTCCGGGTATCCCCATCCGCCATCATAACAAAATCGGCGTCCACCAGATATAATACCACAAAGTACCTGCCTTTGTCACGTCCTTTTTTTGAAAAAACGACGCGTCCGGGCAAAATTTCTGGCTTCATTCCGTAATTTCCTCCCATTTTGCCTCCGGAAGCGTTAAAAGCTCCGGTTTTCCCTGGGCGGTAACGGCAATTGTATGCTCATAATGCGCGCTGGGCTTGTGATCGTTGGTCACGATGGTCCAGCCATCGGCCAGCTGATGCACCTGCCATTTTCCCATGGCGATCATGGGTTCGATGCAGAAGGTCATCCCCGGGCGCAGCCGGCTGCCGTGACCCGGCAATCCGAAATTGGGCACCGAAGGATCTTCGTGCATCTTGCGGCCGATACCGTGGCCGGTCAGATCCCGGACCACGCTGTAGCCGTGCATTTCTGCGTGGCTCTGCACTGCATAGCCGATATCCCCGATCCGGTTTCCGTTGATGGCAGCGGCGGCTCCCTTCCAGAAGCACTCCTCCGTCACCCGGATCAGCTGCATCTTTTCTTCGGTGGTTCTGCCCACCGGCACCGTGAAGGCGCTGTCCGCCTGCCAGCCATCCAGGGCCAGCGTAACGTCCACAGAAAGGATGCTGCCTTCCATCAGCGTCACATTCTCGGAAGGGATGCCATGCACCACTTCGTCATCGATGGAGGCACAGATGGATGCGGGGAACCCGCAGTAACCGAATTCGGTGGGGATGGCGCCTGCCTTGCGGATCAGCTCATCGGTATACCGATTCACGTCCATGGTGGTGATGCCGGGAACAATCATTTCCCGCACCTGCAGGAGCACATCATGAAGCAAATGACCTGCGCTGCGCATTTTAGCCAGCTGGTCAGGATTTTTCAAAATGATCATTACAGATTCAGCGCCTTTTCCACAGCGGCCTGGTTTTCATCAACCGTACCCAGGCATTCCACCGTCTTGAGCAGGCCTTCCTTCTCATAGTAATCAATGAGGGGAGCGGTCTGTGCGTTATAGACGTTCAGACGGTTCTGCACGGTTTCGGGGGTGTCGTCCTTGCGCTGCACCAGCTTATCGCCGCAGGCTTCACAATCTTCACGGCCGTTGAGGCTGGAGATGTGGTAGGTGCCGCCGCACTTGAGGCACACCCGACGGCCGGACAGGCGGCGGATGATCATTTCATCAGGCAGGCTCAGATTCAGGGCCACATCGATGGTAGCGAAACCCTTCAGGGCTTCGGCCTGGGCAACCGTACGGGGGAAGCCGTCCAGGATGTAGCCGTTCTTGCAGTCTTCCTGTGCCAGGCGTTCTTCCACGATGCCGATGACCACTTCATCGGGCACCAGTTCGCCGGCATCGATATAGCGCTTGGCGGAAAGGCCAAGTTCCGTTTCAGCCTTGATAGCTGCACGGAGCATATCGCCCGTAGAAATCTGAGGAATATTCATTTTATGCATCAGGCGCTGAGCGTGGGTACCCTTGCCGGCACCGGGAGCACCAAGAAAGATGATATTCATGGAATTTCTCCTTCCGTCAATTGCTATAGACACACAATTTGGAATGCCGCTACCTTCCTGCCTTCGGGGCGGAGAAGGGAAGGAAAGCGTTTCGGCCTTCCTTCCCTTGCCCAGATCAGGCAATGCAGGTTGCTGCATTCCTCTTGAGGGGCTTGATCAGCCCAGGAAACCTTTGTAATTGCGCATAACCAGCTGGCTTTCCATCTGGCGCACCGTTTCGATGGCCACGCTCACAGCGATCAGCACGCTGGAAGCACCCATGGGGATGGCGAAAGCGCCGGAGAGCAGCATGGCAATGATGTTCATGCCAGCCAGGAACAGAGCGGCGAACAGGCACAGACGCTTGGAGGTGCGGGCCAGGTAATCCACGGTCTTGGAACCGGTGCGGATACCAGGAATGTGGCCGCCCTGCTGCTGGATGTTCTTGGCAATGTCCTGAGGATTGAAGCTGATAGAAGCGTAGAAGTAGGTGAAAGCAATGATCAGCAGAGTGGTCACAGCGATATACCAGAAGGAGCCCTGGCTCATGTAGGTATTCCACCACTTGTAAGCGCCGCTATTGACGCCGAACATGGCAATGATGGTGCCCGGGAACGCCATGAAGGAATAGGCAAAGATCAGGGGCAGCACGCCAACGCTCAGCAGCTTCATGGGGATATGGGTGCTCTGGCCGCCATACATTTTCCGGCCCACCACGCGCTTGGCGTACTGGACGGAGATGCGGCGTTCGCTCATATCCACGATGGTAACGATCACCAGGATCACCACGATGGCCACGATGGAAATCAGGAAGTTCACAATGGCACCAGCATTGGAGAAAATGCTGACGAAGGTGGTGAGCAGGTAGTTGAACAGGCTGGATACGATACCCGTGAAGATGATCAGGGAGATACCGTTGCCAACACCGTTCTTGGTGATGCGTTCACCGATCCACATAGCCAGGGCAGTACCGCCGGCCATGATGATACCGATGGAAACATAACCGAAGAAGTTACGATAACCGGGTTCGATGGCACCCAGACCGCCGATGATACCGATGGCCTGCAGAGCAGCCAGAGCAATCGTCACATAACGGGTGATCATGGTGATCTTCTTCTTGCCCTCTTCGCCGCCTTCCTTCTGCAACCGTTCCAGAGCCGGGATGGCAATGCACAAAAGCTGCATGATAATGGAAGCGTTGATGTAGGGAGAAATACCCATAGCCATCAGGGTCATCTGACTGAGGGCGGAGCCCGTCATCATGTTCATCAGATCCAGCATGTCATAGTTGGCCATGGCACCCTGGAAGGTGGCGGCGTCAATACCGGGAACCGGAATGACGCTCACCAGACGGTAGATCAGCAGCATGAAGAACGTGTAGAGCACCTTTTTGCGCAGCTCCGGTACTCGCCAGACATTACGCAACGTTTCCAACATCGTTACTTCACCTCGACTTTCCCACCGATCGCCTCGATCTTTTCCTTAGCGGAAGCAGTCACCTTAGCAACGTCAACAGTCAGCTTCTTCTGCAGTTCGCCGCCGCCCAGCACCTTCACGCCGTCCAGGACCTTCTTGATCAGGCCCATTTCCAGCAGAGCTTCGGCGTTCACGGTGGAACCGTCTTCGAACACGTTCAGAGCAGAAACGTTGATGGTGGCATATTCCTTAGCGAAGATGTTGGTAAAGCCACGCTTGGGCAGACGACGGGTCAGAGGCATCTGGCCGCCTTCGAAGCCGGGACGCTTGCCGCCGCCGGAGCGGGCCTTGGCGCCCTTGTGACCTTTACCGGAGGTTTTGCCCAGCTGAGAGCCTACGCCTCGACCAAGGCGCTTCGGGGCAGTCGTCGAACCGATGGCCGGTTGCAACTCATGCAATTTCATGGGTGTGTCCTCCCTTATTCGTTGATTTCTTCTACCTTGACCATATGCTTCACACGGAAGATCTGGCCACGGATGCAGGGGTTGTCTTCCTTGATCACCGTCATGCCGACCTTGCGCAGGCCCAGGGCTTTCACGGTGTCAATCTGCTTCTGCAGGCAGGCAATGGGGGACTTGGTCAAAGTGATCTTCAGTTTCATCTTTCCATATCCTCCTTAGCCCAGAATTTCTTCCACGGTCTTGCCGCGCATACGAGCCACGGTTTCGGCGCTGCGGAGAGCCTTCAGGCCTTCCAGAGTAGCCTTCACGGTGTTGATGCGGTTGTTGGTGCCGAAGGTCTTGGTACGGATATTCTTGATACCGGCCAGTTCCAGAACAGCACGGGCGCCGCCGCCGGCGATAACGCCAGCACCTTCTTCGGCGGGCAGCAGCACGACTTTCGCAGTGCCGTACAGGCCGTTGATGGCGTGGGGGATGGTGGTGCCGTCCATGGGAACGGTCACCAGGTTCTTCTGAGCAGCTTCCTTGGCCTTACGGATGGCTTCGGGTACTTCCTTGGCCTTACCGATGGCAGCGCCCACACGGCCGTTTTCGTCGCCGACCACGACCAGAGCAGCAAAGCGGAAGTTCTTACCGCCCTTAACAACCTTGGTTACACGGTTGAGGGCGACCAGGCGTTCTTTGAATTCGCTGACGGGTTCTTCACGATCCCGACGTTCGCGGCGTTCATTCATAGGCATGGTTTCGTTCCCTCCTTAGAAGTTCAGGCCGGCTTCGCGAGCGGCGTCGGCCAGGGCGGCGATGCGCCCGGTGTAGAGGTAGCCACCGCGGTCAAAGACGATGTCCTTGATACCGGCGGCCAGAGCGCGTTCAGCGACCAGCTTGCCCACCATCTTGGCGGCACCGGTCTTATCCACGTCATTAAGCTGACCCTTGATGGCGGGGTCGATGGTGGAAGCGGAGACCAGGGTGATGCCCTTGGTGTCGTCGATCACTTGCGCATAGATGGACTTATTGCTGCGATACACGCACAGGCGCGGCATTTCGGGGGTGCCGCTGATCTTTTTGCGGACGCGGGCGTGACGGATCACGCGCACTTCATTACGGTCGCGCTTTTTGAACATATGCGTTCACTCCCTTTCTTACTTCTTACCAGACTTGCCTTCCTTGCGGCGGATAACTTCGTTTTCGTACTTGATGCCCTTGCCCAGGTAGGGTTCAGGCTTACGAATGGCGCGGATATCAGCGGCAAGGTTGCCAACCTGCTGTTTGTCGATGCCCTTGATGACCATCTTGGTCTGCACAGGGGTTTCGAACGTGATGTTTTCGGGGGCGTCGATGATCACGGGATGAGAGAAACCGATGTTGATGTTCAGCTTCTTGCCGTTATCTTCGGCGGCGGCACGGTAGCCGGTACCCACCATTTCCAGCGTCACAGCGAAGCCTTCGGTCACACCCTTCACCATGTTGGCGATCAGAGCGCGATACAGGCCGTGCATGGCGCGGTTTTCTTTCTTGTCATCAGGACGGGTGACGAAGATTTCGGCACCATCCTGCTTCACGGTGATGTTCTTGTTCACCTGCTGGGTAAGCGTACCCTTGGGGCCCTTCACGGTAACCAGATTGTTTTCATCGATGGTAACCGTCACGCCCGCGGGAACGGCAATGGGAAGCCTTCCGATACGAGACATAATAATCTACCTCCAAATGACGTGTTGATTACCAGATGTAGCACAGCACTTCGCCGCCGATGTTTTCCTTCCGGCAGGCCTTGTCAGTCATCAGGCCCTTGGAAGTGGAAACGATGGCGATGCCCAGACCGCCCAGAACCTTGGGCAGCTCTTCGCAGGTGGCATACACCCGCAGGCCGGGCTTGGAAATGCGCTTGAGGCCAACGATGACGGGCTGCTTCTTGTCCAGGTACTTCAGGGTGATCTTGATGGAGCCCTGAATGCCTTCAGCCACGTTTTCAACCGATTTTACATACCCTTCGTCCAACAGAATCTTGGCAATAGCCTTCTTCATGTTGCTGGCGGGGATCACAACACTCTCGTGCCGGGCGATCTGCGCGTTGCGAATGCGGGTGAGCATATCGGCAATAGGATCATTTACGAACATGATTTTACCTCCTTATACTTACCAGCTCGCCTTGCGAACGCCGGGGATCTGGCCCTTGTAAGCCAGTTCACGGAAGCAGATACGGCAGATGCCGTAACGGCGGAGAACAGAGTGGGGACGGCCGCACAGACGGCAGCGGGTGTAGGCACGGGTAGAGAACTTGGCGGGCCGAGCCTGACGGATCTTCATACTAGTCTTAGCCATTTTTCATTCTCCTCCCTTAATGCTCGAACGGCATGCCCAGCAGGCGCAGAAGTTCTTTGGCTTCTTCGTCGGTCTTGGCAGTGGTAACGAAGATCATTTCCATACCACGGATCTTTTCCACCTTATCGTAGTCGATTTCGGGGAAGATCAGCTGTTCCTTGATGCCCAGGGCATAGTTGCCGCGGCCATCAAATGCCTTGCCGGATACGCCACGGAAGTCGCGCACGCGGGGCAGAGCAATATTGACCAGCTTGTCAATGAATTCTTCCATACGGGCACCGCGCAGGGTCACCTTGGCACCTACGTTCATGCCCTGACGGAGCTTGAAGTTAGCAACGCTCTTCTTGGCCTTGGTGACCAGGGGCTTCTGACCGGCGATCTGGCCCAGTTCAGAAACGGCCACTTCCAGAGCCTTAGCGTTGTCTTTGCAATCACCCAGACCCATGTTGATGATCACCTTTTCCAGGCGCGGGATCTGCATGACATTCTTATAGCCGAACTTCTGCTGCAAGGCAGGAACAGCTTCGGCCAGGTACTTTTCCTTAATACGGGTAGCCATCGTGTTTCCTCCTTACTGATTAGTCCAGCTGTTCGCCGCACTTCTTGCAGATGCGGACGTTCTTAGTGGTAACTTTGCCATCCTTGCCGGTCACTTCCACGGCCTTGTGGGCAACGCGGGTGGCCTTGGAGCACTTGGGGCAGATGACCATCACGTTGGAAGCATCGATGAAGGCTTCCTTCTTGATGATACCGCCGGGCTGGCCCTGAGCGCGGGACTTCTGATGCTTGGTGACCATGGCCACGCCTTCCACAACAACCTTACCGGTCTTGGGAGCAGCAGTGATCACCTTGCCCTTGGCGCCCTTGTCCTTGCCGGAGATGACAACGACCTGATCCTTGCTCTTTACAAACATCTTTTATTGTCCTCCTTACAGTACTTCGGGAGCGAGGGACACGATCTTCATGTAGTCCTTCTCACGCAGTTCACGGGCGACCGGCCCAAAGATACGGGTGCCGCGGGGCATCTTGTCATTGCCGATGATAACGGCAGCGTTATCGTCGAACTTGATGTAGGTGCCGTCGGGGCGGCGCTGGGGCTGATGAACACGAACGATAACGGCCTTCACCACATCGCCCTTCTTTACCTGCCCGCCGGGGGTAGCGGTCTTGACGGATGCAACGATCACGTCACCGATCGAACCGGTGCGGCGGAAGGAACCACCCAGCACGCGGATGCACATGATTTCCTTGGCGCCGGAGTTGTCGGCTACCTTGAGTCGCGTTTGCGGCTGAATCATAGGGGTTTCCTCCTTTATAGGTTCCGCATCATGGTAAGTCCTAAGCTTCCATGAGCGGTCGGATACTGTTGTGCGCCGGGCTATATATAGTAGAAGAAACGCTTACTATTTTCCCGGCCCGTCTTGAGATTACTTCGCCTTTTCGACGATGCGAACCAGCCGCCAGTGCTTATCCTTGGACAGGGGACGGCATTCCATGATTTCCACGGTGTCGCCGATGCCACATTCGTTCTGTTCGTCATGCACCTTCAGTTTGCTGGTGCGGGTGATGAACTTGCCGTACAGCGGATGCCGCACGCGGGTGGACAGAGTGACGACGACGGTCTTATCCATCTTATCGCTGATGACCACGCCAATGCGGGTCTTGCGGATGCCTCTTACTTCAGACATGGTATTGACTCCTTTCACGGCTTATCGGTCACGCCTTGCTCTGCTGGGTCAGCACGGTCATCGCACGGGCGATGTCACGCTTAACCGCAGTGATCTGCATGGTGTTTTCAAGCTGACCGGTGGCAAGCCGGAAACGAAGGTTGAAGAGCTCTTCCTTGAGCTCGGCGATCTTCGCGGTCAATTCTTCAGGCTTCATGGCTGCGAATTCCTTTGCCTTCATTTGCTTTCACCACCCGCTTCATTTTCGTTGTTTTCACGCTTGATAATCTTGGTCTTCAGAGGCAGCTTGGCGGAAGCCAGACGCAGGGCTTCGCGAGCGATGGTTTCGTCAACGCCGCCAACTTCGAACAGCACCCGGCCGGGCTTAACCACGGCCACCCAGTATTCGGGAGCACCCTTACCGGAACCCATGCGGGTTTCAGCGGGCTTCGCCGTAACGGGCTTGTCGGGGAAAATCTTGATCCAAACCTGACCGCCGCGCTTGGTGTAACGGGTCAGCGCGATACGAGCAGCTTCGATCTGCTGGGAGGTCACCCAGCAGGGTTCGGTGGCCACCAGGCCAATATCGCCATAGGCGAGGAAATTGCCACGGTGGGCAGCACCCTTCATGCGACCGCGGAATTGCTTGCGGTGCTTCACTCTCTTAGGCATCAGCATAGGATTACTTGCCTCCTTCGATAGCGGCAGACTGCGGAGCCTTCTTGGCCTTGGGCAGGATCTGTCCCTTGTATACCCAAACCTTCACGCCCAGGCGACCATAGGTGGTCTTGGCTTCGGCAAAGCCGTAGTCAATGTTGGCGCGCAGCGTCTGCAGAGGAATGGAGCCTTCATGATAGTGTTCGGTACGGGCAATGTCAGCACCGCCCAGACGGCCGCTGATGGCGACCTTCACACCCTTGGCGCCGCTCTTCATGGCGCGCTGGATGGACTGCTTCATGGCCCGGCGGAAAGCGATGCGCTTTTCCAGCTGCTGGGCAATGTTTTCAGCGATCAGCTGAGCATCGGCATCGGGGGTCTTCACGTCGAACACGCGGATGTTCACGGCGTGGCCGCAGAACTTTTCCACTTCAGCCTTCAACTCTTCAATGCCCTTGCCGCTGCGGCCGATGATCATACCGGGCTTGCCGGCGAACAAGGTGACCGTCATGCGGGAAGCACTGCGTTCGATATCGATGCGGCTAATGCCGGTGGAGTAATACTTTTCTTTCAGCATCTGGCGCAGCTTGTAGTCTTCGATGAGATTGTTGGAGAAATCCTTCTTACCGGCGTACCAACGGGTGCTCCAGTCAAAGATCACGCCAACACGAGCGCCATGCGGATTAACTTTCTGACCCATGTGTGATCCTCCCTCTTACTTCTTCTGGTCGAGCACCACGCTGATATGGCAGGTGCGCTTGAGCATGGGGGACGCGCTACCACGGCTGCGGGCCACATAGCGCTTGAGGGTCGGGCCGGGGTTCGCGTAGCACTCTGCAACGTACAGCTGGCTGCGGTCCATATCCTGGTTGTTCACAGCATTGGCGATAGCGCTGGAGAGCACTTTGTAAATGACGGGGGAAGCCGCCTTGGGGGTAAACTGCAGAATGGCCAGCGCCTGTTCCGCATCCTTGCCCCGGATCAGGTCAAGAACGATCTTGGCCTTACGGGAGGACAGGCGGATATTCTTGGCGTGTGCCTGGGGACGCTTGTCGCGGCTTTCAGCGCGGGCAGCGCCCTTTTCACGGGTACGAGTTGCCATTTTTCTATTCGCTCCTTCCCTTACTTACGTCCAGAGGACTTTTCGCCGGCATGCCCGCGGAAAGTGCGGGTGGGGGCGAATTCGCCAAGCTTGTGGCCTACCATGTCTTCAGTGACATAGACCGGCACATGCTTACGGCCATCGTGCACGGCAATCGTATGACCGACGAACTGGGGGAAGATGGTCGAAGCGCGGCTCCAGGTCTTGAGAACCTGCTTAGCGCCGGTTTTATTCATTTCTTCGATGCGGTTGTACAGCGCTTCCTGTACAAACGGGCCCTTCTTAATGGAACGGCTCATGAGGTTGCCTCCTTCCTATTGCGCCGATTACTTCTTGCTGGCACGTTTTACGATCAAGTGGTTGGAATACTTCTTATGCTTGCGAGTCTTGAGACCCAGAGCGGGCTTACCCCAGGGAGTAACAGGGGCAGGCATACCAACGGGGCTCTTGCCTTCGCCGCCGCCATGGGGATGGTCGCAGGGGTTCATGACCACACCGCGGACGGTGGGACGCACGCCCATGTGACGCTTACGGCCGGCCTTACCAATGCGAACGTTGGAGTGGTCGGTGTTGCCCACGGTGCCGATGGTGGCCATGGCATTCATGGGAACCTTGCGGTATTCGCCGGAGGGCATACGCACCTGAGCGTAGGCACCTTCCTTACCCATCAGCTGAGCATAGGCACCGGCGCTGCGGACCAGCTGGCCGCCCTTGCCGGGCTTGATTTCGATGTTGTGGATCAGGGTACCAACGGGGATGTTGGCCACGGGCAGGGCGTTACCGGGCTTGATGTCAGCATTGGCGCTGGCAATGACGGTGTCGCCAACCTTCAGATCCAGGGGAGCCAGGATGTAGCGCTTTTCGCCGTCCACATAGTGCAGCAGAGCGATGAAAGCGGTACGGTTGGGGTCATACTCGATGGCAGCCACTTTGGCGGGCACATCCAGCTTGTTGCGCTTGAAGTCGATGATGCGGTACTTAACCTTGTTGCCGCCGCCCTGGTGACGGACGGTGATTTTGCCCTGCTTGTTACGGCCGGCATTCTTCTTGAGGGTCTCGGTCAGGGCCTTTTCAGGCGTCTTCTTGGTGATTTCCTCGAAGGTGAGAACGCTCATGAAGCGGCGGGCGGACGAAGTGGGCTTATAAACACGAATTGCCATTGTTCTTCTCCTCCCTTACACCATACCCTCGAAGAATTCGATGGGCTTGGAATCTTCAGTCAGGGTAACGTAAGCTTTTTTGATTTCCCGGGTGCGGCCCTGGTGCATGCCCTGGCGCTTCATCTTGCCCAGAGTGCGGAGGGTGTTCACGCGAGCTACTTTAATGGAAGGAAATACGGTTTCCAGCGCCTTTTTGATTTCGATCTTGTTAGCATCGATGGCCACTTCGAAGACATAACGCTTGTCGGCGATGCCGTCGTAGCCCTTTTCCGTCAGCACGGGGCGCAGGATGATGTCATGAGGGTTCTTCATGCGTACACCTCCTGGATGCTTTCCATGGCCGCCTTCAGCACGATGATCTTATCGGCGTTGAGCAGGTCATACACATTGATGGTGTTGACATAGGCATCTTTCACGGTGGGGATGTTCTTGGAGGCGCGGATGAGGGTTTCATCCTTGCCGGGCAGAACCAGCAGGGCCTTCTTTTCGGCGCCCAGGTTCTTGAGAACTTCGGCCATCAGCTTGGTCTTGGCATCAGCCAGAGTGATCTGATCCACAACGATGATGTTGCCTTCGTTGAACTGAGAGGTGAGAGCGCTCTTCATGGCCAGACGGCGCACCTTCTTGGGCACCTTCACCACGTAATCGCGGGGCTGGGGAGCGAACACCACGCCGCCGTGACGGAACTGGGGAGCACGGTTGCCATGATGGCGAGCATTACCGGTGCCCTTCTGGCGATAGATCTTGCGACCGCCGCCACGGACCATACCGCGGGTGAGGGCGCTCTGGGTGCCCTGGCGCTTGTTAGCGAGGATAGAGCGAACGACCAGATGCATGGCGGGGACATTCACTTCTACGGCGAAGATTTCTTCGCTCAGCTCCATGCTGTCCACTTTCTTGCCCTGCATGTCGAGCACGTCGATGTTAGGCATAATTATTGTTCCTCCTTCGATCAGGCCTTGATAGCGTTGCGGATGAGCAGCAGGCCTTCCTTGGGGCCGGGAACAGCACCGTGCACCAGCAGCAGGCTGCGTTCGGCATCAACCTTCACGATTTCGATGTTCTGAACAGTCACCTTTTCCACACCGTAGTGGCCGGGCATGTGCTTGTTCTTGAACACGCGGGAAGGATCGGAGTTAGCGCTCATGGAACCCACGCCACGGTGATACTTGGAACCGTGAGCCATGGGGCCGGTGTGCTGATTCCAGCGGTAGATGGCGCCGGTGAAACCGTGGCCCTTGGTGATACCGCTGATGTCCACCTTTTCGCCTTCGGCGAAGATGTCAGCTTTCACTTCCTGGCCGATTTCGTAGGAAGCGCTGTCTTCCAGACGGAATTCGCGCAGGGTGCGCATGGGAGCGACGCCCGCTTTCTTGAAGTGGCCGGCGTCGGGCTTGTTGACCAGCTTTTCGACGCGGTTTTCGGGGATCTGTTCGAAACCGAACTGTACGGCTTCGTAGCCATCCTTTTCGATGGTCTTCTTCTGCACCACGGTGCAGGGACCGGCCTGGATCACGGTGACGGGCACCAGGCGGCCATCTTGCAGGAAGATCTGGGTCATGCCCAGCTTCTTACCAACGATTGCCTTCTTCATAATTACCCTCCTGCCTTACAGCTTGATTTCGATCTCGACGCCAGCGGGCAGATCGAGCTTCATCATGGCGTCCACGGTACGGGGGTTGGGGTTGTGCACGTCGATGAGGCGCTTGTGCGTGCGGCGTTCAAACTGCTCGCGGCTGTCCTTATACTTGTGCGGAGAGCGGAGAATCGTAACGATTTCCTTTTCGGTGGGAAGCGGGATGGGACCCGACACGCGGGAACCGGTGCGCTTCGCGGTTTCCACAATGCGCTCGGCGGACTGGTCGATCAGGTTGTGTTCGTACGCCTTGAGCTTGATGCGGATTTTCTGGCTGGCCATGTGATTACCTCCTATTGTTTTCGTACTCACGGCTAACGGGGGGAGTCTTTCAACTGAGGGTGTGCGCCTCGCAGGGAGCGTTTCCGCTCAGCAAAGCCCGTCGCCTTCCGCAGGATTTTCCTGCGGCCCGAGTCCGTTCGTCGGGGTCTTGCCCCGGCTGGTCCGCGATAATTACCCGTTCTGGCCGGAACGGCAACTTACCGCTTCATCCCATAAACAGACAACAGACACATTATAAACGATATTTTCAAATAATGCAAGCTTTTTTCATGCCATTTTCAAACTTTTTTTGCAAGTTTTTTTATTTTCTTTTCCGGAAAACCTTGAAATTACGCACATTTGCCAATTTTGATTTGTCAACCCGTCCGGGTGTGTCGCAAGAATCAAATTCTCTGTTTTGTGCTGTTTTCAAAAGGGCTTGACAGGGGCAAAAACTGCATCTTGTGTGCCCCTTTTCCTCCACCACAAGATTTAGAAAAGCAAAAAAAGAAGGCCGGAAATCATGTTTCCGGGCCCTCATGATTCTCGTTTGTGGTATCTGGTTTCAACGCTTCCATTTGCGCTATGCAGAACTTGATTTTGATGCCCTGCTCGGAGAAAAACTGTTCATGCTCGCTGATGTAATTGGGGGTGAAGCCGCTGCCGTGAAGATCGTCTGTCTGGTAGGTAATGCGGAAACCGGCTTCTTCAAAATAGCGCAGGGAGGCCTTGAAGAGGGGGTCATCGTCCGTTTTGAACCAGATCTGGGCCCCGGGCACCAGGAAATGGCGATACTGCAGCAATTGCCGGGTATGGGTCAGGCGGCGCTTATGATGGGCCGGCTTCTGGTTCCAGGGATTGCAGAAGGAGATGTAGATCCGCTCCACCCGGTCCTCCCGGCACAGATATTTGTCGATCCACATGATGTCAAAGTGGGTCAGCGTCACATTATCCACCTTTTCATCGCCGTACACCGCTTCAAAATTCCGCCGGGCCACCCCCAGGATGTTCCGGGAAATATCCACCGCCAGATAATTGATGTTCCGGTTCTGCAGGGTCATCTGGCTGGTAGCCACGCATTTGCCGCAGCCCAGCTCCACATAAAAGGGGGCATCCTTCTCAAAGCACTCCCGCCATTTGCCCCGCTTTTCTTCAGGCAGATCCACATAATAGGGGCAGGCCGCCAGTTCCGGCTTGGCCCATTTTTTCACACGCATGCGCATGGTATGTTCCTCTTTTCACCTTTTGCAGAATTTCCGTTTCAGGAACCGGAAGCCCTTTTGCAGCCAGTGCTGCTTTTCCAGGTTCACCACGGCACATTCCCTGTATTTCACCTTGTTGGTATCCAGATACACATCCATCAGCCGCTCCGCCAGATACCCGAACACCCGCCGGTCGCTGACGCTGTAAGCGGAAATATCCAGCCGCTTTTCCGTTTCAGACAATACATCAAACAGCCACCGGCAATAGGCCTCAAACACATCCTTTTTCATCAGGAACATGTTGAAAATATGGCCGCTGCGGCTTTGCAGCATCCGGTTCCATGCCGGCAGATACCCCGGATATTTTTCCGACAGCACCTGCTCCACCGCCTTCAGGTCTTCTTCGTGGTGGGCATGGATATATTGCTGCTGCCGGGTTTCAATGACATAATGCCGCCTTTTCGGCAGCACCGCATCCCATCCCTCCAACAGGCTTTCCGCCTGCTGCTTTGTGAGGATGCGCCGGTCCTTCTTCTGCCAGAAAAAGCCCCGGGCAAAATACCGCCGGTAATGGCACAGGCCATATGCATCGGCGCCTGTTTTGTTTTTCCACAGCCAGTACAGCCCTGTCAGCTCACAGAAGGAGGGGTTCTTTTCGCTGATGTGCTCCCCTTCGTCATCCCTTTGAAAGCCGGCCGGCGCTTCCTTTCCCGCTGCACCCACAAACAGGGGCAGGTACATGGGATCCTTCATCATCCGGTAGGGCTTATGCGCCGCCACCATCACCCAGATCTTCATGCGCACTCCTTATACTGCCTGATGCTTATCCTGCTCTTCCCGGCGGGTATACAGCTTTTCCCTGTTCACAATGCCGCCAAGGAACGTTTTCGCCAGAATTTTCAAATCCAGCATGGGGGTCCAGTTTTCGATATACCAGATGTCCATTTCCACACGCTTTTTGATGCTGGTATCGCCGCGGTAGCCGTTCACCTGGGCCAGCCCCGTCATGCCGGGGCGCACCTGATGCTTCACCATGTAAAGGGGCACGGTTTCCTTGAATTCATCCACAAACTTGGGCAGCTCCGGCCGGGGGCCCACAAGGCTCATATCCCCCCGCAGCACGTTGAACAGCTGGGGGAATTCATCCAGGCTGAACTTGCGGATAAAGCTGCCAAAGGGGGTGCGCCGGTCCTGGTTGATCTGGCTCCAGCCATCCTTTTCCTGCTGCTCCATCCGCAGGGAGCGGAACTTGTACATCATGAAGGGCTTTTTGTTGAAGCCGATTCTTTCCTGGCGGAAGAAAATGGGCCCGGGGCTGGATAATTTCACCCCCAGCGCCACTGCCAGCAGCATGGGGCTGAGCACCAACAGCCCCACCGCGCTGACCAGCACGTCAAAGGAGCGCTTGAGCACCGCCAGACAATAGTTTTCCAGGGCAATGGGCCGCATGCGGATCAGGTTGGACCGGCCGATCACCTCGATCTCCGGATGGGCCGGGATCTCGTCATTGTAGAAGGGGATCACGAAATACTTGGTGCCGTTCTTTTCGCAGGCATGGATCAGGTTCACCACTTCCCTGTTTTCCTCCGGCTCCACGGCGATCACCGCTTCGTCCACCGCACTGCCCTGCAGCAGGGAATCCAGCACAGAAAAATCCCCCAGATAGGGCAGGGCATCTTCCCGCTCCTGGCCCACATAGCCGTCCACTTCATAGCCAAGGGAGGTGTCGGCGGTGATATCCTCCACAAACTGCCGGGCCAGATGGCCGGTGCCGATCACCACCACATGCTTTTTATTGTAGCCCCGGGCACGCACCAGCCGCAGCAGCTTGCGCATCAGGGCATATTTGCAGATCAAAAATGCAAGGCTCAGCAGATAAAACAGGCCCAGCACACCGCGGGAAAAATCCTGCAGTTCAAAGACGAACAAAAGGGTGGTGGCGATCAGCAGCGCCAGCGTTACCGCAAAAAACAGAATGCGCACCGTTCTCTTCAGCCGGCTTTTGCGGGTGGTGTTGTAAAACCCCATCATCAGCAGCACCAGCAGCACGCACCCTGCATACATGCAGGCCAGCAGCGGCATGCGCCCGTTGGAAAAGTCCGCCATGTTCACCACGCCGCCCTTGAATACATCCAGCCACAAATAGCATGCCAGTGCATACGATGCCACCACCAGCACACCGTCCAGCAGCTGGTTGATGGTATTGAGCAGGCGCTGGTTTCGTTTGATCATGCCTTATTCCTCCGCTTCCGTGTTTATCGGGGCTGAATCAGCCGCACGCCCCGCCGGGCCACATAGGCCATGTCCAGATAATACACTGCACAGCCGTAGCTGTCCGTTTCAATGCAATACTGTATGCCGGGAATATCCGCCGGGGTATTGGCAACATGGTATTGTCCGTCTTCCCCCAGGTAATACACCGGTTCATCCTTTTTCCGCTCAAAGGTGGCAGAAGGGGCGCTGTCGATGATGAGGCACTTTTCCCCATCCTCCGTCACGTCCGCCACACAGGCAATGTGTCCGCTGACCACAGAGAAGGTGAACACCGCCCCCTGGGCAGCCTTATCCCGGATGGTGTTGGGGTTTTCGTACAGCTCATACCGGGTTTTGAAACCAAAGTCATTGCCGGCCCGGCCCACCAGGGTGGAATTCATGGTGCCGCTGCCATCCTTCATCAGGGCCATGGCATAGGTTTTTGCCAGCCTTTCCGGGGCAATTTCTTCCCCGGTGTATCCCAATAGCTGCAGGGCATGGGACAGGCTGAACACCGCGCAGCCGGAAGTTTCCAGATCGCTGACGGAATATTTTTTGTCCCGCCACCAGCCGTCCGTCTGGCTGTGAAGCGTAATATCGGCAGGGGTGAGCACGGTGCGCTTTTCCACCGGAACACGCACATTTTCAATGGCGGCAAAGGCAGGCTCCGCCCCCTCCGGCACCGTCATTGTCCACCGGATGTACCGCTCCCTTTCTTCGCCCGCCCCGGCAAAGGCAATCTCCGCATCCTGCCGGCTGAAGGTAGCCACCGGCTGCCTGGCGGCATCCAGAAGGGCCACGCTTTCCGTGGCCGCAGTGGTGAGGAGCAACACGTCACGGCGGCTGCCAACTTTGGTAAACACCGCTTTGTATTCCCCGAATGCCGCAGGTTCCGGCAGCACGTTCACATAGGCCGTCTGCTTTTTGCCGCTGCCCTGATCATTTTCCGCAGTGAACAGAATCATCTGTTCTCCGGTTTTTGTGACGGGCACGTCCACCTGGAAAAACAGGCCCTCTTCTGTTTCCTTGGCCCATTCTTCCGCAGAGAAAATTTCCTCCCCGCCGTTGGCGGACACCACCAGCTGCCGGGTGTCATGATCTGTCACGACCTCTGCCAGCACCCCATCCTGCCACAGAATGGCCGTGTCCATGGAAAGCCGTGCCTCCAGCACATCCGGCCCCATGGGCAGACCCGGCTGATTCACAAACACATAGGCCTGTTCGCTGCCGCACTGCAGCGTCACCGTGCCCTGCCGGGCATAGGG
>JAFWYZ010000154.1 GCA_017517465.1 Clostridia bacterium | reverse complement strand
TGCAAAAGAACGATTGAAACTTTGCGAATTGGGTGCCCGCACTGCCACACGCAGAAACCCCTTCGCTGATAAAGGTGGTAGCTTTGCGAGCTGGCTGCGGCACTGCCGCCACGCAGAAACCCCTTTGCAAAGGAAGATTGCATTGTTGCGAGTTGGATGCCCGCACTGCGGGCCACGGGCTGGGCGGTGTGAAACACCGCCAACCGGATGCTGTGCATCCGGGGAAAACGAGAAAAAACCGGCAGGAAAGTGTACTTTCCTGACCGGCTTTTTTCTTCGTTTTCATAGCGCCCGTGGGCTCTCTTGTCGCTTCCTCAAGCTACATGCGGAAAGAAGAATGGAAAGGAAGTCTTTTGTGTCGCGCACCGGGTGCAGGGGTGATACCCCTGCCGCGGGGTACAGGGGGCGAGAAGCCCCCTGCTTACATAACAAAAAAAGGCTTGCAGCTTCCGCAAGGGAGGCTGCAAGCCGGTTGACGTGGGTTTTTGCTTATTTGCCGCTCATCTGGCGTTCCTGCTGTTCGATCATACGCTTGACCATATAGCCGCCGATAGAACCGGCCTGGCGGGAGGGCAGGTCGCCGTTATAGCCCTGCTTGAGGTTGATGCCCAGCTCGTTGGCGATTTCGTACTTCATGTTATCCAGGGCGCCGCGGGCTTCGGGCACGTTGATGCGGTTGGAATTGGCGGAGGTAGCGGAAGCGGAATTATTCTGCTGATACATGATGAGGTCACTCCTTCAAATTGATTGGATTGGGATGGGTTACTTGCCGGCCATTTGCTTTTCGGCCTGTTCGATCAGGCGCTTGACCATGTAGCCGCCCACATAGCCGTTTTCGCGGCTTGAGAGATCGCCGTTGTAGCCCTGCTTGAAATTGATGCCCAGTTCGCGGGCAATTTCAAACTTCATGTTGTTGAGGGCAGCGCGGGCTTCGGGCACATTGACCCGGTTTCCGGATGACTGGTTCATTGCGTGTTCACCTCCCCTTTTCTTCAGGTCAGTGCTATTTTGACCCGCTGCGGGAAAAATACGCTGGCAATTTTGTTCAATTCAAAAAGTTTGGAAAATGACGGATTATTTTGGGGAAAAAGCCTTGCTTTTTGTCGGTTCATTTCGTATAATGGGAGTATCTTTTTGAAAAAACGACAGCGTTTTTTCGGGGGATGAAACGGAGGTGGAAAACGCATGAAAGAACTGCATGAAGCCATCAGAAAGTACGGCCGCGGGCTGGGCACGGATGTGGTGAAGGTGGACATGTTCCTCAATCATCGCATCGATACGGAACTGCTTTGCAAGATGGGCAAGGCCTTTGCGGAAGAGTTCCGGAATGAAAAGCCTACCCTGGTGATGACCGTGGAAGCCAGCGGTATTGCACTGGCTGTGGCTGCCGCCATGGAGCTGGGCAACCTGCCTGTGGTTTTCGCCAAGAAGAGCGAAAACAAGGTGCAGACCGGCGATGTGGCCACGGCTCCCGTTTATTCCTTCACCCACAAAAAGGAATACAACATCCGGGTGGAAAAACGCTATGTGCCCCGGGGCAGCCGTGTGCTGATCATTGACGATTTCCTGGCTGACGGCAAGGCCGTGGAAGGAATGACCCAGCTGTGCCAGCAGCTGGACAGTGAAGTGGTAGGCATCGGCATTGCCGTGGAAAAGGGCTTTCAGCCCGGCGGGCAGCAGCTGCGTGCCCGGGGCATCCATCTTAAGTCTTTGGCAATCGTAACCGGCATTGAAAACGGAAAAATTCAACTGCAGGACGATTGAACCATAGATTCCGGCGCATAGCCGGAAAAACACATCCATTTCCAATAGAGGAGGAAAAACTCATGAAAAACAAGCGGTTGGTTCTGGTTCTGGCTCTGGTCCTGGTGGCCGCCATCATTGCTTGCGTGCTCTTCTTCACCATTGGCAAGAAGCCCGGTGACGATGCTGCGCAGACCAAGGGCGTGAAGCTGGGCGTCATCCTGCTGCACGACGAAAACTCCACCTATGACCTTAACTTCATCAACGGTGTGAACGATGCTGTTGCCGCCCTGGGCCTGAGTGAAGACCAGGTGATCATGGTCCGCAACATTCCCGAATCCCAGGAATGCACCGAAGCTGCTCTGGACCTGGTGGACGAAGGCTGCAACCTGATCTTTGCCAACTCCTTCGGCCATGAAACCTACCTGCTGGAAGCTGCCAAGCAGAACCCCGAAGTGCAGTTCTGCCATGCCACCGGTACCATGGCTCACACCGCCGGTCTGGCCAACTTCCACAACGCTTTCGCTGCCATCTATGAAGGCCGCTACCTGGCTGGCGTTGCCGCCGGCATGAAGCTGAACGAAATCAAGGAAGCCGGCAACCTGAAGGGCGAAAAGCCCCTGATGGGTTACGTTGGCGCCTTCACCTATGCCGAAGTTATCTCCGGTTACACCTCCTTCTATCTGGGCGCTAAGAGCGTTTGCCCCGATGTGACCATGAAGGTGATGTTCACCGGTTCCTGGTATGACGAAATCGAAGAAAAGAACGCTGCTCAGGCTCTGATCGATGCCGGCTGCGACCTGATCTCCCAGCATGCTGACTCCATGGGCGCTCCCACTGCCTGCGAAAACGCCGGTATCCCCAACGTTTCCTACAACGGCTCCACCGTGGCTTCCTGCCCCAACACCTTCATCGTTGCTTCCCGCATCGATTGGTCTCCCTACTTCCAGTACATCGTGAACCAGGTTGCCGCCAATGAAGCCATCGCCACCGACTGGACCGGCACCATCGCCGACGGCTCTGTTGTGCTGACCGACGTGAACACCGCTGCTGCCGCTGCCGGCACCGTGGAAGCCCTGGCTGACGTGAAGGCCAAGCTGGAAAAGGGCGAAGTGAAGGTGTTCGACACCGCTACCGAAGGCTTCATCACCGTGGGCGGCGCTGCCATGACTTCCTACATGGCTGACGTTGACACCGACGCTGCTTTCGAAAAGGATACCGAAGTGGTTGCCGACGGCTTCTTCCATGAATCCGAATTCCGTTCCGCTCCCTACTTCGATGCTCAGATCGACGGCATTGAACTGGTGAACACTGCTTTCTAATTCAATCATGATCGGGCTGAGGCCTGAAAATGCGCGCTTGGGCTGCCGCTCCTTCGGGAGCGGCGGTGCCAAGCACTTTCCATTTAATACAGTATACGGAGGGTATACCGTGGAAAAGAATTTGGCGCTGAGCATGCGGGGCATCACCAAACGCTTTGGCAGCGTGGTGGCCAACAAAAGCGTGGATCTGGATATGTATCAGGGGGAAATTCTGGCCATTCTGGGTGAGAACGGCTGCGGAAAAACGACCCTGATGAATATGATCGCCGGGATTTATTTTCCCGATGAAGGGAAAATTTTCAAAGATGGACGGGAAGTGGTCATCCGCTCTCCCAAGGATGCGTTTGAACTGAAAATCGGTATGATTCATCAGCATTTCAAGCTGGTGGATCTGTTTACCGCTGCCGAAAACATTGTGCTGGGTGTGGAAGAAAAGGGCCGGTACAACCTCAAAGACGTAAACAACCGTGTGATGGAAATTGCCCAGAAATACGGATTCTATATTGACCCTCAGAAAAAGA
>JAFWYZ010000153.1 GCA_017517465.1 Clostridia bacterium | reverse complement strand
CTGGCCGACATCATCCCCTACGAAGATGCCGACAAGTACATGAAGGCCTATGCCAAGAAGACCTACGGCAAGAAGGGCGACGCCGTTGTCCAGAAGAACTGGGACGCCATCGACATCGCCATCTCCGGCCTGAAGGAAGTCAAGGTTCCCGCTGAATGGGCCACCGCCACCACCGGCGCCGAACCCGCCAAGGTGGAAGCCAGCGACTACTTCAACAACTTCGTCAAGCCCATCCTGGCTCAGGAAGGCGACAGCCTGCCCGTTTCCGCTTTCGATCCTGCCGGTATCGTGCCCAACGGCACCACCCAGTACGAAAAGCGCGGCATCGCTGTGAAGGTTCCCGAATGGATCGTGGATAACTGCGTGCAGTGCGGCCAGTGCTCTCTGGTTTGCCCCCATGCCTGCATCCGTCCCATCCTGATGAAGGAAGGAACTGAAAAGCCCGCTTCCTACATCACCAAGAAGGCCATCGGTAAGGAATATGCCGGCTACGAATATCGTATGCAGGTCAGCCCCCTGGATTGCACCGGCTGCGGCAACTGCGTTGAAGTCTGCCCCGCCAAGGTGAAGGCTCTGGTGATGAAGCCCCTGGCCGAACAGAAGGTTGAAGAAGAAAACTGGAAGTTCGCCATGAAACTGCCCCGTCCCGATGTGAAGATCAATCCCGCCACTGTCAAGGGCAGCCAGTTCCTGCAGCCCCTGTTTGAGTTCTCCGGTGCTTGCGCCGGCTGCGGCGAAACCCCCTATGTGAAGCTGGTCACCCAGCTGTTCGGCGATCGTATGATGGTTGCCAACGCTACCGGCTGCTCCTCCATCTACGGCGGTTCCGCTCCCACCAACCCCTACACCGTCAACGAAAAGGGCCATGGTCCTGCTTGGGCCAACAGCCTGTTCGAAGACAACGCTGAATTCGGCTTTGGTATGAACCTGGCCACCGCTCAGCGCCGCGCCAAGCTGGCCGAATCCATCCAGGCTCTGGCCCAGAAGTGCCCCGACTGGAAGGAATTCCAGGAAGCTGCCGCTGAATGGCTGGAAAACATGGAAGAAGCCGAAGGCTCCAAGATCGCTGCCGAAAAGATCATCGCCTGCGTTGAAGGCTGCATGAACTGCGGTTGCGAATGCGACGCCCTGTGCAAGGAAATCTACGATGCCAAGGATATGCTGGTCAAGAAGTCCATCTGGATCTTCGGCGGCGACGGCTGGGCCTATGACATCGGTTACGGCGGTGTGGACCACGTGCTGGCCCAGAACCAGGATGTGAACATCCTCGTGCTGGACACCGAAGTGTACTCCAACACCGGCGGTCAGGCTTCCAAGTCCACTCCCACCGGCTCCGTGGCCAAGTTTGCTGCTGCCGGTAAGCGGACCAAGAAGAAGGACCTGGGCATGATGGCCATGAGCTATGGCTATGTGTACGTGGCTACCGTGGCTATGAGCGCTAACCCCGCTCAGCTGATCAAGGCCATGATCGAAGCTGAAAAGTACCATGGCCCCTCCCTGATCATCGCTTATGCTCCCTGCATCAACCACGGCATCAATATGTCCCTGGCTCAGGCCGAAATCCGCAAGGCTGTTGCCGCCGGTTATTGGCCCCTGTATCGGTACAATCCCGATCTGGATCAGCCCCTCACCATCGACAGCAAGGATCCCACCGAAAGCTATCAGGACTTCATCCGCGGCGAAACCCGTTATCAGACGCTGCTGAAGATGTTCCCCGAAGCCGCCGAAAAGCTCTTTGCCCAGAACGAAGAGGATGCCAAGGTGCGTCTTGCCAACTACAAGCGCATGGCTGGTCAGGAATAATTCCTAACAAAAATCAAGGGCTGCCCGTAAGGGCGGCCCTTTTTGCATGCAAAATGCAATGGAAAGAAAAGCGTGATCCCCCATCAAGGCAGCGAGTGGCAGAGGATGCATTGCTTGTTTCTTTGAGCTGTGATAAAATGAAAGGGATAAACGGGAAGCTGTGACACAAACAAAGGGAGGGGTGAGGGGTTCCACCCCTTCACCCCGGCCAGGGGCATTGCCCCTGGACCCGGTAGCGGAAATTGAAGCCTTATGTGACGGGCAATGTGCCGCTGTTGATTGGGATAGCCCTGTCGCACACGGGCACGGCGGCAAAGTGCCGCCTACCGGATGCAAAGCATCCGGGAAAACGTGAATAACGCCGAAGGAGAAAGTTAAAAACTTTCTCTCCCGGCGTATTCTCGTTTTCATTGTGCCCGTGGCGAAAACTGTGTTTGCTTCTCAAGTTTCATGTGGAAACCGTCCGTTGGAAAGCGAGCGCATTTTCACATATTGGGTGCAGGGAGTTTCTCCCTGCCGTGGGGTACAGGGGACGAGTAGTCCCCTGCTTCGTCCATCACAGCATAAACTTCCAGTTTATCGGGCAATTCACGGGTGGCTGATGGGTTGATACCCACGGCATCCGGGTATGATATAATAAAAAACATTGAAGTTGACGGAGGAACAGACCATGAAATGGATGATCGCATCGGATATTCACGGCTCGGCTTACTACTGTGAAAAGCTGCTTGAAAAATACAATGAGGAAAAAGCGGACAAGCTTATCCTCCTGGGAGATAT
>JAFWYZ010000152.1 GCA_017517465.1 Clostridia bacterium | reverse complement strand
TCTGTTCTGCTGAGTGCCGGAACAAAGCGAGCAAGAAGCCTTAATAATCAGATCAGCAGGAAGTCCAGAAGGACGAGCGTAAAGTCTGTTGCCTTCTCCAACAACCATCCAGCGATGTGCGGAGCAAAGGCGAAGAAGATGCCAAGCCCCGCCGTCTGGAAGATCAGGCCGCTGGGAGCATTGGCGATCCACCCTGCAACGGAACCGATGAGGAATACCGTTGCAAGCAGGTTGGTTGCGATGGAGGTCAATCCAACAATTATGGATGAAATTAGCTGGAATACCAGCAGTATCGCAATGAGAGGCAGAGTGGCTATCCGCAGGGGCAGCTTGAGCAGTTTCTTCATAAGTACCTCCATCTGATTTTGGGGAGACAGGCACGGGCGTGTAGCTCGTGCCTGTTTGTTATGTGGTGCAGTTCCTCAGTCGTAGATCAGCTCGTTGAACAGCATTTCTTCGATCCGGTTGTGAATACTGTTCATGCGGCGTACCCATTCCATCTGGTCAGCAGCTTTCAGCTTCTCGGTGACACCCTCGGCTGCTTTCATTTGAGGGATCAGCAGATCCATGCGTTCCTGGCAGGCATCATCAATGCTGTACAAGTGCTTCATGAGCTTGCCGGACAGCAGGAGCTGATTGAACAAGAGGGACCGATGCTCCCGGAGGTATCGCATGCGCATTCTGCCGTACTTGCCAAGCGGGCGCACGTCCTCGGCAGGGATACCGATGTTGGGCAGGTAGTAGTCTCCACAGCGGCGATAGGTCAGTTTCATGGGGTGTCCTCGCTTTCTGCTGCAATAGAAAAAGCAGCTATGTACTTGAAGGTTTCCCTTCAAGCCATAACTGCTTGAATTTACTGTATTTCCCGCGACTCATGACGAGGAGGGGTAAACCTTCCTCTACATAATAACTCCTGAGGAGAGCAGGGGCGTTTTTTACGTGGATGACGGCAATATCATTTATGTTGCCGTTTGGGTCATATTATTCGGTGACAGCCCAGCTGAACTCATGGTTGCCGCTTGTGATGGAAACAATATTCCATTCCGAATCGGTTTTGATGATGATGGGGTTGCAGCTGATCGCTTTGCCTGTTTCATCATCTGTCAATTTGACAGACAGCATGATATCTCCTGCGGCGGCAAGAGCGTCCCATGTCCCGGATGAATACGTGGTTGTAATATGCCAATCCTTGCCTTCTTTTCCAAGAAATGTGGTGAGATCCGGGGGTTTGATCCTTCCTTCTGCCACATAGTATTCTCTGGTTGCACGCTGATCTGCATGAAAACTGTACGAGGACCTGAACTCGCTTCTTCCCACTTCATTCGTGACCAAGTATGAAGTAATATCAGAAGTGGTTAATGTTTTCCCCACCAGCCATTCTTTGATAAATGCGATTTTCTCGTTGTTCAGCTCAGCCTGTTTTGAAAAAAAATACCAAGGCCTGCCGCAACGATCAAAAGGAGCACGACGGCCATGATCCGTGTTTTCTTCTTGTTTTTTGAAACTGTTTCATCAACCTGAATGTCTTTGTTCATTTTCAGCATATCCTTCTGTCTGTATTTACAATGCAGGTGAAAAACGCTGCTATTGATGCCAATGGGCTGCTTATTTATCGGAGTAATTCATGACGTCGTTGAAATAATCGCTTTGGGCATCCGTCCAGGTGTTGGGATCCTGTTTGATCCAGGTGTCGAAGGTTTTTTCTGCCTTGTCATAGTCGCTGGTGTAGCCAGGCTGCAGGCCTGGAACCGTCATAAACAGCAGCACAACGGCCGCTATGGTAGCCGGCAGCCACCAAAGCTTAAACTTGTTCTCGCCGGCGAGGATGTATGCTTTTCTGTGTGTATAGCAAACATAAAGCACAATCAGACAGCAATAGATGTAAAAAATAAATTGCATATCATGCTTGATGCCAAAGACCAACACCGGAAACATGAGCACATAAGCCAGTAACATAGGAATGAGATGCTTTTTATTTACGGCTTTTCTGGCTTCTTTTATGGTCATCTGTTTATCTTTCTGTTCACCCATCTTGTTTCGCCCTTTCGTATATATATTGCTGAATAATATTATATTCGAAACGATGGTGCCTGGCAATGGTTTTTCCATGACAATTGCATAGAAAAAACACGCCCGGAAACAGGCGTGTCTTTGCGGATTACTTGGTGGCCGCCCCTTCTTCGGTTTTTGCAGGAATGCTTTCTGTCTTTTCCGCGATCAGCCTGGACCTGATCCAGAGATGTATTTTTTTGCACAGGCCTATGGACAACCTGAGCAGCAGCGCAAACAAAACAGATGAAACGATAACCGCAATCAGGAACGGAAGAAAATGAGCGAGGACCTGTTCACCGGGATACCAATGCCGGAACAGCTGCATCACCGGATAATGCGCCATATACACCCCCATGCTCATCTCGCCCATCCAGGTGATAACCTTTTTGTTTCGGATGAAGCGTGCTGTGACGCTTTTGCCGGAAATGGAAACAGCCACAGCAAGGAAAAGAAGCAGCGTTGCAATCCAGCGATAATTCCGGGATGTTTCGTTCATGATGATCAGGAGTGCCGTGAGGTAGCATACAAACTCGCCAACGGTAACGGTGATCCGTCCGGCTTTGGAGAGGGAAAGCGATTTGAAGTGCACCACCAGTTTGTAGCAATACCAGGAAAGGCAATAAAGGATCCAGACCCGCAGCAGGCCGAAGGTCGTGAAGCCCAGCCACAGCTGATGGGACGCATCGGGAATATGGCGCCATATGCCAAGGCCAATGATGATGCTGGCAGGGACAATGACCGTTTCGAACGATTTCTTGTGATTATACAGGCAGGCATATGCCAGAAACTCGGCAATGAGCATAGAGCTGAGCGTCCAGGCAGGCACGTTCAGAAGAGCCTGATTATCGTTCATGCCGTTCATTTTGATCATCAGCACATCCCAGATGCCGTCAGACAGCCATTTTCCCAGGATTTCGCCGTCGAAGGCCTTTCCTTGCACGGTGGTGATATGGATTTTGACAGCAAGTGCAAACAGAAAACCTAAAATCGCATAGGGAAAAAAGCGGAAGAAGCGTTTTTTCAAAAATGCGTAAGGGGATTGCATCCCCTGAGGAAGGGTGCGCTGCTTTTCTGCGCCCGAAAACAGGAATATACCGGCAATGAGCACAAACAGCTCCACGGTTAAGTCACCTAGCGGAAAATAGGGATTCGGCGAAACTACATTAAAAAAATGATAGAAACAAACAATGAAGGCTGAAATCAATTTGATCAGATCAACAAAGCCAATTCG
Source organism: Clostridia bacterium (assembly GCA_017517465.1). Lineage (GTDB taxonomy): Bacteria > Bacillota > Clostridia > Christensenellales > Aristaeellaceae > RUG563. Next base: position 4,337 of record JAFWYZ010000152.1, on the reverse strand, counting down.
CATGAAACCATCCTCTCTGCAGGTGATGAAAAGCACCCTGCAATCATACGACCGCTATTATACTGTATAGAGATTTCTTTGGCAAGCACAATACACAAATGGAAAATAAAAAAGCACGCCTGTTATTATGCAGGCGTGATGCTTTGCGGGAATAATTACTTATTGGCCAGCCATTCTTCGGCCTTGGCGGGGGAGAGACGCTTGATGTCTTCCTTGGGGTACTTGGAAGCAGCGCCGCCGCTCACATACAGGAAGAACTTGCCGCCTTCGGTCTTGAACAGGCATTCTTCATAGCCATCTTCGTCGCCGTATGCACCCACGGTCACCTTGTCGATGAACTGGGAAGCTTCGGTATCGTATTCCACTTTGCAAATAACCTTTTTCATTGGGTTTTCCTTTCTCTGGCTGCCGGTTTTGCAGCCATTACATAGATTTTCTGCCTCAGCGGTTGCCTGTCATGTTCAGGCAGGGGAATAATAGCACAGGATTGAAAAATGTGCAATACTTGAGGTGTAAATTGGAAAACAGCTTCCCATATCCTGCATGAAATTGTGAAAAACAATTGAATTTCAAGGGAGATGTGATAGAATAGAGGAAAGTGAGGTGAAGAAAACATGAATGAAACCATCCGGGAATTGCTGGCACGGAAATCTGTCAGAGCATTTGAAGACAAGGAAATCGGCAGGGAAGAAAAGGAAGCCATTTTGCTGTCTGCGGTGAATGCCCCCACGGCCGGGAACCAGCAGCTGTATACCATCATCGATGTGACGGATGCGCAGTTGAAAAAAGCGCTTTCGGAAAGCTGTGATCATCAGCCTTTTATTGCCGAGGGGAAAATGGTGCTGGTTTTCTGTGCTGATTGCAGGAAGTGGTACCAGGCATTTCTGGATGCCGGCTGTGAACCCAGATTGCCCGGCGCGGGGGATTTGCTGCTGGCGGTTTCCGATGCCACCATTGCTGCCCAGAATGCGGTGGTGGCGGCGGAAAGCCTGGGCATCGGCAGCTGTTATATCGGGGACATTATGGAAAACTGCGAAACCCAAAGGGAATTGCTGCATTTGCCAAAGTGGGTATTTCCCTGCTGCATGCTGGTGTTCGGCTATCCCACCCTTCAGCAAAAGGAACGCAAAAAGCCGGAAAGGGCAGCCATGGAGCATATTGTCCATGAAAACGGCTACCGGGATATGGACGAGGAAGAACTGAAGCGGCTGTTTGCTTCCAGAACCGGGATGCGGACGTATGAAGAATGGATGCAGGCCTTTTGCGATCGTAAATACAATTCCGATTTTTCCAGAGAGAAGCAGCGGTCCGTCAAGGAATACCTGAAGGATTTTGATGCGGAGGCGTTCTCATGAAGCGAAGGATTCTGTATGGGCTGGTGTGTCTGATGCTGTTGTTTGCCGGCACTGCGCAGGTAGAAAGTACGGATGCCTACCGGGATGTGCAGCGGAAACTGCAGCAATTGGGTTTTCCCTGTGATGACGGGGATTATGAACGCGTGGTGCGGCTGATGGAAGAGGATCGGCAATGGGCGGAAATGCACGATGGTTTTCTGGCGGAGCAGTATACCGGCCCCGAATATTTTGCCTATGTTTACCTGATGGAGGAGGGCCTGGGCCTGTATGACCCAAATACCTTCACCTGGACCCCTGCTTCGGACAAGGTGTATGCCTTTGATGCGGAAGTGTTCCGGGTGGATACCATGTACACGGATATTCTGCAGCGGATCGACGGGATCGTGCCGGATATCGTTATTGAGGACGTGCAGGAAGATCTGTCCGGGATGACGGAAGAAATGGACCTGACAACGTATACCGATGGCACAAGAAAGGTTTCTTTCCTGTGCAACGGGCATGCCTATGAAACGGAATTGATCAGCTACGGCGATTGGGTGAACAGTGCATTTTTTGATTTTCTGGATGAGGTGCTGGCGAAGGAGGGATGCCCCCGGCAGCTCTATGTCCTGACACCTTTTTTTGATCAGATGGTGCTGTTGTATTACGGCAGCGAACAGGATGCCCGGACACTTTCCCTTATGATGGACTATATGGGTTATGCCGAAGATGAAGAGGAAGAGCCCGGCGGAGTGATTGATCTTTTCAAAGAATTGTTCAAAGATGATTGAAAGCGGAAAAAACAGTGTATATTAGAAACAGAGGAAATGATTGCAGAGGAGGATAATCTGATGGATATCAAAGCATTGTTCAATATTACGTATGGGCTGTATGTGCTTTCTGTGAAGCAGGGGGAAAAGGACAACGGCTGTATTGTCAATTCGGTGATGCAGGTGGCGGAAAAGCCGGTGCGGCTGGCTGTTTCCGTCAGCAAGCAGAACCTGACCTGTGAGATGCTGAAGGAAAGTGGTGTATTCAACCTGTCCTGCCTGACAACGGAAGCGGATTTTGAGCTTTTCAAGCGGTTTGGCTTCCAGTCCGGCAGAGATGCGGAAAAATTCCAGGGGATGAGCGGCCTGAAACGCAGCGAAAACGGGCTGTACTACCTGTCGGAAAATACCAACGCCTTCCTGTCCGGCAAGGTGGTGGAAATGAGCGACCTGGGCACCCACATGCTGTTCATTGCGGAAGTGACGGACGGGGAGGTGCTGTCTGACGGCTGGGGCTGCAGCTATGCCTATTATCAGGCGGATATCAAGCCCAAGCCTGCTCCTGCAAAGAAAAAGAGCTGGGTGTGCGAAGTCTGCGGCTATGTGCACGAAGGGGAAGAAGTGCCGGATGATTTTGTATGCCCCATCTGCAAGCATGGCAAGGATGCCTTCAGGCCTGCATAAAGGTGAAAAACAAAAGAAAAACTTGCACCGCCTGTGTGTATGTGGTACGCTCCGAAGGTAACGGATTATTTAACTCAAAACTGAGGAGGATATGGAATGATGAAAAAAGTATTGTCTGTTGTGCTGGCGCTGGCCATGATGCTGGGGCTTTGCGGCACCGCCTTTGCTTCCGTGAGTCAGGCGGACATCGTGGGCGTGTGGAACATGGACATGAATGCCATTCTGAACATGATGGGCGAGGATGAAGAAACCATCGAAACCATGAAGCCTTTCCTGTCCATGATGAAGTGCACCATGGAATTCACCGCAGAAGGCACCTATGCCATGAAGACGAGCTTCCTGGGCCAGGAAGAAAACATGGAAGGCAATTATGAGCTGGCTGACGGTAAGATTTCCATGGACGGCGGCGATTTTGCCGATGCCACCATTGAAAACGACGTGCTCACCATCATGGAAAACGATACGGCCCTCACCTTCACCCGCGCCGGCGCTGAAAGCGAAAGCACCGAAATGAGCGAAGATGAACAGATGGCCGCTTTCCTGGCGCTGATCGGCGGTATGGAAGGCCTGGATGACGAAGGCAACGAAGGCGGAGAAGAAGTGGCTGCCGGTGCCGGCAAGCTGGAAGTGGTTTCCGAAAACGGCATGTTTGTGAAGGGCTACAGCAACTATTATTATGTGTTTGCCAAGGTGCAGAACACCGGCGATGCTGCTTTGCGCATTGATGAATGCAAACTGACGGTGCTGGATGAAGCCGGTGCCGAAATTGCCAGCCGGGATTACGGCGATACGTTTGCCCGTTTCCTCAAGCCCGGTGAATCCACCTTTGTGAAGATCTATGCAGATGTGGGCGAAGCCACCCCTGCCGCCTATCAGCTGACCGTCACCCAAAACGACAATGTGTACAGCGAAGATGTGCGCTATCCTGCAGATGCAGAAATGCTGCTGAACGTGGATGAAGGCTGGACCGTGGGCAACTACATGGTGGCCCTTGTTTCCAACGATACGGACGAAGTGCTGTATGACGTTGAAGTAGCGATGGCGCTGCTGGATAATGACGGCAGGATTGTTTACATTGACGACAAGAGCTGCTTCGATGTGGGTATTCCTGCCGGGTCTGATATCTATGTGAGCCGTGAAATTCCGGAAGAATTCATTGAATATTTCAACACCAACGGTGTGAAGCTGCAGTCTGTGGAAGCTTTTGCTTATAAAGAAGTGGATCTGGACTGGTAATCACAGCATAAGAAAACGAGCCTGGCGGGAGGTTTCTTAAGAATCAATATATCCTGCAACGAACAAACGAGCATCCGACGATCATATCGGATGCTCATTTGCTTTTGCAGCCCAATGAACGCAATGCACTGGAACGGTGCGTATAATTGCACCCTCCTGTGATCTGTGGCTGCTCGATAAATTGGGATTTGCTGACCAGTGTTACATAAACTGAATAGTAACACCTGCGGGGTCTTTGGCAAAGAAGAATTGAATCTGAGGCATCGGAGAAACTATCTCTGACACTTCGTAGCCTTTTTCAATCAGCGTTTCC
>JAFWYZ010000151.1 GCA_017517465.1 Clostridia bacterium | reverse complement strand
TTTCTTTCTTCCATATCCCGGTACAGCTTTTCTGCTTCGTTGCGCAGCTGCACCGTTTCCTGCCGGGCCTGTTCGGCCAGCTCCCGTTCCTTTTCTGCCACCTGACGGTGGTATTCCGCATTGGCGATCACGTCTTCAAAACGGATGGTATCGTGGGAAAGCAGTTCCTTGGCTTCGTCGATCAGGTATTCGGGCAGGCCAAGCCGACGGCTGATCTCAAAGGCATTGGATTTTCCGGGCACGCCGATGGACAGGCGGTAGGTGGGCCGAAGGGTGGATACGTCAAATTCCACGCTGGCATTTTCCACCCCCTTGGTGGACAGGGCATAGGCCTTCAGTTCGCTGTAGTGGGTGGTGGCCATGGAGCGCACCTGCAGCTTCAGCAGCGCATTGAGGATCACCTGGGCCAGGGCAGCGCCTTCGGTGGGGTCGGTGCCGGCACCCAGTTCGTCAAAGAGCACCAGATCCCGGGGGGTGACGCTTTCCATGATGGAAACGATGTTGGTCATGTGGGAAGAGAAGGTGGAAAGGCTCTGCTCGATGGACTGTTCGTCACCGATATCGGCATACACCTGGTCGAAGGTGGAAAGCTCGGTTCCCAGGTTGCCGGGCACGTGCAGGCCGCTCTGGGCCATGAGGGTCATCAGCCCCAGGGTTTTGAGGGTGACGGTTTTACCGCCGGTGTTGGGGCCGGTGATGATGAGGGTGGTGAACTGATCCCCCAGCCACAGGCTGCAGGGCACCACTTTTTCTTTATCGATGAGGGGGTGCCGCACCCGGATCAGGTTTACCTTGCCTTGATCGTTCATCTTGGGGCGCACACAGGAGAGCTCCCGGCTGAGCATGCCCTTGGCAAAGGCAAAATCGAGGTGGATCAGGATATCCTGATTGCCCAGGATCAGCCCGCCGTTTTCGCCCACCTGACCGGACAGGGCAGAGAGGATGCGCTCGATTTCATCCCGTTCCTTGCCGTGCCATTCTTTCAGGTCATTGCCCATTTCCACCACAGCCATGGGCTCGATGAAAAGGGTGGCGCCGGAAGCGGACTGGTCATGCACAAGGCCGGGCACGTTGGCCCGGTGTTCGGCCTTGACGGGCAGCACAAAGCGCCCGTTACGAACGGTGACAATGGATTCCATCAGATACTTGGAATAGCCTGCACCGTGGGCCATGGCATTCAGCTTTTCACGGATGCGGCTGTTGGCGGCCCGGATATGCCGGCGGATATCCGCCAGGGCAGGGCTGGCATGGTCGGATATTTCTTCTTCGCTGAGGATGGATTCGGAAATATCCGTTTCCAGATTGCGCAGAAGCTGCAGCCGGGAAGCCATGGCGGTGATCAGGGGCGTGTTTTCCTTTTCGGTCACCAGGGCGGACCGGGCAGTGCGGGCAGCGCGCAGGGACTGGGCTACCGTCAGCAGTGCCTTGGGGGACAGGGTGGCCCCTTTCTGGGCCAGGGAAATGTATTCGGATACATCGTCAAAGGAGGACAGGGGATGACCGCCCAGAAAGGACAGGCACACCACCGCTTCTTCCGTTTCATCCAGTGCACGGTTCACCTCGGCAAAATCGGCATAGGGAACCAGGGCCTGGCATTTTTCCTTCCCTGCATCGGACAGGGCAAAGGCAGACAGCATGTCCCGGATTTTTGTAAATTCCAATACACGAAGGGCGCGTTCGTTCATGATCTATGGCTCCTTCCATGGGATAGTATACATTTTCTTCTTTTGTGTATTCAAGAAAAACAAAAGGATATTCAAATTCTGTTCACACAGGTTTACAGCCCGTTCACAAAACACCGTCCGGATATCTTCCCAATGTGCCTTTTTGCAGCAGCGGAAGGGGAGATTCCCCCTTTTTCAGGGCAGCAAAATGGCGCAGCACCTGCAGCCTTTCTGGTTCGGTTTCGGTGGTGAAGGCGATCAGCCAGGAACAGGCGCTATGGCTGTTTGCCTTGTCGGAAAGGTTCAGAGGAACAGCGGCATGCAGCTGCACCAGGCATGTTTCAGGAAGGTGAACGGGCAAAAGGGGATAGGATGCCCCCATCCGGTCGGTCATGAAAGTGCCGGCGGCGCCGCGGCCTTCCTTGCACAGGGTGCACAGATGCCGGTTTTGCTTCATGCCCATCCGCGTGCGCATGGGGCAGTGGTTCAGCACCATCAGCCGGGTGCGGCCGTACACGGGCAGGATGCATTCTGTCTGGTGCAGGGGCATGGCTTTTGCCAGATCCCCCTTCATCTCCCGGGAAAAGGTGCACCCCAAAAAGCCCAGATGGGACAGCAGCTTCACGGCTTCGCTGTTCATCACCGGAATGCCCTCGCCGCACAGCGCCTCTTTCCATTTCAGGCCCATTTGCCCGGGGCTGGACAGCACCACAGGGATCTGCTTTTCCTGGGTGATGCTGTGCAGGAAATGCAGTGTCCGGTCGTTGCATTGAACAGGCAGCTGCAGATAGGCACGTTCGGGGAAATGTTCCAGATGGGGCAAAAGAGAAGCTTTGGTATAGTCCGTGGGTGCAAAAATGACGGCATCGGCGCCGTTATCAAGCAGGGGCTGAAGATCGGAAAAATGAGGAGTGGAAACCAGCAGCCGGGGATGGGAAAACCATTTTTCGGGCAGGGGATAGCAGCCGGGTTCGCTGCTTTCCACAGGATGATTCAGGATGCGCTCCTGTGTCAGTTTTTCAAGGCCCTCCCTGCGGATAGCATTGAGAAGAGACACGGGGAAAAAGGCACTCTCTGTTTCGGTATGCAAATCCCTCAGCACAAAGGGGGTGCCGCCGCATTTTTCAAAGGAGCGGCGAACAGCATCTTCCGTGAGGGGCCTGGACTGGCTCTGCTGGCAGATGTCCCCGTTGACATAAGCGGCATTTTCACCGTCGGTAAAGCAGGCGGTGATGGGCTGGCCGGGCATGGCATACAGATAAGCGTCAAAGGGAATGGGCAGGGCTGCGTTGAAGGCATTGTCTTCATAGGTGGTCCTGGCCCTTGCCAGCTGGCTTTCGTCATCGGTGCAGCGCACACTTTCGCCAGTTTTTACGCTGTCACGCAGGCGCAGGGTGGCGGTTTTTCCTTTTTCCACATCAGGCCCGGCATAGCGCAGGGGCTGTGCCGCGATTTCCAGGCCGTCTCCGTTATGCAGCTTTTTCTGCAGCAAAACATCGGCCAGCAGCGCGCCGCCTTTTTTGTACACACTTTTGACCGTGCCCAGCGGCAGCCCTTCCGGCGTGACCCGCTTTTCGTAGATGATGCCGGCATCTTCGGCACCGCCGATGTAACCTGTGGTAAAACCGCCCCGGGAAAAGATCTGCTTGAGCCGCATTTCTTCTTCTTCCGAAGCGAACGCAAAAGACCCCGAAAGCACCTGATCCAGCGCTTTCCGGTAAATGGAGGTGACCTCTGCCACATATTCCGGCCGTTTGAGCCGGCCTTCAATTTTGAAGGAATGGACACCGGCAAGGCACATATCCCTGATGTGATTGAGGGCACACAGATCCCGGGGGGACAGCCATGCACCTTCTTTGCCCTGATAGGCATAATTCAGCCGGCAGGGCTGGGCACAGCGGCCGCGGTTGCCGCTTCTGCCGCCGATCATGGAGGAAAACAGGCATTGGCCGCTGACGGAAACGCACATAGCCCCGTGACAGAAGGCCTCAACCTCAAGGCCGGTATCGGCGGCCATGCGCATATCATGGAGCGTGCATTCCCGGGCCAGCACAATCCGCCTGGCTCCAAGGCTTTTGACAAATTCCGCACCGGCAGCATTATGCAGGGCCATCTGGGTGCTGGCATGAACGGGCAGGGAAGGGAATTCTTCCCGGCAGATTTTCATCAGCCCCAGGTCCTGCAATATGACCCCGTCGGCACGCAGGTCCCGAAGGAGGGAGAGGGTTTTGCGCACCTCTTCCATTTCGGGGTCGGTGACCAGAATGTTGACAGTCACATAGATCTTCTTGCCGTGCAGGTGGGCAATATGCATGGCCTTTTCCAGGCTTTCCCGGTCAAAACCCGCACTTGCGCGCGCACCAAATGCGGCCGCACCCAAATAGACTGCGTCCGCACCGTTTGCATAGGCGGCTTTCAGCGCATCCATGCTGCCCGCAGGGGCAAGAAGCTCAAATTTATCTGGCATTTTTGATTTGCTGTAATTCCTGTCTGGCCAGCATCAGTTCCCGGCGAAGACGGGTGTTGTCATCCTGAGCGGTAAGCAGCTCGTCTGCCATATACAGCGCAGTGATGACGGCGGCATTTTCACGGTTGAGAAAACCGCCGGATGCCGTTTCCGAAATGCGCCTGTCCGCATAAACGGCTGCACGGCGCACATGCTCGTGGGAATCGGTGCCGGTGATGGTATAATCCCTGCCTGCTATGCGCAGGGTGCAGGGGGTGCCGGGTGCGTTTTCGGTTCTCATAACTGATCGAAGGGATAGCACTTGCCCTTGGTATCCACACGGATGGAGGCAATGCGCTGATCTTCCAGGGGCTTATCGCGGAAATCGCGCTTGACGGAAACGATCTGATCGGCAAATTCCATGCCGGTGAGCACCTTGCCGAAGGCTGCATAAGCACCGTCCAGATGGGGGGAATTGCTGGTCATGATGAAGAACTGGCTGCCGGCAGAGTCAGGCATCATGGAGCGGGCCATGGACAGGACACCGTAGGTGTGCTTGAGGGGGTTATTCACACCGTTCTGGGCAAATTCACCCTTGATGGAATAGCCGGGGCCGCCGATGCCGATGCCCTTGGGGCAACCGCCCTGAATCATAAAGCCGGGGATGACACGGTGGAAAATCAGCCCGTCATAAAAGCCTTTATTGGCCAGGGTGGCAAAATTGCCAACGGACTGTGGCGCAAATTCGGGATAAAGTTCGCCGGTCATTTCGCCGCCGTTTTCCAGCTTGATGATAAAAGTGGGATTCATGTTCTGTTCGCTCATTTTTACATCCATCCTTTATGATGAAATATTGCTTGTTTTTGGGTCAATACCTTCCCAAAATGCATGATACGCTTTTTTTCCCTGTTTGTCAAATGGGAAGGGTTTTTACGGTTGTTTCACTTGTCAAAAAAGGGAGTTTACTGTATAATGAAGAAAGGTATGATCAAAACGATAATTTGGAGGCTTACATGAATAGAATCAAGTGTTTGGGACTGATCATTCTGCAGGCTGTGCTGCGGCTGGCATTTATGCTGCTTTTGTATTTTGCCCTGACGGGAAAGGACACTGTAGTGATGGGCATTGCTGCCGGTGCGGTGCTGCTTTTGCTGCTGATGCCCCTGCGCTTTATCATTGGTAAGCTGATGAGAGGAAAAAGCCAGGGAATTGCAACGGCTTCCTACTTCAAGCGGCTGTGGCAGGGTTGCCTGCGTTTCCTGCGGGGCAGTGTGTTTTCGCTGCCTTTCTTTGGGCTGGTGGGCTATTTCCTGCATCTGTTCTACACCCAGCCTTTCAATAAAGTGGGCCAGTTTTTGCAGAAGTTTTCCGTGCTGGTGGGGAAAGAGGCCTCCGTGGATACGGGGTTGCTTGGCTATCTGATTGTGCTGGCAGTACTGCTTGTGATTGCCGTGCTGGGCTGGAGAAGAGATCTGCCTATGGAGTATGTGTATGATTCCGCAGGAAAAACCACCGGCGAGTTGATCCGGGCCACTCGCGATATCCGCCGTAACGGAAGGGGCAGGCTGCTTTGGCTGACGGTGAGCAACTTTGTGATTGCCCTGCCGGGCCTGGCTGTTTTCGGTATTGTGCTGGTTCCGTATTTCTATCAACAGCTGTCTATGGCCGGCGGCAATATGATGATGATTTTGCAGCTTTTGCTGGATATGCTGAAAAAGCCCCTGCCCCAGGAACAGATTCTTCAGCTGGCTGGCGGATATGCGCTGATCTATGTGCCCCTGCATGCATGGCGGAAAATGCGCACGGCAAAAACTGTACGGAAAATCGGCTGAGGGATAACAGATGCGTTTGGATAAACTGCTGTCCAACCTGGGCTTTTCCAGCCGCAGCCAGTGCCGGGATATGATCAAAAAGGGCAGGGTGCAGGTAAATGGAAACGTGTGCCGGGACATGGCTGTGCATGTGCCGGACGGTGCCCGGGTGACGCTGGACGGAAAGGAAATCGATACCCGTACGGAAAGATGCCTGATGCTGTATAAGCCCGGCGGGATACTGACGGCGGCAGAGGATCAGCGCCAGAAAACGGTGATGGATATCCTGCCCCAGCAATACCGCAGCCTGGGCTGCATGCCGGTGGGCAGGCTGGACAAGGATACCACCGGACTTTTGCTTCTGACTACGGACGGAGACCTGGCCCATCGCCTGATCAGCCCCAAATACCATGTGGACAAGGTATACCTGGCTGCATTGGATGGGGAAATGACGGAAGAGGACGAACGGGCATTTGCCGAAGGGATCGAGCTGAAGGATTTTACCGCACTTCCGGCCAGATTGGAAAAAGCGGATGAAAGGCTGTACCGGGTGACGGTGCAGGAGGGAAAATACCATCAGGTAAAACGTATGTTCGGCGCCAGGGGAAGAAAGGTGCTGGCATTGCACCGCTGTTCCTTTGGCAGCCTGATATTGGATGAACAGATGCAGCCCGGAGAATACCGGGAACTGACGGAAAAGGAGACGGCTGCCCTGTATGCTGCAGCCGGAAAAGCAAAATGAGTGATCATTATTACACCACAAGCCCCGAAAGCGCACACCGATATGCCCCCTGCACCTTTGTGTATCGGGGGGAAACGGTGAATTTCATGACCGATGCCGGGGTCTTTTCCCGGGGGGAAGTGGACTTTGGCACCGAGGTGCTGCTGAAGGCATTGCCGGATCATATGACAGGCCGGGTGCTGGACCTTGGCTGCGGCTGGGGCTGCGTGGGCGTAAGCGTGGGGAAAAAGTATCCCGAAACCCAGATCGTGATGTGCGATGTCAATGAGCGTGCCCTGGGCCTGGCACAGGAGAATGCTAAAAAGAACGGTGTCAGGGCGGAAACGGTGCTCAGCAACGGGCTGGAAAACGTGGAAGGCGCATTCCGCTTCATCATCACCAACCCGCCCATTCGGGCCGGAAAACAGGTGATTTACAGCCTGTTTGCCCAGAGCGCCAAAGCATTGGAGGAAGATGGGGCGCTGTATATTGTCATCCGCAAGCAGCAGGGGGCGGAATCGGCCCTGAAATATCTGAAAACGATCTTTGATCAGGTGGAAACCATCGATAAAAGCGGCGGATTCTGGGTGATCTGCTGCAAGGGAGGAAAGACCGATGAAGTATGACCGGGCATTTTTTGATCGGGGTCTGGAAAGAAGAAATACCGGCTGTGAAAAATGGGATGCCGATTTTCTGAACGAAGATACCCTGCCTCTTTGGGTGGCGGATATGGATTTTGCCTGTGCCGAAGGCATCCAAAGGGCCATGCTGGAAAGGGCGCAGCACCCCTGCTACGGCTATAATACCGATGAAAAAGCGTACAGCGATGCGTTCATCGGCTATATGGAACGGCATCACCGGCTGAAGATCCGTGAAGAAGAAATGCTGCGGCTGCCCTGTGTGGTAACGGGGCTGAAAACCTGCGTGCAGGCCTTTTCCGAAAAAGGGGATCAGGTGGCCATCTTTACCCCCTGCTACGGCCCCTTTGCCATGTCCGTCAACTGCAATGAGCGGGAACTGGTGAGTGTTCCGCTGATCGAACGGGAAGACGGCGGCTATGATATGAACCTTGCCGGGATGGAAAAAGCCTTGCAGGATGGGGCGAAGCTGGTGCTTTTGTGCAATCCTCACAACCCTGCTTCCCGGTGCTGGAAGAAAGAAGAAATTGCTGCTCTGGCAGCACTGTGTGAAAAATACAGCGTGGTGCTGGTCAGCGATGAAATCCATGCGGATTTTGTGTACCAGCCGGATGCATTCACGTCCATCCTCCATGTGAAGGAAAAGAACGTGGTGGCCCTGTTTGCCGCCAGCAAAACCTTCAACGTGGCCGGGCTTCAGCAGGCACAGCTTGTTTGCAAGGATGAGGCGCTGCGCAAAAAAACGGAAAATGTGCTCAACCGCAACGGCGTCACCAGCGGCAACACCATGGCCCTGGCAGCCACCATGGCCGCCTATAACGAGGGGGATGAATGGCTGCAGGGGCTGATGGCATACCTGGATGAAAACAGAAAACTGCTGGACAAGTGGGTGAAGGAATATTTGCCCAAGGCCCGTCTGGCCCCCATTTCCGCCACTTATCTTGGCTGGATCGATCTGCGTGCATACGGCAAGACCTGCGATGAACTGGCGGAAATGTTTAAGAAGCAGGGTGTGGCCCTCACAGGCGGCACGTTCTTCGGAACTGAAGGGGAAGGGTTCATGCGCATCAACTTCGGCTGCCCCTCTGCCTGGGTGCTGGAAGGTATCAAACGAATGGCGAAAGCCTTGGAGGAATAAAGCAATGATGAAGAAAATTGACGAACTGATCCTTTCCTATCAGCAGGAAATGGTGGAAACCCTGCAAAAATGGATCCGCATCCCCAGCGTGAAGGGCGATGCTGCCCCCGGTGCTCCCTTCGGTGTGGAAAACCGCAAGGCGCTGGATACCGCCATGGCGGATTGTGCAAAGATGGGCTTTGCCACCCAGATCATTGACGGCTATGCCGGCCATGCGGACCTGGGTGAAGGAGACGATTATGAAGCCCTGGCCATTCTGGCCCATCTGGACGTGGTGCCGGTGGGGGATGGCTGGACGGTGGATCCCTTTGGCGGCGAAGTGAAGGACGGTAAGATTTACGGCCGCGGCACCAGTGACGACAAGGGCCCTGCCATCTCTGCCCTGTATGCCATGAAAGCGGTAAAGGATGCGGGCATTCCCCTCAAGCGCAAGGTGCGGCTGATTCTGGGCTGCGACGAAGAATGCGGCAGCGAGGATATGGCTTATTACAAGGCCCATGCCACCATGCCCCGCTCCGGCTTCAGCCCCGATGCGGAATACCCGGTGATCAACATTGAAAAGGGTGGCTGCCACCTGATGATCAAGGGCAGGCAGGATGGCCTGAAGGTGCTGGAAATGAACGTAGGTGAGCGGCCCAATGTGGTGCCCGGCCTTGCCACCGCGCTGGTGGAAGGGGACGAAGCGCTGGTAAAGAAAATCAACGATGCCCAGTGGGACTGGCCCGTGGAAGCAAAGATGGAAAACGGTGCTGTGCGCATTGACACCGTGGGCATCAACGGCCATGCCGCCATGCCGGAACATGGCCGCAATGCCATTGGCCAGATGATGCTGGTGCTGAAAGCCCTGGGTGCCAAGGGCATCGTGGAAACCCTGGCGGATAAAATCGGCATGACCTGCTATGCCGAAAACCTGGGCATCGCCATGGAAGATAAGATCAGCGGCAAGCTGACCTGCTCCATGGACATGGTGCGCACCGAAGGCGAATATATTTCTGCGGTGATGGATATCCGCTATCCCGTGCTGTTTAACCTGGAGCCGGCATTCACCCTGATGAAAACTGCCATGCCCGACTGCGAAGTGGTGAACCTGCACAGCCGTCCGCCGCATTTTGTCAGCGAAGACACCCCCCTGGTGAAGGAACTGCTGGAAGCCTATCACGAAGTGACCGGCTTTGAAAAGAAGACCATTGCCATCGGCGGCGGCACCTATGCCCAGAGCATGGAAGAAGGTGTGGCCTTTGGTGCCCAGTTCCCGGGTGAAGTGGAAATGGCCCATCAGGCGGATGAATTTTTGACCCTGCATTCCATGTTTGAAAGCACCCGGATCATTGCCAGGGCCATTGTACGTCTGGCAGGCAAATAATGCGGCCGGACAAAACGTTTTTTGAACAGGATGTGCTGGATGCGGCGCAGCAGATGGTGGGGATGCGCATCTGCAGAAGGTTGCCCGATGGCAGGGTTTTGTCTGCCAGGATCCTGGAAACGGAAGCCTATCGCGGTGAAGAAGACAAGGCCTGCCATGCCAGCAAAGGAAGAACCGCCCGGACGGAAATGATGTACCGTCAGGGCGGTCACGCCTATATATACCTGATTTACGGAATACATGAGCTTTTCAATATCGTCACCGGCAAGGAAAACGATCCCCAGGCGGTGCTGATCCGGGCTTTGGAAAAGCCGCTGGACGGACCGGGGAAATGGACGAAAGCCTTTTCTGTCACCCGCCGGCAAAACGGCCTGTATTTACCCTGCAGTGATGAAATCTGGCTGGAGGATGACGGGTTCAGGCCCAACATTCGCACACTTCCCCGGGTGGGAATCGATTATGCCGGAGAATACTGGAAAAATGTCCCTTGGCGGTTTATCGCTGAAGAAGGAGGAAAATAAGATGCCCCTCAATCCCATTCGTATGAACCCTGCTTACCGCTACGGCGCCATGACCCCCTGGGGCGGTGACCGGCTGCAGCTGATTTTCGGCAAGGATATTCCGGATGAACGCACCGGCGAAGGGCTGGAAGTGAGCGCCATCCCCGGTCTGGAAAGCCGGGATGAACAGGGCAACACCCTGCCTGAGCTGATTGAAAAATACGGCGAAGCGCTGGTGGGCACCCATGTGAAGGGCCCGTTCCCGCTGCTGTTGAAACTGCTGGATGCCAAGGATACCCTGAGCGTGCAGGTACATCCGGATGATGCATATGCTGCCCGGGTGGAAAATAAATTGGGGAAGACGGAAGCGTGGTATATCCTCTATGCGGATCCGGGAGCGGAGCTGGTGTATGGGGTGCATGCCGGGCTGACTAAAGAACAATTGATGGCCCATTCCCTGGCTGGGAAAGACGTGGAACAGGACCTGCGCCGGGTGAAGGTGCAGGCCGGGGATACTTATTTCATTCCTGCCGGGATGGTGCATGCCATTGGCGGCGGCATTGTGCTGTATGAAATCCAGCAGTCTTCTGACGTGACCTACCGCTTCTACGATTGGGAGCGGACGGACAAGGAAGGAAAGAAGCGGGAATTGCACATTGAAAAGGCGGTGGCCGTGACGGATCTTTCTGCTCAGCTGGAAAAGGCTGTGGGCACGGAAATAGAACCCGGCAGAGAAAAATTGCTGAATGAAAAGTATTTTTCTCTGGAAAAATTCAAACACTATCAGGGTGTGATCCAAAGGGATGAACGTCGGTTTGCTATCCTGACGGCGCTGAAGCCCTCCAGGCTGTTCTGGGAAAGCGGTGAAATGCAGCTGCAGGCCGGTGAAACGGTGCTGCTGCCGGCGGATGGGCACGACCTGGTGCTGGATACCGATGAAGCGCTGATGAGCTATCCCACCGTGTAAATATGTAAAAAACAGAAAAATTTACGCCATAATGTACAAATTGTGGCGTTTTCTGCTTGAAAAACGGAAAATGATTTGGTATGATATAAAATAGCAAGGAGCGTAAATACCTGTGGAAAAAATGGAACTGCTGCAAAAAAAGTATCCTGATCTTGTGATACAAAAGGATATTCCCCTGGCCCCGTACACCACGCTGCGGGTGGGTGGCAAGGCGGATTATTTACTGACGGCGGAAGAAGAAGATACTTTCTGCGGTGTGCTGCGCTTTCTGAAAGAAAATGCTATTCCTTGCCTGGTGCTGGGCAACGGCAGCAATCTGCTGGTGAAAGACGGCGGTTTCCGGGGTGCTGTGCTGCGGATGGGCAAGGAATTTGGCCGGATCGAACGGACGGAAGACGGGCTGTATGCCCAAAGCGGCGCGCTGATGAGCGTGCTGGCCAGAACTGCCTGTGAATACAGCCTGACAGGCCTGGAATTCGCCCAGGGTATTCCCGGCAGCGTAGGGGGCGGCGTGTATATGAATGCCGGTGCCTACGGCGGGGAAATGAGCCAGGTGGTAAAGTACGTGCGGCTGTTTGACGGCGAAAAGGTGATGGATGTACCTGTGGAAGAAATGGCATTCCGCTACCGCCATAGCCTGGCCATGGATGTGGAGGGGCTGATCCTTGGTGCGGCGTTCCGTCTGGAAAAGGGCGATCAGGCCGAAATTGAAGAAAAAATGCGGGATTTTGCCAAGCGGCGCAGGGATAAGCAGCCATTGGAATACCCCAGTGCAGGCTCCTTTTTCAAGCGGCCCGCCGGATATTTTGCCGGGGCGCTGATCGAACAGAGCCAATTGAAGGGCGTATCTGTGGGCGGTGCTCAGGTGAGCGAAAAGCACGCAGGTTTTCTGATCAATACCGGCAATGCCACAGCTTCCGATTTTCTGCAGCTGATGAAACTGGTGCAGGATACGGTGATGGAAAAATTCGGTGTGCAGATGGAAAACGAAGTGCGCATTGTGGGGAATGATCCATGAGCTTCTCATCCAC
>JAFWYZ010000150.1 GCA_017517465.1 Clostridia bacterium | reverse complement strand
TGCCACCATTTCCATCTGCCGGTGCAATCCGGCAACAACCGCATTCTGGAAATGATGAACCGTCGCTATACCCGGGAAAACTATCTGGATCGGGTACGCAAGCTGCGTGCTGCGGTGCCCGACATCGGCCTCTCCACCGACCTGATCGTGTCTTTCCCCGGCGAAACGGAAGAAGAATTTGAAGACACCCTGGCCCTTTCCAGCGAAGTGCGGTGGGACAGTGCCTTCACCTTCATCTATTCCCCCCGGGTGGGCACAAAGGCTGCCACGCTGCCCGGCCAGATCGATCCGGAAGTATCTTCCCGCCGCATTGAAAAGCTGATCCGGCAGCAGGATCAGATCACGTCCGAAATTTTCAATTCCCTCATCGGCACCCGGGTGAATGTGCTGGTATCCGGCAATGCCCGCCGGGATGAAACGGAATTGACCGGCAAGAGCGAACGGAATATTTCCGTCAACTTCCGGGGAACCAAAGATTTGATCGGCACCATCGTGCCTGTTCAGATAACTGCCGCCAGCAAAACCACCCTGCGCGGCGAAATTGTAAAAGGAGAATGATAAACATGGATCAGAACGTTATGGAAAAAGCAAAGGAACTGGCCCTGGCCATCGCCTCTTCTCAGGAATTTATCGTCATGCGCGCCACCGAAGACGCCGCTTCTCAGGATGAAGCCATGGCCGAAGCCTTTGGCAAGTACGAAGAACTGCACCAGGAAATCGAAGCCTGCACCGCCAAAGAACAGCCCGATTTTGAACGCATGGCCCAGATTGACGAACAGATGAAAAAGCTTCAGCAGGAAATGCAGCAGCTGCCCATGGCCCAGGCCATGCAGAAGGCCCGCAAAGGCTTCACCGACATGATGGCCGCCGTCAATGCGGAGCTGTCCAAGGTTCTCTCTCCCGAATCCTCCTGCAGCGGCGATTGCCATTCCTGCGGCGGCCACTGCCACCATTAATTTATTACTGAAGGAGCATCACACCTATGGCTACCCTTTCCCCCATGATGCAGCAATACATGCGTCTCAAAGAACAAAATCCCGACACCCTGCTTTTCTTCCGGGTGGGCGATTTTTATGAGATGTTTTTTGATGATGCCATCACCACCAGCCGCGAACTGGAGCTTACCCTGACGGGCAAGGAATGCGGCCTGGCGGAGCGCGCCCCCATGTGCGGTGTGCCCCACCATGCCATTGATACCTATGTATCCCGGCTGGTGGAAAAGGGGTATCGGGTGGCCATCGGTGAACAGATGCAGGATCCTGCCCTGGCCAAGGGGCTGGTGGAGCGTGATATCATCCGGATCATCACCCCCGGTACCCTGACCGACAGCACCGTCATCGGCGAAAGACGGAACAATTTCCTCTGCTCTGTTTCCGTTCAGGGCAA
Source organism: Clostridia bacterium (assembly GCA_017517465.1). Classification (GTDB taxonomy): domain Bacteria; phylum Bacillota; class Clostridia; order Christensenellales; family Aristaeellaceae; genus RUG563. Next base: position 6,606 of record JAFWYZ010000150.1, on the reverse strand, counting down.
GCGCTGCGGCCTTTCCTGGTGCGATGTTTCCACCGGCGAATTCTATGCCCAGCAAATGCCCTTTGAGGAAAGCGCTGTCCGTGCCGTGCTGCTGTCCATGAACCCAGGTGAAGTGATCACGTCCGACGTGGAGCAGCTGCTGCCCATCAGCCCTGTCCGCCCCCATCTGTACAGTGCTTCCGCTTTCCAGTCTGCCAAGGCTCAGCAGGCATTGTTCGAGCATTTTTCCGTCAATAACCTGCTAGCCCTCGGTATCGACAAAACCCAGAGCGTGGCCGCCTGTGCCGCCGGTGCTTTGATGCGCTATCTGTGGGAAACCCAGAAAAATTCTCTTCAGCATATCACCAAGCTGCAGATGGTAGAAAAAGGGGCCACCATGCCTTTGGATGTTTCCACCCGCCGAAATCTGGAACTGACGGAAACTATCCGCAACCGTTCCGCCAAGGGTTCCCTCCTTTCCGTGCTGGACCAGACCGTCACCGCCATGGGCGGCCGTTTGCTTCGTGCCTGGGTGGAAAAGCCCCTGATGAACCGTGAAAAGATCGAAGCCCGTCTCAGCGCTGTCCGTGCCCTGTACGAAAATCCGGTCATCTGCCAGTCTCTGCGCGAAAAGCTGTCCCTGGTTTACGATATGGAGCGTCTCCTTTCCAAGGTGTCCTATCGTTCCCTCAACGGCAGGGATTGCCTGTCCTTACTGCGTTCTCTGGAAGCAGCTCCGGATATTCTGTCCCTCCTGTCCGAAATGGACGGCGATGCGCTGTCTTTCCTCCATACCCTGCTGGACCCCATGCCGGAACTGACAGACCTTCTCCGCCGTGCCATTTCCCCCGATGCCCCCCTGCTTCTGTCCGACGGCGGTGTGATCCGCGCCGGCTATAATGCCGAATTGGACGAACTGCGCCTCGCTTCCACCGAAGGCAAAAACTGGCTCATGCAGCTGGAAGCCAAGGAACGCGAAGAAACGGGCATCAAAAACCTGAAAATCCAGTATAACCGTGTCTTCGGCTATTACATCGAAGTTACCAAATCCTTCTTCCATCTGGTGCCCCTGCGCTATAACCGCCGCCAGACCCTGGCCAACGCCGAGCGCTACACCACGGAAGAATTGCATGTCATCGAGCAAAAGCTCACCGGTGCCCAGGAACAGGCCGCCCGTCTGGAAACCGCTCTGTTCAACGACATCCGTGATGAAATCAGCCGGCAGATCGCACGGCTGCAATCCACTGCCACCGCCTACAAAACATTGGATGCCCTTTTGTCCCTTGCCAATGTGGCACGGCAGAATAACTATGTTTGCCCCGTCATCCGTGAGGATGGTGTCGTTGATATCAAGGAAGGCCGCCACCCCGTGGTGGAAGCGGCCATGACCGACGAAGGCTTTGTTCCCAACGATACCTATATGGACAATGCCGAAAACCGTATGCAGATCATTACCGGCCCCAACATGGCCGGCAAAAGCACCTATATGCGCCAGGTAGCCCTGATCGTGCTGATGGCCCATATCGGTTCCTTTGTGCCTGCCCAGAGTGCCGAAATTGCGCTGGTGGACTGCATTTTCACCCGTATCGGCGCGTCCGACGATCTGGCCACCGGTCAATCCACCTTCATGGTGGAAATGAGCGAAATGGCCTATATCCTTCGCAACGCAACCCACCAGTCCCTGGTCATTCTGGATGAAATTGGCCGCGGCACCTCCACCTTCGACGGCCTGTCCATCGCCTGGAGCGCCGTGGAATATCTGTGCGATCCTAAAAACGGCGGCATCAAGACCCTTTTTGCCACCCACTACCATGAACTTTCTGAACTGGAAGGCACCCTGGAAGGGGTGAAAAACTTCTGCGTGTCCGTCAAGGAACACGGCGAAGACGTGATCTTCCTGCGCAAGATCATTCCCGGCGGCGCGGACAAGAGCTTCGGCATCTACGTTGCCCGGCTTGCCGGTGTGCCCAGGCCCGTGGTGGCCCGTGCCCAGCAGATCGAAGCCCGGCTGGAAGTAGCTAATCAGGGGCAAAATTCCATCGGACAGAATATCCTGGGATCAGGTCACAAGAAAAAGAACGAACAGGTAGGCCTGGAAGACTATGCCAAGACGGAATTCATTGAAGAAATCCGCGCCCTGGATGTGCTGGCCATGACCCCCATGGATGCCCTCAACAAACTCTTCATTCTCCGTGAAAAAGCGCTGAAGCTGTAAGGAGTACGTATGAAAAATGCCCGCATTTATCAATTGCCGCCGGAAGTGATCGGCCAGATTGCCGCCGGTGAAGTGGTGGAACGTCCTGCTGCCGCCATCAAAGAGCTGGTGGAAAACAGCATGGATGCCGGTGCCACCGCCATTACAGTGGATATCAAGGAAGGCGGCCTTGCTTCCTTCCGGGTCACCGATAACGGCAGCGGCATCGCCTTTGACGATCTGCGCCTGGCCTTTGCCCGCCATGCCACCAGCAAGATCCGCACCGCCGAAGATTTGTTCGGTGTGCGTTCTTTGGGGTTCCGCGGTGAAGCACTGGCCTCCATTTCCGCCGTTTCCAAGGTCACCTGCCTTACCCGCCAGAAGGGCCAGCCCAGCGGCTATTCTGTGAAAAACGAAGGCGGTGTCATTCTGGATATCCGGGAAGCGGCCTGCCCTGAAGGCACTTCCTTTACCGTGAAGGAGCTGTTCTATAACGCGCCTGTCCGCCGCAAGTTCCTCAAAAAGCCCGGTGGCGAAACTGCCGCCGTCAGCGAACTGATGGCCAGGCTGATCCTTTCCAATCCTTCCGTTTCCTTCCGTTTCATGGCCGACGGCAAACAGGTGTATTTCAGCGCCGGTGACGGCAAAACAGAAAGCGCCATCATGGCTGTGTACGGCACATCCACCTTGAAGCAACTGGTCAAAGTGGATGCCAATATGAACGGCATCATGCTGCAGGGCTATGTAGGGGTTGGCGATGTGGCCCGGGGCAACCGCAGCCATGAGCACTTTTTCCTCAACGGCCGCACCATGAAAAGCCCCATCCTGTCCGCCGCTTTGGAAACCGCCTGCCGTCAGCGGGTCACCATCGGCCGCTTCCCCATGTGCGTTCTGTATCTCACTATGCCCTATGAAAATGCCGATGTGAACGTGCATCCCAACAAATGGGAAGTACGCTTTGCCGATGAAAAGAGTGTTCGAACCGCGGTGGAAACCATGGTGTTTGAGGCGCTGGAAAAGACCAATCTCTCCCCCATGATCCCTTCCCTGTATCAGGAAAAGGAGCAGCCCGCATCCCCCCGGCCCATCCTGGTCCGTGATACGCTGCCGCAGCAATCTCCTTCCCTTCCTTCCCAGGAAGTAAAAAAGTCCCTTCCCATTCAGCCTGCTCCCCAGACAGCAAAGCCCATCCCCGCTTCCCTGTCTGCTTTTTCCGAAGACGGCGCTTCCATGCCCTCCTTCAAACCCCAGCAGGTGCAGGAAAAGGAGCCTCCCGTCTCTTCCTTTGTTCCCGCCAGGCCCCAGCTGCCCTTTGCCGCCCGTGAAAGCGGCGCTTCCCTGTTGCCCCCCAAGCCCGTGAAGCTGAACGAACAGAAGAAAGCCGAACCTCTCACCCCCGTCATGGCCGCTGAAAACGTGGAATTTGCACAGGTGGAGGAAGCAGCCGTTGCCAAGCAGTTTACCGGCCCTCAGGTGCGCATCATCGGTGTGGCATTCAATACCTATATCCTCATGGAATACGGCGATCTTTTGGTACTGTGTGACCAGCATGCTGTTCACGAACGTCTTTTGTATGAACGCTTCATGCGTGAAACCGCTTCCGCCCCCGCCAGCCAGAGCATGCTGATCCCCATGGCGGTCAAGCTTTCCAAACAGGAATATGCTGCCTGGGAAGAAAACAAGGAAGCGTTGGAAAATGCCGGGTTTGACCTGGCCCCCTTTGGCGATGACACCCTGCAGATGCGCGGTGTACCCATTGTGCTGGGTCAGCCTCAGGCGGAAAAATGCCTTCTGGAAGCGCTGGACAGCCTGTCGGGGGGAAATGCTTCCCTGCCGGACCGTACCTCCCGTGTCATCCAGATGGCCTGCAAGCATGCTGTCAAGGGCGGCGAAAGGCTGCCTGAAGCCAGCGTAAAGCAGCTCATTCAGGATGTATTGGATCAGAAAGTAACCCCCACCTGCCCCCACGGCCGTCCGCTGATGGTGCAGCTGTCCCATACGGAGCTGGACAAGCGTTTCCGCCGTATTCAGAGCTGATATGAAAAAGAAAGTCATTGGCATCGTCGGCCCCTCCGCCAGCGGAAAAACAGCCCTTTCCCTGCCCCTGGCACAGAAGCTTTCCGGTGAAATCATCTGTATGGATTCCATGCAGGTATACCGTCACATGGATATCGGTACCGCAAAGCCCACAAAGGATGAAAAGGCCATGGTCCCTCATCATCTGCTGGATATCGTATCCCCTCAGGACAGCTTCACCGTTTCCCAGTACACCGTATTGGCCAAGCCCCTGCTTGACACGCTCCCCGTGCCCATTTTGGTGGGCGGTACCGGGCTTTATCTGCAGGGGCTATCCCAATCCATGGCCTTTGGCCAGGTGGGCAGCGATGAAAACATCCGTGCCCGTTATCATCGGATGGCCGAAGCGGAAGGAAACCGTGCTGTTCATCGGTGTCTGCAAAAAGTTGATCCCGAAACTGCTGCCAGATTGCATCATAACGATCTTCGAAGGGTGATAAGGGCATTGGAAGTATATGAGCTGGGCGGCACTCCCCTGTCCCGGCAGCCTCAGCCCTCCCCGGAAGATGAACCATACCGCTTTTTCCTGTATGCCTATGCCATTCCCCGGGAAACCATGTATGCCCGCTGCAATGCCCGGGTGGATGAAATGATCCGCATGGGGCTGGTTGACGAAATTTCCGCATTGAAAGCTATGGGCATCACCGAAGACCATCCTGCCATGCAGGGCCTGGGGTATAAGGAGCTTTTCCCGGTGCTGGACGGCCGTCTTTCCCTGGATGAAGCAATCAGCCTCATCAAGCTGCGTACCCGGCATTTTGCCAAGCGGCAGATGACCTGGTTCAGACGGGATGAGCGCATACAATGGCTTCATTGGGATACCCCGGCAGAAACACATATCAATCGCATCATCCGCGATTTTACGGAGGAATAACATGGATATCAAAGCCCTCATTGCCCGGGCGGAGCAGGATTGTGCCCCTGTTTTCAAGCGTCTGGAAGAAAATGAAATGACCTGCACCCGGTATGTGCTGGATGCTTTCCATGAAGAAAATGTAGCCACCCGTCATTTTGCCCCCACCACCGGCTATGGCTATGACGATATCGGAAGAGACACGCTGGAGCGCATTTTCGCCCGCATTTTCGGGGCCGAAAGCGCCATCGTGCGGCCCTCCATTGCCTGCGGCACCGCTGCGCTTTCGCTGTGCCTGTTTGGTCTTTTGCTCCCCGGCGATCATCTTCTGTCCGCCACCGGTGCCCCCTATGACACCATGGAAACGGTGATCGGCACCGTGGGCAATGCCCCCGGTAACCTGCGGGAAATGAAAGTGGAATATTCCCAGGTGGAAATGTGCGACGATCAGCAGAAAATCGACGTGGACGCTGTCCTTTCCGCCATCCGTCCCAATACCAAAGTGGTGCTCATTCAGCGCAGCCGGGGCTATGCCTGGCGCGCCTCCCTGCTGCCCCGGGAAATGGAAGAGATGATCACCGCCGTTCATAAGGTGCGGCCCGATATTTTTGTGATGGTGGATAACTGCTACGGCATGTTCACCACCGAAAACGAGCCCACCCACTTTGGTGCCGATGTTTGCGTGGGCAGCCTGATCAAAAATGCCGGCGGCGGCCTGGCCCCCACCGGTGCGTATCTTGTGGGCACCGCCCGTGCCATCGAGCGCATTGAAGCCCGGCTCACCGCACCCGGTATCGGCCGTGAAGTAGGCAGCTATGCCGCATCCTACCAGCCCTTCTACCAGGGCCTGTTCATGGCACCCCATACCGTAGCCCAGGCGGTGAAAACATCCGTACTGGCTGCCCGCACCTTTGAACTGCTGGGCATGAAAACCACCCCCGCCTTTGATGCTCCCCGTGCGGATATCATTCAGGCCATCCAGATGGAAACCCCGGAAAGGCTCATCGCCTTCTGTCAGGGCATTCAGGCTGCGTCCCCCATCGATGCTTCCGCCGTGCCGGAGCCCTGGGACATGCCCGGCTATACCGATCAGGTGATCATGGCCGCCGGCACCTTCGTTTCCGGTGCCACCACGGAGCTTTCCGCCGATGCCCCCATCCGAGCTCCGTATACTGCGTATCTTCAGGGTGGGCTCACCTATGTGCACGGCAAAATTGCCCTCATCAGCGCACTGGAAAAGATGGTCAAGGAAAACAGCCTGTAAATTTTCCTGTTGACAAACGCTTTTTTTCGTGTTATTATGCCACAAAACAAGAAGGAGGTATGGCACATGGCTCGCAAGTACAGCTTCAACGCCTATGCGTTCAACCCTTGGTGCATGCACAAGGGCTTCCATTGCCATACCCGGAAAAAGGCGTAGGGCCAACGTCCTTTTTCGTTCCGGTAAACGCAGCGGAGGCAAATGTCATCTTCCGCTGCGTTTTTTGTTTTATAAGAAAGGAGA
>JAFWYZ010000014.1 GCA_017517465.1 Clostridia bacterium | reverse complement strand
GATATGAACGCCCTTATCACCCTGCTGTATCAGATCCCGGCTGTGCTGATTGCCCTGACCATGCATGAAGTGGCCCACGGCTATATGGCCATGAAATGCGGCGACCCTACTGCCCAGATGCTGGGCAGGCTGAGCCTCAATCCTCTGCATCATCTGGATCCCATCGGTACGGTGTGCATGTTTTTGTTTGGCATCGGCTGGGCAAAACCGGTGCCTGTCAATCCCCGGAATTACAAGAATTTCAAGCGGGATGATATTCTGGTGTCCTTCGCCGGCATTGCGGTGAACCTGTGCCTGTTCCTGTTTGCCACTGTGCTGATGACGATTGTACAGCGTTTTATCTTCAATCCGGCCATTTATCAGCATACCAATCTGACCCACAAAAGCTTTCTGTCCTTTCAGGACGGTTATTCGGTCATTCTGATGCAGGACCACAGCCTGTCCTTCTTTGCCGGAATAGGCCTGACACAGTTTATCGAAAACGAATGGCTTTTGTACATCCAGCGGTTCCTGATGCGCTTTTCCCTGGTGAATATCAGCCTGGCACTGTTCAACCTGCTGCCCATTCCCCCGCTGGACGGTTATCATCTTTTCAACGATATTATCTTCCGGGGCAAGCTGCACATTTCCGCCAAAGTGATGCAGGGCATCACCACCGTATTCATGCTGGTGCTGGCATTCACCCCCATTATCAGCAAGCTTCTGTCCACGGTCATGTACTTTGTGCAGGACAAAGTGGTATACCTTTTACTTTTTATTTTCGGAGGGCTGTAAATGGCCATTACACTGCGCCTGGATCAGTTCGAAGGGCCGCTGGATATGCTGCTGTTCCTGATCGGCAAGGCAAAAATCGACATCAAGGATATCTTTGTTTCTCAGGTGACGGATCAGTATATCCAGTCCGTGCAGGATGCAACGGACCTGGATATGGACGATGCCAGTGCCTTTATTGCCATGGCGGCTACCCTGCTGGAGATCAAAAGCCGTTCCCTGCTTCCCAAGCCCAAGGATGAAACGGAAGAGGAAGACCCGGAAGCGGCGCTGATCCGTCAGCTGGAAGAATACCAGCGGTTCAAGCAGATCTCCCAGGACATGCAGGGCTTTGAAAAGGCAGCAGCGCTGATGTACCAGAAGCTGCCGGAGGAATATCCCCTGCCGCCCCCCACCCTGGAATTGACGGGGCTTACCATGGACGGCCTGCTGGCAGCCTTTGCCCGGGTGATGGCCCGTATTCAGGAAGATGCGGAAGAAGAGCCGGTGCAAACTGCCCGCCGCATCATCCGTGATGAATACACCGTGCCCCGCTGCACCGCCCATATTCTCAAGCATCTGAAAAAAGGCCCGGTACATTTTGATAAACTGTTCAGCGACCATCCCACAAGGGATGAAGTGGTCACGCTGTTTCTGGCAGTGCTGGAGCTTTTGCGTCTTGGCCGCACCGCAGTGGTGCAGGATGGGGTGTTCGGCGATATTCTGCTGGAGCCCAGAACACCCGAAAACCCAATGGAAGGGGATATGAAGATCGATGGATATGAATGAGCTGGCCCATGTGATTGAGGCTATTTTGTTTGTGGCCGGGGAACCGGTGGAGGTGCACGAACTGCAGCGTGCCCTGGAAATCACGGAAGATGAAACCTGGCAGGCCATCGATGCGCTGGACAGCGATTATTCCTACCACCGCCGGGGCATCTGCCTCAAGCGGTTCGGCAACCATATTCAGCTGTCCACCCGGGCGGATTATGCACCTTATGTGGAACGGCTTCTGCAGCCCATTCAGAAGCAAAGCCTTTCCCAGTCCGCCATGGAAACCCTGGCCGTCATTGCCTACCGCCAGCCTGTCACCAAGCTGGAAATCGAGGCCATCCGCGGTGTGAAATGCGATTATTCGGTACAGTCTCTGGTGAATAAGAATCTCATCGAGGTGGTGGGCAGAAAGGAAGCGCTGGGCCGTCCCATGCTGTACGGCACCACCGATTTTTTCCTCTCACACTTTGGCCTTTCCTCCCTCAATGATCTCCCTGCACCGCCGGAAACCGCTCCCCTGCAGGAAGATGCAGAGCCCCTTGTTCCTTAACCCGAAAGGAGCGTATTGCCATGAAAAAAGTAACCCTGATCGTGCTGGACAGCGCAGGCGTCGGTGCCCTGCCGGATGCTGCATCCTTTGGCGATGAAGGCGCCAATACCATCGGCCATATTGCTGAACAAATGCCCCTGCATGTACCCAACATGCTGAGCATGGGCCTGGGTCATCTGCCCGGGCTGCATTTGGAAGCAGCCGAAAATGCAAACGGTGTTTACGGCCGGGCCATGGAAAAATCCATGGGCAAGGATACCACCACCGGTCACTGGGAAATGAGCGGCATCATTCTGCCCCGCCCCTTCCCCGTCTACCCCGACGGTTTCCCCCAGGATGTCATTGAAGCCTTTGAACAGGCCATCGGCAACAAAGTGCTGGGCAACAAGCCTGCCAGCGGCACCGCTATTCTGGATGAACTGGGGGAAGAGCACCTGCGCACCGGCTACCCCATCGTCTATACCTCCGCCGACAGCGTGTTCCAGATTGCCGCCCACGAAAAGCTCTATCCCCCGGAAAAGCTGTATGACATGTGCCGCATTGCAAGGGCACAGCTGCAGGGGGAACACGGTGTGGGCCGGGTCATTGCCCGTCCCTTCATCGGCGAAAAGGCCGGTGCCTTCACCCGCACCGGCAACCGCCGGGATTTCTCCATGGAGCCCATTGCCCCCACCGTGCTGGACGTGCTGGATGAACAGGGCTTTGATACCCTGGCCGTGGGCAAAATCGAAGATATTTTCGCCATGCGCGGCATTCGAAGGAGCAACCATGCCGCCGGCAACCCTGCCTGCATCGATGCGGCGCTGGACTATCTGAAAGAGGATTTCAACGGCCTGCTTTTTGTCAATCTTGTGGACTTTGATACGCTCTATGGCCACAGAAGGGACGTGCAGGGCTACGGCAAGGCGCTGGAATACTTCGACAGCCGCATTCCCGAATTCACGTCCCTCATGGATGAAGATGATCTCCTCATCATCACCGCCGATCACGGCTGTGATCCTGCCCACCGCGGCACCGACCATACCCGGGAATACATTCCCATCCTCTGCTGGAAAAAGGGCATGAAGGGCCTGGCTTCCATCGGCACCCGCACTTCCTTTGCCGATATTGCACAAACCATCTGCGATTATCTGGGGGCCAATGCCTCCTTCCCCGCTGTATCCTTTGCCAAAGAGATGGAGGGCTGAACAATGGACTACATGGAACGCATCAATCTGGCTGCAAAAGCCATTGAAGAAAAAATCGGCACGGCGGAAATCGCCGTCATTCTGGGCAGCGGCCTGGGTGACTTCGGCAATACCCTTTCCGACACCAAATCCATCCCCTACTCTGAAATCCCCGGCTTTCCCTCCGTTTCCGTGCAGGGCCATGCCGGTGTGCTTTCCACCGGTATCAAGGGCGGCAAGCGTATCCTGGTGATGAGCGGCCGCTTCCATGCCTATGAAGGCCACCCCATGGAGGATGTGACCCTGCCTGTCCGGGTGATGGCAAAGCTGGGTGTGAAAAAGCTGATCGTTACCAATGCCGCCGGCGCTGTGAACACCGCCTTCTACCCCGGGGATCTGATGCTCATCACCGATTTTCTGAACCTTTCCGGCATGAATCCCCTCATCGGCAAAAACCTCAGCGAATTCGGCCCCCGCTTCCCCGATATGAGCAATGCCTTTGACAAGGAACTGCGCAAGCTGGCCCTTGACTGTGCAAATGATATGGGCCTCAAGCTCCAGCAGGGTGTTTACACCTGGATGAGCGGCCCCTGCTATGAAACCCCGGCGGAAATCCGCATGGTGCGCACGCTGGGCGGCGATGCCGTGGGCATGAGCACCGTGCCCGAAACCATCGTGGCCAACCATTCCGGCATCAAGGTGCTGGGCATTTCCTGCTGCACCAATATGGCCGCCGGTGTGCTGGACCAGCCCATCAACCATCAGGAAGTGATGGAAATGGGCCTGAAAGCCCGGGACAGCTTTGCCGCCCTGGTCACCGCCGTGATCGAAAGGATGTAAGGGAGAACGAGTATGGATAACGAAATGATGGATGATCTGCAATCCATGCTGGAAGATGCACTGGAAGATATGCGGGAAGAAATGGAAGACAAGCTGCAGGAACTGGTAAGCGATTCCATCAGCGATTTTTGCGCCGAAGGCATGGAAGAGGTGCTGCACAGCCATCAGTTTGTTCTCAAGGACGGTACGGTCATTCAGCCCCGGCAGCGCACCAAAGTGCTCAGCCCCGACAAAACCAGGCTCTATCCCTGCTACGGCGGCCTGCGCATTGACGGCACTACCTTACAGGTGCAAACCCGCATCAGCAGCTGGAACCCCCTGTGTACCTACCAGACCAAAGAAGAAGCGGTGCAGGCCCTCCTGAAGGTGAAAGATGCCATGGAGCACAGGCTTTCCATCATCGAGCTGTAAGGGAAACCGTGGGGTTTCACCCCACACCCCACAAGGGGCATTGCCCCTTGACCCTTTCTCCGGAAATTGCAATTCATATCAAACAAATAGTTTCCCGGTGCAACAAAAGCGCCGCACAGAAATCCCTTCGCATAGGAAGATTGTGTTTTTGCGAGTCGGCTGCGGCACAGCCACCCACGGGCTGGGCGGTGGAACACCGCCAGCCGGATGCTATGCATCCGGGGAAAATGAGAAAAAACCGGCAGGAAAGTTCACTTTCCTGACCGGCTTTTTTCTTCATTTTCATAGCGCCCGTGGGCTCTCTTTCCGTTTCCTTACGCAACATGCGGAAAGAAGCCGGAAAAAGCAGTCTTCTGCATCGCAGATTGGGTGCAGGGGGAATCCCCCTGCCGTGGGGGTACAGGGGGCGCGGAGCCCCCTGCTTGGTCCTTTCCTCACCTGGTATGCGGAAAAAAGTTTGTTTATCAGTTTTCTGTATCGCAGAACGGGTGCAGGGCCAATGGCCCTGCTGCCGGGGGTACAGGGGGCTGCATAAGCCCCCTGCCTCGTTCAGGTCACGCTGCCGGGCAGTTCGTAGCGGATGCGCATTTTGGGCGCTTCCTCCAGCACGGTGCGGTAGTTTTCCGTCCAGTCGGCGCTGCCGTCATCCACGTTCACACCGTCAGCCGGCGGAGCAAAAATCTTCATGGTCATTTTGCAGGGGCCGGACAAGGGCTTGTCAAAGAATGCGCTCATCATATCGACGGTTTTGGTGCCGGGGGCCTTGTAGAACCAGCGGCCGTTGAGCTCCACCATCAGGCCGATTTTCTGTTCCACGGTCATTTCGCAGAATTCCGGATTGCCCTCAAACTCAATTTCCATGGCAAGGCCGTCCGCATCTTCACTGCCGCCCCAGCGCAGCTGAGCCGGGAAGGAAGCCGCTTCCCCTTCGGTCATCTTCGGCATGAACCATTCATCGTGGAGCACCTTGTCCCGGTACTCTGCCAGCATGGGCTGCTCAATGCCCACACCCTTGTTGTTGGGGTCTTCAATTTCCAGGCCCAGCCTGCCCCGGTCACGGAACTGATAGAGGCTGATGGCGCGGAACCATTCCACCTTGTTGTCCCGCCAGTGATGGGCAAAGCGCACAATGGATTCACCCTGCAGCCGGGGGCCGGTGACATCGCCGTCGGTATTGAATTCGGCGGTGATCATGGGCCGGTGTTCCCCTGCCAATTCACAGGCACGCTTGTAGGTTCTTTCAAACTGCTGCACCATGTCTGCCACACAGCCGCCTTTGTATCGGCCGCCGCCCACTTCGGCAATATCATAGGGCCAGCCGTAGTGCAGCGCCAGATACCCGTCGCAGCTCCATGCATCGGCCACTTTGTAGCAATCCTTGAACGCTTCTTCCTGTTCCACATGACCGTCGGGCATGCCCCAGCCACCGCAGAAAATGACGCTGACATTGGGGGCATATTCCTTGATGATGCCGGCAAAACGGTTGAAGAACGCACCCACCTGGGGGTAGGTGTAGCGCTTGTTGTGCTGGAACCAGCTGCCGCAGCATTCGTGATTGATACGGATCCACATCCGGCCAAAGGGCTTGAGCTGCAGCGCAATTTCCTTCAGTTC
>JAFWYZ010000149.1 GCA_017517465.1 Clostridia bacterium | reverse complement strand
TGCCGTGCCTCCAGCCGCAGGGAAGAGAGGCTGTTGTAGTCCACATCCGGGGGCAGCAGCGCTTCTTCCATCGCCCGGGCCGATTTGATCTGGGCCATTTCCCGCTGCAGATACCCTTCGTATTTGATCTGGATGCGGGCCTGCTCCATGGCGCTGCGGTCATAGCCCCACTGGGCAGGAATCTCCACCTGAGCTTCGGGCCGCTTCATTTCCTTCGCCATGCCGTTATCCTGCAGGCGCTTGATGAGTTCTTTGGTATCTTTATCCTTCTTTTCGGTGCGGCGCATGCGTTCATCAGTGGCCAGGCCGATTTTGTGGGCCCGCTCGGTGAGCCGCAGGTCCGCATTGTCCTGCCGCAGGTACAGCCGGTGTTCCGCCCGACTGGTCATCATGCGGTAGGGTTCGTCGGTGCCCTTGGTGGTCAGATCGTCCACCATGACGCCGATATAGGCCTGATCCCGGGTCAGCAGGAAGGGCTCTTTTTCCTTGCAGTACAGCGCCGCATTGATGCCGGCATAAATGCCCTGGGCAGCGGCCTCCTCATAGCCGGAAGTGCCGTTCACCTGCCCTGCCATGTACAGCCCGGGAATATGCCGGGCACCCAGATAGGGGGTGAGGGTCAACGGATCGATACAGTCATATTCAATGGCATAGGCCAGCCGCGTGATCTGGCATTTTTCCAGACCCGGGATGGTGCGGTACATGTCCCACTGCACATCCTCCGGCATACTGGTGGACATGCCCTGTACATACCATTCGGGATAGCCGTCTCCTTCCGGTTCCAGGAAGATCTGGTGCCGGTCCTTGTCGGCAAAGCGGACGATCTTCGTTTCAATGGAGGGGCAGTACCGGGCGCCCACACCGGTGATGGAGCCGGTGAACATGGGGGCGCGGTGCAGGTTCTGGCGGATGATCTCATGGGTCTTTTCGTTGGTCCAGGTCAGATAGCAGTTGACTTTATTCTCCACGCCCCCGTCGGTCATAAAGGAGAAGGGCACCGGAGGCTCATCCCCGGGCTGGGGCGTCATTTTTTCAAAATCGATGGAATTGGCGGCCACACGGGCAGGGGTGCCCGTCTTGAACCGGCGGATCTCAAACCCCAGATCCGCAAGGGATGCGGTAAGCCGTCCGGCAGGCATCAGCCCCTGGGGGCCGGCCTCCCATTCCGCTTCGCCGATGATGATGCGGCTCTTCAGGTACACCCCGGTGCACACCACCGCAGCCCGGCACTCGATCACATCCCCGGACAGGGTTTTCACACCGCAGACGGCGCCGCCTCTGGTGACGATCTCCGCCGCTTCCCCCTGGCGGAGGGTCAGGTTTTCCTGATCGAAGAGGGTGTTCAGCATGTTCAGGTGGTAGCGGCGCTTATCCGCCTGGGCACGCAGGGAATGCACCGCCGGGCCCTTGCCCAGGTTCAGCATGCGGCTCTGCAGGGTCACCTTATCCGCCGCCAGGCCCATTTCGCCCCCCAGTGCGTCCACTTCACGCACCAGATGGCCCTTGCCCGTACCGCCGATGGAAGGGTTGCAGGGCATCAGCGCCACCGATTCCAGATTCATGGTAAGCAGCACCGTATCCAGGCCCATCCTTGCACAGCAAAGGGCAGCTTCACAGCCGGCATGACCGGCGCCGATGACGACCACTGTGGCCACAGTTCATTCCTCCCCGAATTACAAAACATATACGCTGCGCATTATACCACAAAAACGAAAAATGACCAAGAAAAATCCATTTCCGCCTTGCCACGGGACAAAAAAGAGGGTACAATGGGACACAACAGGAGGATGATCGAATATGAAAATCGGTGCGCAGCTGTATACCGTGCGGATGTTCGCCCAGAATGAAAGGGATCTGGGCAGAACGTTGGAAAAAATCGCCGCCATGGGCTATGAGTATATTCAGGTATCCGGCATCGGCAATATCGCTCCGGAAAGGGTAAAAAGCCTGTGCGATGCAAACGGGCTGAAAATTGTGCTGACCCATAATCCCGAGCACCGGTTCCTTGGCGGCATCGATGCCCTCATTGAAGAACATTTGATGTACGGCGCAAAGTACGTGGGCCTTGGCATGATGACAGACCGCTACCGCACCCCGGATATGTTTGACGATTTTTTCCGGGATTTTGAAAAGCCCCTCATGAAGCTGAAGGACAGCGGCATGCTGTTCATGTACCACAACCATGCCCTGGAATTTGCAAGGCTTGCAGACGGCCGGGTGATGATGGACGTGATGCTGGAAAAGTTCCCTGCGGATATGATGGGCATCACCGCCGACACCTACTGGATGCAGTTTGCCGGGCTGGATGTGAATGACTGGCTGAAAAACCATGCTCAGCGGCTTCCCTGCGTGCACCTCAAAGACATGATCCCCGACGGCTTCACCGCAAAAATGGCCGCGGTGGGCAGCGGCAACATGAACTTCCCCGCCATCCTGGATACCCTCAATCACAACGGGGTCACCGAATATGCCCTGGTGGAGCAGGATGACTGCTACGGCGAAAGCCCCTTTGCCTGCCTGAAAAAGAGTCTGGATTACGTGAACGGACTGCTTGGAGGAAAATAAATGTACAAAGTATGTGTGATCGGCTGCGGCGGCATTGCCCAGGTCCACGGCCCGGCGTTGTGTGCCCTTGGCAATGTACAGCTCACCGCCTGCTGCGATATCGTACCGGAAAGGGCACAGGCCTATGCCGAAAAATTACATTGCACCCCCTATACCGATTATGAAACCCTGCTGGACACCGAAAAGCCGGATGCGGTTCACCTGTGCACCCCCCATTATCTGCACACCCCCATGGCGGAAATGGCGGCGGAGCGGGGCATCCATGTCTTTACGGAAAAGCCCCCGGTGATCAGCTGGGACGAATGGGTACGGCTGCAGAAGGCTGCCGAAAAGGTGAACATCGGTGTCTGCCTGCAAAACCGCTATAACCCAAATGTCAAAAAGGCACAAGAGATTCTTTCCTCCGGTGAAATGGGGCAGGTGAAGGGGGTCCGTGCCACGGTTTTCTGGGACAGAGGCCCTGCCTACTATGCCACAGGAGACTGGCGGGGCAAATGGGAAACGGCGGGCGGTGGTGCCATTGCCAACCAGTCCGTCCACACCCTGGACCTGCTGCTGCGCTTCCTGGGCAAGCCGGACAAAATCCTCTGCCACATGGCCAACCGGCACCTGCCGGGGCAGGTGGAGGTGGAAGGCACGGTGGAAGGCTATTTTGAATCCGAAGGCAAGCGGGGCATCTATTTTGCCACCAATGCCTGGTGCGACAACACCCCGGTGATGATCGAAATTGCCGCAGAAAAAGGCACCCTGCGCATTGACGGGGATGATCTGTTCATCACCCGGGACGGGCAGACGGAAAAGCGCCACTTCGATATGCCCACCCCCGTGGGGAAAAGCTATTGGGGCAGCGGCCATTTTGCCTGCATTGAGGATTATTACCGCTGTCTGGAACAGGGGAAACCCTTCCGCAACAATATGGACGGTATCCGCACTGTCATCGAAACGATGCTGACTATGTATGAACAGGGAAGGAAGGAAATGCAATGAGTAAGGTAAAATTGGGTGTGATCGGTATCGGCGGCATGGGCAGCGGCCATGTGAACAATATCCTCTCCGGCAAGTGCCCGGAGATTGAAGTGGTGGCCGTGGCGGACAGGCGCGCTTCCCGCCGGGAATGGGCAGAAAAAACCCTGCCCGGGGTGCAGATCTTTTCTGAAGGCAAGGACCTGATTGCCGCCAAAGTGTGCGATGCCGTGCTCATCGCCACCCCCCATTATCAGCACCCGGTGCTGGCCAGGGATGCCATGCAGCACGGCCTGCACGTCATGTGCGAAAAGCCTGCCGGTGTATATACCCTGCAGGTCCGGGAAATGATTGAAGAAGCGGATAAACATCCCGAACTCACCTTCGGCATGATGTTCAACCAGCGCACCAACTGCGTCTACCGCAAAATGAAGGAAATGATCGACGGCGGCGAAATCGGCGAAATGAAGCGGATGAGCTGGCTGATCACCGACTGGTACCGCACCCAGTTCTACTACGATTCCGGTGCCTGGCGGGCCACCTGGGCCGGGGAAGGCGGCGGCGTGCTTCTGAACCAGTGCCCCCACCAGCTGGACCTTTTGCAGTGGCTGTGCGGCCTGCCCGTCAAGGTGCATGCCAAGCTCCATGAAGGCAAGTGGCACAACATTGAAGTGGAAGACGACGTGACCGCCTATCTGGAATTTGAAAACGGCGCTACCGGTGTGTTCGTCACCACCACCGGCGATGCCCCCGGCACCAACCGGCTGGAAATCACCGGCACCAAGGGCAAACTGGTATGCGATTACAACGGCCTCACCTTCATCCGCAACCTGACGGACGAACGTGAATGGTGCTTTACCTGCCAGGAGGGCTTCAAGGCGCCGCCCACCGAATATGTCAAGGTGGAAACCGACGGCCGCAACGAACAGCACCCCGAAGTTTTGAACAAATTTGCCGCCAACATCCTGCGGGGTGAAGCACTGGTGGCCGACGGCCGGGAAGGGATCCGAGGCCTGATGCTGTCCAATGCCATGCACCTGTCCGCCTGGGAAAACAGGGAAGTGTCCCTGCCCATCGATGAACAGCGTTTCTATGAACTGCTCATGGAAAAATGCAAAACCAGCCGTCACAAGGAAGAAAAAGACGTGACCATGAGCACCGAAGGCACTTATTAAATATTTTTTGTCGGCAGGGAAAACGCATTTTCTGCCGAAATACATTCCTTGGTTTATCAGTTTGAAAGGAAGCGAAAACATTGAGTGAATGCACCCACGATTGCTCTACCTGCAGCGCCAACTGCGCCAGCCGTGAAAAGCAGAGCATGATTGAAAAACCCCACCGTCTGTCCAACATCAAAAAGGTCGTTGCCGTCATGAGCGGCAAGGGCGGCGTGGGCAAGTCCCTGGTCACCAGCTTGCTGGCCGTGCTGGCCAGCCGTGCCGGCTACAAAACCGCCATTCTGGATGCCGATATCACCGGCCCCTCCATTCCCAAGGCTTTCGGTATCAAGGAAAAGGCCATGGGCAATGACGAAGGGATCCTGCCCGTGGAAAGCCGCACCGGCATCAAGATGATGAGCGTGAACCTGCTGCTGGAAGAAGACAACACCCCCGTTGTCTGGCGCGGCCCCGTCATCGCCGGCACCGTGAAGCAGTTCTGGACGGACGTGCTCTGGGGCGATATTGACATTATGTTCATCGATATGCCTCCCGGAACGGGCGACGTGCCCCTGACCGTGTTCCAGTCCGTGCCCGTGGATGATGCCATCGTGGTCACCTCCCCCCAGGCACTGGTGGGCATGATCGTGGAAAAGGCCCTGAACATGGCCAATATGATGGATATCAAGGTGCTGGGCCTGGTGGAAAATATGAGCTATGCCCTCTGCCCCGACTGCGGCAAGCATGTGGAAGTGTTCGGCGAAAGCCATGTGCAGGAAACGGCGGAACGCTTCGGCACCGAAGTGCTGGCCAAGCTGCCCATCAACCTGAAGCTGGCTGCCGCCTGCGATGCCGGGCTGATCGAATTGTTCGAAGGCGATTGGCTGGATGACGCCATCCGCAAGGTGCTCCAGGGCCTGGAAGATTAAATCAATGTTTAAGGGATTGCGTTTGCAGTCCCTTTTCAATTAAGAATTCAGAATGAAGAATTAAGAATTTTTTATTCTTATGATCAATGAATATCACCTGCCCGGAAAGGAACTTCACCTGGAGGGGTACAGCAGGTTCCGCCTTCCCTCTTTTATCTCAACAAACCACAATTCTTCATTCTGAATTCTGAATTCTTAATTATTTGGAGGAACAGCTGATGAACGAAGTAACACAAAAAGTTTACCGCTATCTGTGCTCTGTGTTCGGCAAAAAGATCCTCATGGCCCAGCAGGAAACCCCCATGCGCTATGATCAGGAAGACGAAATGGCTTTCCTCATGGAGCATACCGGCAAATACCCTGCCCTCCGGTGCATGGATTACATCGGCCGGGATTTTGAAGGAGTCAACCGCCGTGCCCGCCGCTGGTGGCAGATGGGCGGGCTGGTTTCCATCTGCTGGCATGTAGGCATTTTTGACGGCGGCTATCCCCAGAGCAAGGAGGACGTGCCGGACTTTGAAAAGCTGCTCACCCCCGGCACCGAGGAAAACATCCGCATGATCAACAACTGGGACGTGGCCGCCTTCTACCTGCGTCAGCTGAAAGATGCCGGTGTGCCCGTCATCTGGCGCCCCTTCCATGAGTTCGACGGCCAGTGGTTCTGGTGGGGCAAGGGCGGCGGTGAATATTTCATCCGGCTCTGGCGCATGATGTACGACCGCTACACCCATTATTTCAAGCTGGATAACCTGATCTGGCTCCTTGGCTATGCCGACGATGTGAAAGACGGCTGGTATCCCGGGGACAAGTATGTGGATCTCATCGGCTCCGACACCTACCGCCCCGGGCCTGCGGAAAACGTGGGCACCACCCACAAAACAGCCTGGGCCCGGCTGGCTGCCATGGATGCGAAAAAAATGCCCTTCGTTTTCCACGAATGCGGCAAAGTGCCGGATATCGAAAGCCTGTGGCAGGAGGAATGCCCCTGGCTGTGGTTCATGCCCTGGCATTCCAAGTGGATCAAAGAAAATGACCCGGTCCTGCTGCGCAAAGCCTATCACCACAAAAACAGCATCACCCTGGACAAGCTGCCCAGCTTCCGCTGAAGAAAGGAGTATCCTATGAAGCTCGAAACCCCCAGAACCCTGATCACCGAATTTGACCTGTCCATGGCCCCGGCCGTGCATCTCAACTCCCTGGATGAGGACACCCGCCGCTTTCTGCCCGATGAGGTGTTCGAAACTGTGGACGATGCCCGGGAAACCATCGAATTTCTTATGACCGTCTATGCCTCCCAGGATGGCCCGCTGGTCTACCCCGTGCTCCTCAAAGACGGCACCAACATCGGCTATGTGCAGCTGGTGCCCTTGGAGGATGGCTTTGAGGTGGGCTATCATATCGGCAAGGCCTATACCTGCCGCGGCTATGCCACCGAAGTCCTCTCCGCCTTCCTCTCTTACATCATGCCTCGCAAAAATCTGAACCTTGTCTGGGGTATCTGCGATGCCGAAAACGTCGCTTCCATCCGGGTGCTGGAAAAATGCGGCTTCCAAAAACAATATGACGGCATGGGCCTCTATCAGGGCGAAGAAAAACCTATCGTCAAGTATACCTATACATTGTGAGGAACGGTGGGGCAGGGGGCTCCACGCCCCCTGTACCCCCTCGGCAGGGCCATCGGCCCTGCACCCTTCCTGCGAAGAAGAAGACTGCTTTTACATTCTTCTTTCCGCATGTTACTTGGGGAAACGGTGGAGCAGGGGCCTGTGCGGCCCCCGTACCCCCTGCAGCAGGGCCATCGGCCCTGCACCCAATCTGCGATGCAGAAGGCTGTTTTTCCAAACATCTTTCCGCATGTCGCTTGGGGAAACGGAGCAGGGGGCTCC
>JAFWYZ010000148.1 GCA_017517465.1 Clostridia bacterium | reverse complement strand
CCGGAAAGCACGGACGTGCTGCTCAAATCCGTATACGGTGTAGGGTACAAGGTGGAGGTGCGGGAGGATGCCTAAATGGTCGTCCTATCTGACAAGGTTTGTTTTGCTGCTGATCATCTGCGTTCTGGTGATCAGCGTGTTTGCCTACGGCATGAGCGCCTATTTCTTTTCCCAGGCCACCCGTGATGCGGAATTTGCCATTCTGAAAAACAATGTGCAAAGCGCCTCTTATCTTTTGAAGGCATACAACCAGGGGAAAATGACCCGGCAGGAAATGAAACGCATTCTGAACCCGGAGCTTAATGCCGACGGTGTATTTTATCTGGTGATGGACACAAACGGCAAAACCCTGGCTTACAGCGAGGATGCGGTCCCCTATCTGGCCCAGGCATCGGCAAAAACCTTGCAGGATGCCATTGTAGATGAGGAGGGCACATTTATTCACAGCGGTGTGAACGGGAAAACCGCCGTTGTGGTGGGCATCAAAACGGAGGACGGCTTTGTTTATGCCGGACGCACCACCCACCTGACCCAGGGCACGGCCCTTTCCTTCCGGATGCGGCTTTTGCTTTCCATGATCACAGTGCTGTGTCTGATTTTGCTGCTGAGCACCTTCTTTGCCAGGAAGGTGAGCCGCCCCGCCCGGGTCATTACCGAAATTGCCAGCCGTGTGAACGAAGGGGACGCGGTGGAAGTGCCGGAGGATATGCCGGGCCAGGAAATGCGGGAAATCGCCCGGGCCTTCAACCACATGAATGCCACCATTGCCCGCACCATCCGGGAACTGAAATACGAAAAGGAAAACATGAATCTGGTGCTGGAAGGGCTGCAGGAAGGGGTTGTGGCCATGGATGAGCAGGGTACATTCCTGCACATCAACACAGCAGCCCGGGAAATGCTGGGGGAAAACACCCCGGAAATGGAAAGCCTGACCAATGCCCTGCAGGGAGATGAGCCGGAAGGCCGCATTGTGAAAGACGGCCATACTTTCTATTACGTCATCAGCCTGCTGCCCGGGGAAGAAGATGGAAAGCCCCGGGGCAAAGTGGCCCTGATCCGTGACGTAACAAAGGAAGAGCTGCTGGAAAAAACCCGGCGCGATTATGTAGCCAATATTTCCCATGAGCTGCGCACTCCCCTTTCCTCCATCCGGGGACTGGCGGAGGGCCTGCGGGATGGCATGGTGACAGAGGAAGAAGATAAGCAACGGTATTACAATATCATCACCGCGGAAGCCACCCGGCTGTCCCGGCTGGTGAACGATCTGCTGGAGCTGTCCTCCCTGCAATCGAACCCAGCCGCCTTTGAAACGGAAAAGGTGGATCCGGCGGAATTGGTGTGGGAAACCCACGATTTGAACCGCCGGCTGTTTGAGCAAAAAAAGATCCGCTTCCTTTGCGAAGTGCCCGATGAAGAGCTGCCCCTGATCTACAGCAACGAGGACCGGCTGTCCCAGGTGCTGACCATCTTTCTGGACAATGCCCGGAAATTCACGCCAGAGGGGGGCAGTGTGTCCCTGGGGGCATTCCGGGAAGGAAGGGGTGTACGCTTTTTTGTGAAGGACAGCGGCATCGGCATGGATGAAGAGACAAAGAAGATGGCCTTTGAACGCTTCCACCAGGCAGATGCCGGACGTGCCGGAAAGGGCAGCGGCCTGGGGCTGTCCATTGCCCGGGAAATCTTCAAAAAAATGGGTGTGGACATTCAGGTGGAAAGTGCGCCGGAAAAGGGCAGCACCTTCAGCTTCCTGATCCCGGTGACAGAGGAAGGGCAGGAATGATTTTTCTGTTTCCTTTTCAAGCGGAATGTGTTATACTGAATTGAATATTCCCTTGAGAAAGGTTGGATAAAGCGAATGTTTGAAAAATGGACCAATAATTACTATTACGGCAAAAGCGGTAAGGGTGATTTCAAGAAGGAAGACCTGCCCCAGACTCGCTGGCAGCTGTTTTGGGATATGCTGCGGGTGCGCCTGTCCGGGCTGTGCCGGCTGAATCTGACGGTGTGCGCCGCCTGGCTGCCCCTGTTCATTTGCATCGGTTACTATGTGAACCACCTGTTCAACTGGATGAACATTGTGGAAATGTATAACTACTACCTGACCACCGGTCAGCTGGCAGAGGGCTTCACCCTGGAATCCGTAGCGGCGCTGGAAGGCATGATGGCCGGAATGGATTCCATCCAGTTCCTGGGCCAGATCCTCAAGGAATGCATTGCCGGCGCGGTGCTGTGGTGCATCCCCTGCATCCTGATCACCGGCCCTGTACAGGCTGGTCTTGCCTATGTGACCCGTAACTGGGCCCGGGACGAACATGCCTTTGCCTGGAGCGATTTCAAAGATGCCGTGAAGGCCAACTGGAAGCAGTCCCTGATCATCTCCGCCATTACCTCCGTCGTGCCCGTGATCGTGTACACCAGCTGGAATTTCTACGGCGAGCTGGCCAACACCCAGGGTGTGATGTTCATGGTGCCCCAGATGCTGGTGGTGACCATTGCCATCGTGTGGATGCTGAGCCTGGTGTTCATGTATCCCATCATTGTGCAGTATGAAATCAAGACCGTGGGGCTCATCAAAAACGGCCTGATGCTGGCCATTGCCCGGCTGCCCCAGACGGTGGGCATCCGTCTTGTGACCCTGGTGCCCGCTGCCATCGCCATCGTGGCCCTGCTGATGACCAATTCCCTGCTGGCCCTCATCATTCTGGCTGCCTACTATATCATCATCGGTTTCTGCTTCACCCGT
This sequence comes from Clostridia bacterium, assembly GCA_017517465.1. Taxonomy (GTDB): domain Bacteria; phylum Bacillota; class Clostridia; order Christensenellales; family Aristaeellaceae; genus RUG563. The sequence goes on along the minus strand of JAFWYZ010000148.1, from coordinate 8,037 downwards.
TTTGTGTATGCCAGCTACACCAACGGTGTGTTTGACAAGTTCATCAATTCTCACATGGAAGGTGTGGAAGTGAACCGGGGCCTGTCCTCCGATCTGGATGATGACGACGACGACGAGGATGAACCCTCTTCCGAAACCCTGTCCGAATAAGAAACCGCTTTTACGGAAAAAATGCATACATCGGCCATGAGCCGAAATTCACGGGCGGCCTGGCAAAACGGGTCGCCCCTGATGTATGCGGAGGAAAAATGAAGCCTTTGACGGAAGAAGAACGGCTGAAATATCAGATTGCCCGGGAGCTGGGCCTGATGGATAAGCTGCTGGACGTGGGCTGGGCCGGGCTCAGCACAGCGGAAAGCGGCCGGATCGGCGGCCTGGTGGGTGCCCGGAAACAGAAGAAGAGAAAGGAAACGTGAAAGCCATGTATGCAGCCTTTGCCGGGGTGTATGACGCGCTGATGGCGCAGGTGGATTATGCTGCCTGGGCCGCCCATTATGACCAGCTGATGCAGCTGTGCCATGTAAAAAAAGGCGCCAAATGCGTGGAGTGCGCCTGCGGCAGCGGCAGCATCACCCTGCCCCTGCGGAAAATGGGCTATCAGATGACGGGGGTGGATCTGTCCGAAGAGATGATCGCCCTGGCCATGGAAAGGGCACGGAAGGAAGGGCAAATGATCCCCTTCATCCGGCAGGATATGTGCCAATTGCAGTTGCCCCGGAAAACGGAATGCATTCTGGCCACCTGTGACGGTGTGAATTACCTCACCTCCCCGGAAAAAGTGAAGCAGTTCTTTGCTGCGGCCTTTGCCGGGCTGAAAAGCGGCGGTGCGCTGATTTTTGACGTTTCCTCGGAATACAAGCTGAGAAATACCCTGGGCAACAATACCCTCACCTGCGATGAGGAGGATGTGGCCTATATCTGGCACAACCGGTTCAATGAAAAAACCGCCTGCGTGGAGATGGCCCTGTCCATTTTCTCCAGACGCGTGGACGGCGCTTTTGACCGGATCGAGGAACAGCAAACCCAGCGTGCCCATACCAGGGAAGAATTGAGCCAATGGCTGGCAGAAGCAGGCTTTGAACAGGTGCAGGTGTTTGGCAACCTGCGCATGACCGCCCCCAGAAGCAATGACGAACGGCTGCATTTTTGCGCAGTGAAGCCCTGAAAAGGCTTGCACAAACCACGTTTTTCGTGCATAATGGGGATACCAAGGACATAAAAGGAGCGAAACGCATGTATCAGGCGCTGTACCGGGTGTGGCGGCCCAAGAAATTTTCCGATATGGTGGGCCAGGAGCATATCGTGCGTACTCTGTGCAATCAGGTGAGCACGGGCCGTATTGCCCATGCCTATCTGTTCTGCGGCAGCCGGGGCACCGGTAAAACCAGCGCCGCCAAGATCATGAGCCGTGCCATCAACTGCGAAAATCCCCAGAACGGCGATCCCTGCGGCGAATGCGGCTCCTGCCGGATGATCGAAAGCGATACATCCTTTGACGTCTACGAAATGGACGCTGCCAGCAACAGCCGGGTGGAAGAGATCCGCGAGCTGCTGGAAAAGGTGGATTATCCGCCCCAGTTCGGCAAATATAAAGTATATATTATCGACGAAGTGCATATGCTGTCCAATTCGGCCTTCAATGCACTGCTGAAAACGCTGGAAGAGCCGCCGGAATACATGGTGTTCATTCTGGCCACCACCGAGCCCCAGAAGCTGCCCTCCACCATCCTGTCCCGCTGCCAGCGGTATGACTTTGGACGCTTTACCGAAAGCCAGATCGCCGGGCATCTGGAAAAGGTGGCCCGGGAAAGCGGTGTTTCTGCGGAGCCGGATGCCCTGTCCCTCATCGCAAGGGCAGCGGAAGGCGGCATGCGCGATGCCCTGTCCATTCTGGATATGTGCATGGGCAGCGGCGAAACGGTGAAGGAAGAAAACGTGCGCAGTGTGCTGGGCGCAGCGGACAGGGCGTTCCTGTTCCAGTTCTGCGGTGCGCTGGCGGAAAAAGAGGGCGGCGAAGCACTGCGGCTGATCGATAAAATGATGATGTACGGCCGGGACGTGCAGGTGTTTTTGAAGGATCTGTCCGCCCACCTGCGGCTTTTGATGGCAGCACGTTTGTGCGGTGCCGATGAAACCATCCCCGGACTTGGCGGCACATACGGAAAACGGTATGTTGCCCAGGCGCAGCAGTTTTCCCACGAGCGGCTGCTGCGGGCGCTGGATTTGTGCACCCGTGCCGAAGCGGATACCCGGTGGGCAGCCTCTGCCCGGAGCGTGGTAGAAGTATTTGCATTGCGGGTGTGCGAACAGCCGGAGGAGAGGGATTACGAAGCCCTGCTGGAGCGCATCAGCGAGCTGGAAATGCGGCTGCATGAGCTGGAGCAGCGGGGCATTGCCGCCCCTGCACCCCAGGGAAAGCCCTTTGAGCCCAAGGTGCCCAAGCGTACCGAAAAGCAGGAAGCCCAGCCCATTCAGGACTCCCCCGTGCCCGAAGGCACCAAGCTGCCCAAGGATGTGTGGAACGATGCGCTCAAATACATGCGCCGGAACATGCCTCAGGTATTCGGCCCGGTAAACCAGGGCAAATACGGCGGCTACCAGGACGGTGTATACCGGGTGCTGTTCCCCAAAGAAGCGGAATTCCTGGCCTCCATGCTCAATGCCGATGAGCGCCGCAAGCTGGTGGAAGAGGCGCTGAACAGCTGCGGCGGTGTGAATGCCCGGTTTGAAGCGGTCACTTCCCTGCCTGCTGCAGATCCTCAGAAGCAGCAGTCCGTGGAAAGCAACGTGGATGCGCTGGTGGAAATGTTCGGCCGGGATAAGATCCAGGTAGATGAATAAACAAAACCGGAGGGAAGCCCCCTCCGTTTTTTTGTTCTTCCGGTTCTTTATTCTTCAAGAAATTTCAGAAATATGGAAAGAAAGTTGGAAAAAGTTCGTTAATTGTTCGTCTATACAGGTGAAGGAGGCGATACAAATGAGCACGAATTTCAGCCCGGATGCGCAAAAAGAAATGCATCTGGAACAGCTGATGAACCAATACGGTGACAGCCTGCTGAGGCTCTGCTATCTTTATCTGAAGGATGCGGCCCTGGCGCAGGATGCCGTTCAGGACACATTTGTGAAAGCGTGGAAAAAGCTGGACACCTTTGAAGGCCGCAGCAGCGAAAAAACCTGGCTTTGCCGAATTGCCGTCAACACCTGCCGGGATTACAGGAAAAACCGGTGGTTCCGGTTTGTGGATATGCGGCGCAGTATTGAGGATATTCCGCTGCCCATACAGCCGGTGGAGCCGGTCGTGCAGGAGGTATATGCCATCGTAAAAGCACTTCCCGAAAAATACCGAATGTGCGTGCTGCTCTATTACTGGCAGGAAATGACCCTGGAAGAAGTGGCGCAGGTACTGGATATCAGCAAGTCCACCGTGCATCACCGTCTGGAAAAAGCCAAAGGCCTGCTGAAAACCGAGCTGGAAAGGAGTGAAATGGAATGCGTGAGGATGTGATCAAAATCGCTGTGGAGCAGAATTTGTCCGGATTGTACATGACGAAAGAGCAAAAGACGAACGTGCTGTGCCTCATCCAGGAAGAAAAAACAACTTCCGGGCTGCGCTTCCGTTTCTCTGCTGTGCTGGTTGCAGTACTGCTTCTTATTCTGCTGGCGGCAGGGGCTGTGGCTGCGGTTCTGCTGGGCGGTAAGGATTTCACCAAAGAAGTGGTGGCCCCTATGGCCCAAAAAACAGAAAGCGAAGCATTCACCGCTGAAGAAGTGGGGGAAATTCTGCGACTGGCAGAAGAAAACGGAATTACAGTACCTCAATATGTACGGGAACATTGGGCCAGATGGGGCAGCGAATATAAGGAAGAGTTGATGCGGGCTCTTGTGAAAACGGAACTGGGCTTTTACCCTGCCAGCTGGTCGTTGGAGGATCAGAACTGGTATAACCAGATGCTGGTGGAATGCGGATTATCCGACAGTGTATCCAACCTTGTTCCCGGAGAAAATGATTTCACCGAGGAAAAGGTGCTGTACATGGCCAACAGCCTTTTCCGGGAAAAGTTTGGATTGGACGGCGATCTGACCGATGAAACCAAATACCGCCGTTTTCTCACCTTCGGTATCGACACCACCCGTCCCGGCATCACCTTCAAACAATGGTGCGTGGAATATGAGGATTTGAAAAACGGCGCCCAGTATGCCTTTATCATGCTGGATAACGGTCTTGTGACCCGTGTCAGCCGATATCAGCCCGATGCAGAAAACCCGTACATCAGCGCCCTGACGGAAGAGGAAGTGGTTGCTTCCTTCCGGCAGTATTTCGGGGACAGTGTGCTTGGGTGGAACATGGAAGTGCTGGAACAGTTCTATCATAGCTTTGCCATGTGCGACCATACCAAACAGGCCGCCGATCCCGGTGTTCGGCATGTGGCCCAGACCCGGTACCTGATGCCCGGTGGGCATTACACCTATATGACCGAGGAAGAGGCTGTTGCATTGGCCCGGAAAGCCTGTAAAGCGGATGAAAGCCTGCAGCCCTATGTAATTTACTTTGGTGACGATCCCAACAACATGCACTGGAAAATCTCCTTCTGGGAGGGCACGGAGAAGAACAAACAATTCCGTCTCTATGCCCAGATCGACGGCAAAACCGGAGAAACGGAATATGCCGGCATATACGTCGGCCCATGGTATGAACCGCTGGTGAATGCCTCCCAGCACGCCGCCATTGCCGAAGACAAAACCATCCGGGTGTACGAAAAGCCGGCAATGTGGCGCAGCCCCCTTTTCTCCGATGCCTATTGGGATGCTCTGGAGGCGCTGGATTACAATGCCGAAACCAGGGAGCAGCGGATAGAAGAATGGAGCCGTGAATACGGTGAACACACCAACCTTTGGCCCTATGCCCATCAGGCCGTGCATTGGTGGTGGGATATGAATCCGAAGTTTGACGTGCATAATTATTGGGTGCCGGGCATTCCGGTGGAAGGGGAACATATCTCCATGGAGGAAGCAAAGCAGATTGCTCTGAACCGGTTCATGGAGGAGGCACCGGCCCTCTTTACACAGGAAGAGCTTGCCCGGCTGACCGTCCTGCCCCCTTCCTTTGATTATCATGTGATTGACGGCGAAGTGGCTGCCCATGTGTGGTATTTCGATTTGCAAATCGAATTCGATGACGGGCGCTACAGCGACAGTCTGTTTCACATTGACGCCCATACCGGCGAAATCCTGATGGAGGATATTTCCAACGCAGCCGGAAATGGCTGACAATACAAAAAAGGCTTCTCCTTACGGAGAAGCCTTTATTTTGTGAATCAGTAGGTTTCCTGAAGTTCGATATTCTTGTAGCGCATCAGGCCGGTACCGGCGGGGATCAACTTACCGATGATCACGTTTTCCTTCAGGCCCATCAGCGGGTCAATCTTGCCCTTGATGGCGGCTTCGGTGAGCACGCGGGTGGTTTCCTGGAAGGAAGCGGCGGACAGGAAGCTGTCGGTGGCCAGAGAGGCCTTGGTGATACCAAGCAAAATGCGCTTGGCAACGGCGGTGCGGCCGCCTTCCATGATGGCCTTCTTGTTGGCCTGGTCAAACTGGATGATATCCACCAGACCGCCGGGCAGCAGGTTGGTATCGCCGGCATCTTCCACGCGGACCTTCCGCAGCATCTGACGCACGATCACTTCGATATGCTTGTCGGAAATGCGCACGCCCTGGCTGTAGTACACGGACAGAACTTCCTTCAGCAGGTATTCCTGCACGGCCTTCACGCCCAGAATACGCAGCAGGTCATGGGGATTGACGGCACCTTCGATCAGTTCGTCACCGGCTTCCACCAGCTGGCCTTCCTGAACCTTCAGGCGGGCACCGTAGCGGATCTGGTAGCTCTTCTTTTCGGTTTCGTCATCCTGGTTGGTGATGACGATTTCCCGCTTCTTCTTGCTTTCCACGATGGACACCTTACCGGCAATTTCAGCCAGCACGGCATCATGCTTGGGCTTGCGGGCTTCGAACAGTTCTTCCACGCGGGGAAGACCCTGGGTGATGTCCTCAGCAGATGCGATACCGCCGGTATGGAAGGTACGCATGGTCAGCTGGGTACCGGGTTCACCGATGGCCTGGGCAGCGATGATACCGATGGCTTCGCCGATATCCACCACGTCACCATGGGCCATGTTCATGCCGTAGCAGCGGGCGCAGACACCGTTTTCGCTGCAGCAGGTGAGCACGGAACGCACGTTCATCTTCTGCACGCCGGCAGCCCGGATCTTGGCAGCCTTATCGTGGTCGATCAGTTCGTTTACATGCACGATCAGTTCGCCGGTGATGGGATGATACACATCTTCGGCAGCAAAGCGGCCGCGGATACGGTCGTCGATCTGTTCGATTTCGCCGATGGGCTGCACGGTGATACCGCGCACCATTTCGCCGTGGGATTCGAAGCAGTCGGTTTCGCGGACGATCACTTCCTGAGCCACGTCCACCAGACGGCGGGTGAGGTAACCGGAGTCAGCAGTACGCAGAGCGGTGTCAGCCAGGGATTTACGGGAACCGTGAGAGGACATGAAGAATTCAAGCACGTTCAGGCCTTCACGGAAGTTTGCACGGATAGGCACTTCGATGGCCTTACCGGAAGGAGAAGCCATCATGCCGCGCATGCCGGCCAGCTGAGCAACCTGGCTGGCGCTACCACGGGCACCGGAGCCGGTCATCATGCTGATGGGGTTGAAGGGGGGCAGAACTTCCATCACGCGGCTGCGCAGGCGGGCGGTGGTTTCGTTCCAGGCGGTGGTAACACGACGGTAACGTTCGTCTTCCGTCAATTCACCGCGGCGATACTTCTTGTTGATGGTGGCCACCAGTTCGTCGGTTTCCTTCAGCCACTGCTTCTTTTCAGCGGGCACGATGATGTCGCTGACGGAAACGGTGACGGCACCGCGGGTGGAGTAGCGGTAACCCAGGTTCTTGATGGCATCCAGCACCTGAGCGGTTTCGCTTTCCCCATGGATGCGGAAGCAGCGTTCTACGATGGCACCCAGGTCCTTCTTCACGACCTTATGGTCGATTTCCAGGGCGAACATATCATCCAGGCAGGTGCGGGGCTTGAAGCCCAGATCCTGAGGAATCTCGTCGTTGAAAATCAGCAGACCCAGGGTGGTGTCGATGATCTTCTGGGCGGTTTCGCCGTTGAAGGAGCGTTCGATGCGCACCTTGATGGGAGCCTGCAGGGCAATCTGCTTGCACTGGTAAGCCATCAGGGCTTCATCCTGGGAGCAGAACACGCGGCCGGCGCCGGGAGCGTCATCACGCTTGATGGTCAGGTAGTGGCAGCCGATAACCATGTCCTGAGAGGGGCTGATAACGGGCATACCGTCCTGGGGCTTCATAATATTGTTGGCGCACAGCATCAGGAAGCGGGCTTCAGCCTGGGCTTCCATGGACAGCGGTACGTGCACAGCCATCTGGTCACCGTCAAAGTCAGCGTTGAAGGCGGTACAGGCCAGGGGATGCAGCTTGATGGCCTTGCCTTCCACCAGCACAGGCTCAAAGGCCTGGATACCCAGACGGTGCAGGGTGGGAGCGCGGTTCAGAAGAACGGGATGTTCCTTGATGACGCCTTCCAGAATGTCCCACACTTCGGGGCGCACCTTTTCCACCATGCGCTTGGCATTCTTCACGTTATGGGCCAGTTTCTGGGAAACCAGCTTTTCCATCACGAAGGGCTTGAACAGTTCCAGTGCCATGTCCTTGGGCAGACCGCACTGATACAGCTTCAGTTCGGGGCCAACCACGATAACGGAACGGCCGGAATAGTCCACGCGCTTACCCAGCAGGTTCTGACGGAAACGACCCTGTTTACCTTTCAGCATATCAGAAAGGGATTTCAGCGGGCGGTTGCCGGGGCCGGTAACCGGGCGGCCGCGACGGCCGTTGTCGATCAGAGCGTCCACTGCTTCCTGCAGCATACGTTTTTCGTTACGAACGATGATGTCCGGAGCGCCCAGATCAAGCAGGCGTTTCAGACGGTTATTACGGTTG
>JAFWYZ010000147.1 GCA_017517465.1 Clostridia bacterium | reverse complement strand
TTTTTTCTCATTTTCCCCGGATGCACAGCATCCGGTCGGCGGTGTTTCACACCGCCAGCCCGTGGCCCGCAGTGCGGGCACCCAATTCGCAAAAATGCAATCTTCCTTTGCAAAGGGGTTTCTGCGTGTAGCTGTGCCGCAGCCAATTTGCAAAGAAACATTCTTCCCAGCGAAAGTATGAGTGCATGTTACACTGTTTCACCGGGACATTGTTTGTATGATATGAATTGATGTTTCCGGAAAAAGGGTCAAGGGGCGATGCCCCTTGTGGGGTGTGGGGTGAAACCCCGCATCGTTCCCCCACCATACAGATTTATAATATTTCCAATATTTACCAATTATAACCTCCCTGAATAAAAGCTTTTTCTTGACAAGGGCAAGGCTTTGTGGCACACTTTGAGGGAGGAAAAGAGAGAGGAGGGATGGCCATGCGGATCACGGGGCTGCGGCTGCACAATTTCCGGTGTTACAGCCAGGTGATGCTGACACCGCCGGAGGGTGTGACGGTGCTGGTTGGCGAAAACGGTGCCGGGAAGACGAATCTGCTGGAAGCGGTGCATTTGTGCTGCCTGGGGCGCAGCCATCGCACCTCTTTTGATAAAGAAATGATCGCACAGGGCCAGGAAACCAGTGCGGTGCAGCTGACGGTAGAGCGTAATGACGGCAAGCACGAAGTAGGTGTGCGGCTGTTTGAGAACGCGCGGAAAAAGAAAGTCATCTATGTGAACGGCAAAACGGCGCATAAAGCTGGCGAACTGATGGGCCATGCCACCTGTGTGATTTTTTCACCGGAGGATCTGTCTCTGGTAAAGGAAGGCCCCCAGGTAAGGCGGCGGTTTCTGGATATGCTGCTCAGCCAGCAGCAGCGCAGCTATTTTTATGCCCTGCAAACCTACATGAGCGTGCTGAAACAGCGTAATGCCCTGCTGAAAACCGGTGATCAACGGCAATTGCCTGCCTGGGATGAGCAATTGGCACTGGCCGCGGCACCGCTGGTGCGGTTGCGTCGGCATGCCAGCCTTTCCTTGAACGACTGGGCACGGAACCATTATTTCTACATCGGCGGCAAGGACGAAGAAGTGTTCATGCTCAAATACCAGAGCGCACTGGCAGAAGCCCAGGACCCGGCGGAAAAAATGCTGCAAGGCCTGGCCGCTTCCCGGCAGGAAGACCTGCGCCGGCAATACACCACTTTCGGCCCCCACAGGGATGACCTGGAATTGACCCTTTGCGGCATGCCCATGAAAGCCTTTGCTTCCCAGGGCCAGATGCGGACGGCTGCCCTGTCCATGAAACTGGCCGCTTTTGACCTGCTGGAAGCCAGCCAGGGGGAAGCGCCGCTGCTTTTGTTGGATGATGTGCTTTCGGAACTGGACCCGGAACGCAGAAGACGGCTCATCAGCCGCATTACCCATGCCCAGGCATTGCTCACCTGCACCGACCCCGGGGATTTCATCGGCGCCAAGCCCGCTTGTGTGCTTCACGTGAAACATGGCACCATCACCGAATAAAAAACCTTCGATTGGCAAACACCAACCGAAGGTTTTCTTTTTTACAATTTTACCTTCATAGCACGGGTCGCATTGATCACCGCCAGTACCATCACGCCCACGTCCGCAAAGATGGCCAGGGCCATATTGGTAATGCCCAGGGCGCTGAGCAAAAGACAGGCACCCTTCACCAGCAGGGAAAACCAGATGTTCTGCTTCACGATCCCCATGGTGCGCCGGGCAATGCGGATGGCCACGGGAATCTGTTGGGGATCATCCTGCATCAGGACCACGTCCGCCGCTTCCATGGCCGCGTCACTGCCCAGGGCTCCCATGGCAATGCCCACGTCAGAGAGGGTGAGCACCGGGGCATCGTTGATGCCGTCCCCCACAAACAGCACCGTTTCTCCGTTTTTCTTGTCCATCAGCAGCTTTTCCATCTGCTTTACCTTGTCTTCCGGCAATAATCCGGCTTCCATGCGGTCAATGCCCAGCGCATGTGCCACGGCCTGTGCATTTTCCGGCCGGTCACCGGTGAGCAGCACGGTGTTTTCAACATTTAGCCGGTGCAGCTGCTCAATAGCGGCTTTTGACGTGGGCTTGATCTCATCGGCAATGACGATGTACCCTGCGTACCGTCCGTCCACAGCCACATGGCATACCGTGCCTGTTTCACGTGAAACATCGCTTTGCAGCCCCATCTTTTCCATCAGCCTTCTGTTGCCCACCGCCACTTTTTTCTCATCAACCGTGGCAAATACCCCGTATCCGCTTTCTTCCCGGATATCCTGCACTTTTTCCCGGTGGATTTCCTTGCCGTAAGCCGTTTGCAAGCTGCGGGCAATGGGATGGGAGGAAGCGCATTCGGCATGGGCAGCAAATTTCAACAGTTCTTCCACGCTCATTTCCACCGGATGCACCGCCTGCACCTTGAAAACACCCTGGGTCAGGGTACCGGTTTTGTCGAAGGCCACCGTTTTTGCCTTGGACATCGCTTCCAGGTAATTGGCACCTTTCACCAGTACGCCGCAGCGGCTGGCACCGCCGATGCCGGCAAAAAAGGTGAGCGGTACGGAAATCACCAGTGCGCAGGGACAGCTGACCACCAGGAACGTGAGGCCCCGGTAAAGCCAGGGAAGAAAATCAGCATGTCCTTGGATCAGCAGCATCAAAAGGGGAGGCAATACAGCCAATGCCAATGCCAGCCAGCATACCAGGGGGGTATACACCCGGGCAAAGCGGGCAATGAAGTGTTCCGAACGGGCTTTGCGGCTGGATGCGTTCTCTACCAGGGCCAGCACCCGGGAGGCGGTGGAGGTTTCGAAGGGTTGGGTGGTGCGGATGCGCAGCAGACCGGACAGGTTGATCACGCCGCTTTGCACGGCGCTGCTGGGCTGCACGTCCACTGGCAGGCTTTCACCGGTCAGGGCAGCGGTGTTGAGGGAAGAATTGCCTTCCGTCACCACACCGTCCAGGGGAATCTTTTCCCCGGGCTGTACCTGAATGATGCTGCCCACCGGGATCTTTTCCGGATGCAGGGTGCAGAGGCCCTCCTCCGTTTCCAGATGGGCGCTGTCCGGCCGGATATCCATCAGGGAGGCAATATTCCTGCGGCTCTTGTTCACCGCCCAGCTTTCAAACAGCTC
>JAFWYZ010000146.1 GCA_017517465.1 Clostridia bacterium | reverse complement strand
TTTGCTGCCGTCTGCATAATAGATTTTTGCATAGCCGTCCCAGCTTTCGATCACCGGAGGGGTATTCCCATAAAGCAGGGTACCTACCTTTTTTCCGCCCTGATCCCCACGGTTATCCAGAATGGACAGGCTTTCGCACAGCACCACCGCAGGGGTACATTCAAGACCCGTCCATGCCTTGAAATCTTCATCCACACCGGTGGCGGGCAGGATATCGGCAAGGGCTGAGGCAGCGCAGCAAAGAAGCAATAACAGTGTGATCACAAATTTCTTCATCGGTTTGTATTCCTTTCAATGTGATTCACTGATAGAACGAAGGAGCTAATGAAAAAAATCCCAAAGCATAAAAACTTTGGGAAGAAAAAATCACAGAAAGCCGTTGCAATTCCAGCGCAAAACAGGCTGGTAGCCCAATTTCATATACCATTTGGCCAGGTGGGTGTAGTGAATCCAGGAGAGGGCATAGCCATCCTTTTTGATTTCTTCCGTGGCCAGCTGCACCAGTTTCAGGCCGATGCCCTGCTGGCGATAGGCCGGGATGGTGCCCACGCAGCCGGGGCCGGAAACGGGCAGCCCATCCACCGTGCCCATGGAAGAAATGCTGCAAAAGGCCACAATCTCTTCCCCGTCAAAGGCGCAGAAACAGGCATCCTCTTCATTGAAATACTGCACCCAATCTTCATCCACCAGGGCCACGGCTTCCCGAAGGGCGGCCATGCTGCCCTGATAGCGGCCAAAGCGAATGTTTTCGGGGCAGGCAGGTGGGGGAAGATCCGGCAGATCGCAGCGCAGATCCAGAATCAATTCGGAATATACTTCGTTTTCCGGCAGGGTGCGGATATGCTCCTGCTCAAAGAAACCGGGGTTTAATTGAAGGAAAGCGTCCTTGTAATTCATTGGGCTTTCTCCTTTGAGTTCAGCGTGTTTTCCTGGCCACGATATACCACGAACTTGCAGAACAGAAATTCCAACACGAAATTGGCGATCATGGTAAGGGCCAGGATCAGAAAATCGTTCCAGCCGGCCTGTTCTGCCAGATGGCCCAGCCAGGTGGACAGGGGGGTGAACACCGCATAGAACCCCAGCACCTTCAGCATGGCCACCTTGATATTGGCGGCGGATTTGAAGGTATAGCGGCGGTTCAGGGTGAAGTTCCACAGAATGGAGAGCAAAAGGGAAGGCAGATAACACACCCAGTAATTTTTAATGAACAATTCCAGCAGGGAAAAGGAGGCAATCTGGATCAGCCCGGCAGAAGCAGAGAAGAGGGTGAATTTCAGCACCTGCAGCCAGTTTTTCTTTTCGTTCATGGGGACAGCCCTTTCTTATTTCAGAAGATCGTCAAACAGGCGGATGTTTTCGAATTTGGCTTCCAATGCGCCACTTTGGATTTTCTTGATCACGTCCACAATGCGGTCATTGATGGGGGTGGGGATATTCTTCTTTTTGCCGCAGGAACACACCACACCGTTGATGGCATCCACCTCGCAGGGCTTTTTGTTCTTCAGGTCCTGCAGCATGGAA
>JAFWYZ010000145.1 GCA_017517465.1 Clostridia bacterium | reverse complement strand
GGATGCCGAATGCACCTGTGAATGCAATCCCGGCACGGTAACGAAAGCGTTTTTGCAAATGCTCCGCCGCCAGGGGATCAACCGCCTGTCCTTCGGTGCCCAGTGTGCCCAGCCCCATTTGTTGCACATGCTGGGACGCATCCACACATGGGAAGATGTATGCGCCTCCGTTTCCCTGGCCCGGGAATGCGGCTTTGACAACATCAATCTGGACCTGATGCTGGGCCTGCCCGGTCAGACGGAGCAGGATGCGCTGGAAACACTGGAAAGCGCCCTTGCTCTGTCCCCCACCCATCTCTCCTGCTATGGCCTGATCGTGGAAGAAGGAACCGTGCTTGCCCGTCAGGTGGAAAAAGGGTTGTGGCAACTTCCGGATGAAGAAACAGAACGCAGAGAGTATGCCCTGTGCCGCCGTCTCCTTTTGGAAAAGGGCTTCGTGCAATACGAAATCAGCAATTTTGCCCTGCCCGATTTCCATTGTCGGCATAATCTGGATTGCTGGCGGAGAAAGGAATATATCGGCATCGGCAGTGCTGCCTGCGGCCTGATGGGCAATGTGCGCTGGCAGAATCCGCCCAGATTGCAGGATTATCTGAACGGTGTTCCTGCTACAGAGGAAATCATCTCCAAAGAAGATGCCATGTTTGAAACCATGATGCTGGGGCTGCGCACCATGGAAGGTGTTTCAGAGGAGCGGTTTGTGAAAATGCACGGCCTTTCCCTGCAAAAGGTATATGGCGAAAAGCTGCAAAAGCCCCTGAGGGAAAAGCTGGTGCAATGGGAAAACGGATATGTAAGGCTGACGGAAACCGGGCTCAGCCTGCAAAACCGTGTTCTGGTAGAATTAATGTGAATTTCCATGGAATAAAAACCCGCATTGCTTCGTTGAATAGATGAAACCACATGAAACATGGAGGGAATCACCATGAAAAACCTGCTGAAAACCTGCATTCTGACAGTGCTGTGCCTGGCCATGCTGATGAGCATCGTGCCTGCACACGCTGCCAATTATGGCGATTTTGCCATCGTCACCGGCTCTTCCACGCTGAACCTGCGTCAGGGCCCCGGCACGGAATATGACCGGCTGTATACCGCCAAGCGGAATGACTGGGTGATGATCCTTGGCGAAAGCAATAATTGGTATCAGGTCATGGTGATGGACAACGGCAAGGTGGGCTATATGAGCAAAAACTTCCTCACCTCCGCCAATGCATCCACTTCCACCTCAATCACCACCGGTGTGGTCAACAACCCTGTGGCCACCCAGTTTCTGAACCTGCGCCAGTACCCCAGCCTTTCCGCGCCTGTGCTGGGTATCTACTACAACGGCGCTACGTTCACAGTGCTGTCCAGCGTGGATAACTGGTATCAGGTGAACATCGGCGGCCAGAACGGCTATTTCATGAAGAATTTTGTGCGCATCAATGCTGCTTCCGGCCAAAAAACGGCGGTCATCAGTGCCCCCAATGCCGGTAAAAGCAACCTGCGCTCCGCCCCCAGCATGACCGACTCCACCATCCTGGCCCAGTACCCCAACGGTACCCGGGTACAGGTGCTGCTGGAAGGCAATCAGTTCTGGCGGGTCAGCATCAACGGCTATGTGGGCTATATGGATAAAAGCCTGCTGAAGTATACCGCTTCCGGCACCGGCTCCACTTCCTCCGGCGGCAGCACCGCCTCCACCGCCAAGCCTGCCACCAAGGGCTATGCCTATGTAAGCAACCCCATCCCCACCCAGGTTTTGAACCTGCGTGAACAGGCCTCTGCCACCTCCCGGGTGATTGCCCAGTACAAAAACGGTGTGCGCTTCCACGTCATCGCCCCCGGTGAAGTGTGGACCAAGGTGTACGGCAGCGCCACCGGCAATGTGGGCTATATGATGACCAAATACCTTTCCCTTTCCAACACCGATTCCACCGTCAAAACCATCCGCAACGGCAACACCTACGTGAACTTCCGTTCCGCCCCTTCCCTCACCGGCAGCACCGTCTATGACCGGCTCTATACCGGCACCCCCGTTACCGTGCTCACCCCCGGGGATCAGTGGACCCAGGTTCGCTATAACGGCCGTACCGGCTATGTGATGACCCAGTTCCTCAAATAAATTTTCATTGCCATAAAAAACCGGGCTGCGTTTCATGCAGTCCGGCTTTTTTATTCATTCCTATTTTCTTTTTCCAGCTCCAGCAGAAACCGTTTTTTCTCCGTTCCGCAGCCAAAGCCGCCCATCCCATTTGATGCCACCACACGGTGACAGGGCACAAGGATGAGAATGTGGTTTTTGTTGTTTGCACCGCCCGCAGCCCGGCAGGCTTTCGGGTGCCCCATCATCTGCGCCTGCTGCTGATAGGTAACGGTCTCCCCATAGGGAATCTTCATCAGTGCCTCCCATGCAGCCACCTGAAAGGCCGTTCCCTTCAGGCGCACCGGCACATCAAAAACCTGTCGTTCACCGGCAAAGTACTGCTGCAGCTGTTTTACAGCCTTCTGAGCCGTTTCTCCGGTTGCAGGCAGCAATTCCTCGTCTGTAAACGCAACCCGCTCCACGGCCCCGTTTTCGGCCTCTATGGCCAGATGGCCAAGAGGGGTGTCCATTACTGCACGCATCACATTCTCCTTTCCGGCATCTCCAGACCGAAATGCGCCGTCACGCGGCTCAGCATCTTCTCCGGCAATACTGTTCCGTCATTGATGATCGAAGCATAGCCCAGCACTTCGCACTGACGCTGCACTGCTCCTGCAAACAGCGCATCCCTCTCCATCCAGTTGTCAAACGCCCTTTCCCTGTCGCTGCATTCCGCCAGCACATAGGGCACCCATTCACGTTTTTTGTAATGGAACACCTAGAACGCTTTGACGGGTGTGATGGCCAAATACTGATGGCGGGGAATGTTCATCTGTTTTACCAATTCCGGCAAAAGCGCTGCTCCCTCCGTGATGACATTTCCTTTCGCAGCCGCTTCCTTCAGCTCCGCCATCACATAAGGGAAAATCTCTCTGTAAATCTGCAGCTCTTCTTCACACTGCACTGCCGGATCACGCATCCATATTTCCTCCGGGCTCATCTGTGCGATCCTCGCACAGCATGGCTTTC
>JAFWYZ010000144.1 GCA_017517465.1 Clostridia bacterium | reverse complement strand
GGCCGTTTTTTTCTTCCACAAACAGCTGTTTCATTTACAGCATCTCCAGAGGCATGAAGTTCGGAGCCTGCCCGCCAAGCAGCTGCAGACGGGTGATGAGGGCAGCGGGACGTTCTATGCCTGCAAATTCAAACAGGCTTGACAGGAACAAATCCGGCTTGCAGGTGGCCTTTTCGCAAAGAGCCAGCGTCATATACAGACAATTGCCTTCCAATGCCCATTCGTAGATCATGGGGCGGATGTCGCAGGGCTTCATGCCGGACTTGGTTTTGCGGATGGCCGGAATTTCAGTCTGCGCCATGAAACGGGCAAGCGTATCGCCGAAATTTTCGGGAAGAGATTCAAACTGCACACTGTAGGTGGCGGCCGTGAGGGAAGCCATAGGGGCCGGGTGCCGGTCATCCACGGAGCGGACGGCAATGCAGGGCAGATCCTTGGGCAGAGCGGCGGAGATCATCTTTTTGAAATCCCCTTCGCATACCCCTTTTGCCAGGGGCACTTCCATAATTTCACGCTTGCCGGGCATGCCCACAGACAGGGGCGCAGCAAAATTGAGCAGCACATGGGGATTGAAGCCCTGAGAAAAAGCAATGGGCAGGCCGCTGCGGCGCAGGGCACGCTGCATGGCGCGCATCAGGTCCAGATGGCCGATGTGGCGAAGCCGGGGTGTTTTTTCGAAAATCACCAGCATTTTCATCAGTTGAACACCTCTGCTTTCTGTTCTTTGCCTTTCAGCGGCGGGTTTTCCACAAAATCACACACATGCCATTTCTGCAGGCCGCAGCCGTTGCAGCCGTGGCGGCAGTCGGGCGTAACGGAGGCAGCCTTGGCCTTTTCGTTTTCGCGCTTGAGGTATTCCTGAGAAACACCGGCATCGATGAACTGCCAGGGCAGCAGCTCTTCGTAGGGACGTTCACGATAAGCATAGAAGTCGGGTGTCAGGCTGCATTTTTCAAAGGCTTCCAGCCATTTGTCAAACTTGAAATGCTCGTTCCAGCCATCCAGACGGCAGCCCATTTTCCATGCGGTGTAGATCACATCGCCGATACGGCGGTCACCCCTTGCAATACAGGCTTCCAGCATGGACAGATGGGATTCGTGCCACTTGAAATTGACACACTTTTGCTTGAGGTACTGGCGGAGGGCAGCCTGTTTTTCGTGCACGGTTTCGATGGTGTCCTGGGCAGCCCACTGGAAGGGGGTAAAAGGCTTGGGCACGAAAACAGAAGCGGAGCAGGTGACCATCACACCCTTGGCACGCTTTTCCTTGGGCATGGCGTAATAAGCGCGTACCACTTTCCGGGCCAGATCGCCGATGCCCTGCAGGTCTTCATCGGTTTCGGTGGGCAGGCCCATCATGAAATAAAGCTTTACGCTGCTCCAGCCGCATTCGAAGGCATCGGAAACGGCGCGGATCAGGTCTTCTTCGGTGACGCCCTTGTTGATCACGTCACGCAGGCGCTGGGTACCCGCTTCGGGGGCCAGGGTGAGGCCGGATTTTTTCACCTTCTGGGTTTCTTCCAGGGACTGCTTGACAATGTTGTCGATGCGCATGGAGGGCAGGGATACGCTGACCCGCTTTTCCTTGTAGCGCTTCATCAGTTCGGAAATCAACTCGGGCAGGCAGGTAAAGTCGCCGGACGAGAGGGAGGAGAGGCTCATTTCCTCGTAGCCGGTGGATTGCTGCAGTTTATCCGCCAATTCCAGAAGCCTGTCCATGCTGCGTTCGCGGACCGGACGGTACAGCATACCGGCCTGGCAGAAGCGGCAGCCCCGGGTACAGCCGCGCATGATTTCCAGCACCATGCGGTCATGTACGATTTCGGTATAGGGGACGGGAATGGAATCGGGGTAAGAGGCAGCGGAAAGATCCTTCACCACGCGCTTTTTCACCACTGCGGGAGCGGCAGGATCGTTGGGGGTAAAGGAGGCAAGGGTGCCGTCTTCGTTGTAGGCTGCATCATAAAGGACAGGCACATATACGCCTTCTACTTTGGCCAGATTGCGAAGGATATCCATTTTCGCCAGGCCCCGCTTTTTGCCGTCCCGGATGACGTCGATCAGCTCGTTCATCACATCTTCACCGTCGCCGATCATGAAGGCATCGATGAAGGGGGCCAGGGGTTCGGGGTTGAAGGCACAGGGGCCGCCGGCCACAATGACGGGGAAGGTATCGTTCCTGTCTTTTGCATAGACAGGAATGCGGCCCAGATCCAGCATTTCCAGAATGTTGGTAAAGCTCATTTCATATTGCAGGGTAAAGCCCACAATATCAAAATGGTTCAGGGCTTTGCGGCTTTCCAGGGAGAAAAGGGGCACATCTTTTTCACGCATGAGATCCGCCATATCAGCGGCGGGCATGCACACCCTTTCGCAAAGGGCATCATCGCGCTGATTGATGAGGTGGTAGAGGATTTTCATGCCCAGATGGCTCATGGCAATATCATAGGTATCCGGGAAGCAGAAAGCGAAGGTGGTGTCCACCTGTTCCCAGTCTTTTTCCACGGCATTCATTTCGCCGCCAATATAGCGTGCAGGCTTTTGTACCTGCTCCAGCAGCTGTTCCAGCCGCATCATTTCCTGCTTGTTCAAGGGGAATGTCTCCTTTACAAAAATTCATACAAAACCACTCTATATAATACCATCATTCTGCTTTTTTGTCTATGAAGAAAAGATAACAAAAACGCAAAAAACAATCGCAGGAGCGTGTTTTTCGGGGGAAGAAAGCAAAGGAGGAAAACGTTAGGTTCGGTGAAGAGCAGAATTGGTTCCGTGCTGCTTTGAATGACAGAAAAAGAGAAGAAAAAACAGCTTGTTTTTCAATGTTGTATATTGACAGAAAAGATGGGAAGTGCTATATTATCTCCGAAATCCGATAAATTTAGTCGGAATTAGAAAGAAGGTTGTGTTTTGAAGCTTTCAACACGGGGTAAATATGGAGTGTACGCCATGATTTACCTGGCGCAGCATGAAGGCGAAGGGCCGCAGCCCCTCAAGAACATTGCCGAGCTTGGCATGCCGGATCAATATCTGGAGCAATTGCTGGGCAACCTGAGAAGGGCAGGGCTGGTGACCACGGTGAGAGGGGCACAGGGCGGATACCAGCTATCCCGCAGTGCGGAAGAGATCACCGCGCGCCACATCATCGAGGCCATGGAAGGGCCGCTGAACCTGTCTGAATGCGTAGGCGAAGAAGGGCATACCTGTCCAAGAGGCGGACAATGCACCGCAAGAGGTGTGTGGGCTTATCTGACGGATGAGATCAACGGCCTGCTGGACAGCATTACCCTGAGTAACATGCTGAAAAACGATATCAAAGGAGATATGTGAACATATGAACCGGATTTACATGGATAACGCGGCCACTACGGCCATTTCTGCCGAAGCACTCAATGCCATGCTGCCCTGCTTTGGCCAGGTGTTCGGCAATGCATCCAGCATCCATTCCACCGGCCGTGATGCCAGAAAGAAGCTGGAGGAAGCCCGCCGCACGGTGGCCGGCCTTCTGGGGGCCAAGCCCAACGAAATCTACTTTACCTCCGGCGGTACGGAAAGCGACAACTGGGCCATCAAGGGTGCTGCCTTTGCCAACCGTCACAAGGGCAACCACATCATCACCAGCCAGATCGAGCACCATGCCGTGCTGCACACCTGTCAGTGGCTGGAAAAGCAGGGTTTTGAAGTGACCTGCCTGCCGGTGGATGAATACGGCCTTGTGAACCCGGAAGATGTGGAAAAGGCTATTACCGACAAGACCATCCTCATTTCCATCATGGCTGCCAACAATGAAATCGGTACGGTGGAGCCCATTGCCGAAATTGGCAAAATTGCCAAAGAACACAAGGTGCTGTTCCACTGTGATGCCGTGCAGGCTGTGGGTGCCATTCATGTGAATGTGAACGATTGGAACGTGGACATGCTGAGCCTGTCCGCCCATAAGTTCCACGGCCCCAAGGGTGTGGGTGCCCTGTATATCCGCACCGGATGCAAGGTGGAACAGTTCATGCACGGCGGTGCTCAGGAACGCGGCCGCCGCGCCACCACCGAGAACCTGCCCGGCATCGTGGGCCTTGCGGCAGCCATGGAAAAGGCTGTGAACGGCATGGAAGAAAATGCTGTGCGCACCATGTACCTGAGGGACAAGCTGATCGACGGTCTGCTCAAAACCATTCCCCACACCCGTCTCAACGGCCATCCCATGAAGCGCCTGCCCGGCAATGTGAACATTTCCGTGCGGTTCATCGAAGGCGAAGCGCTGCTGCTGCGGCTGGACCTGGCCGGTATCGCCGGCTCCTCCGGCTCTGCCTGCACCAGCGGTTCTCTGGATCCCAGCCATGTGCTGCTGGCCATCGGACTGCCCCACGAAATTGCACACGGCAGCCTGCGGCTTTCCCTCAGCGACAACAACACCGAAGAAGAAGTGGACGAAGTGCTGAAGGTGCTGCCTGAAATTGTTACAAGTCTGCGGAATATGAGCCCCCTTTATGAACAGTTTTTGCAGGAGGAAAAATAAACATGTACAGCGAAAAAGTAATGGACCACTTTTCCAATCCCCGGAACGTGGGTGAAATTGAAAATGCCGACGGTGTGGGCCTGGTTGGCAATGCCAAGTGCGGCGATATTATGAAGATGTACCTGAAAGTGGAAGACGGCGTGATTGTGGATGTGAAGTTCAAAACCTTCGGCTGCGGCGCTGCCATTGCCACTTCCTCCATGGCCACGGAAATGGTGAAAGGGAAGACTTTGAAGGAAGCCCTGCAGCTGACCAACAAAGCCGTTGCGGAAGCGCTTGACGGGCTGCCCCCCGTAAAAATGCACTGCTCCCTGCTGGCGGAAGAAGCCATCCATGCTGCCGTGGAAGACTATATGAAGAATCATCCGGAAGCAGTAATATAACATTTCTGCTCCAGGAAAAGGAGCTATATGGAACACGAAGTACATGGAAATATTACGGGCATTCGTGAAACACAGCTGGCTGAAATTGCAGCTATTTACGACTGTCCCTTTGATGTGGACGAATTTGCGCCGTGCGATCTGTTGACAGAGCTCGCACGGCATTCGTGCGCTTTGAACAGAGAAATTGCGGTGTATGTAAGCCGTGACGGCCAGGTGATGGACGTGACGGTGGGGGTAGGCGACAGCGTGCCGCTGCTGGATCTGCGTCTTCGCAGGAACATGAAGCGGCTTTCCTATATCCGCTGCATACACACCCATCCCGGCGGAAGCCCTGAGCTTTCCGACGTGGACCTGGCCGCTCTTCGCAACCTGATGCTGGACAGCATGTGCGCTGTGGGGGTGGATGAAAAGGGCCGTGTGACCGGCATCAGCGCCGCTTTTCTGACGGAAAAGGAAAAGGGCATCAACGGCATTCAACAAACCCATGTCTATTCCATCAAGCGTTTGCCCCAGGCAGAATGGATGCAGGAAATTGAGATTGCGGAACGCGCCGTGATGCAGGGAACCGATGCGGATGAAGAAGAGCCGGAGCGGGTGCTGCTGGTGGGGATTGATACGGAAAAATCCCTGGACGAACTGGCAGCGCTGACGGATACGGCCGGCGGCAGGGTGGTAGGCAGGGTGCTGCAAAAGCGGCCCAAGCCCGATCCTGTCACCTATGTGGGCAGCGGCAAGGCGGTGGAGCTGCAGCTGGATGCCCAGGCCATTGAAGCGGATCTGGTGATTTTTGACGACGAGCTGACCGGGGTGCAGCTGAAAAACCTGGAGCAGCTGATCGGCGTGAAGGTGATTGACCGCACGGCGTTGATCCTGGATATCTTTGCCCAGCGTGCCAAAAG
>JAFWYZ010000143.1 GCA_017517465.1 Clostridia bacterium | reverse complement strand
CATGCCGCCCACAAAATACCCGAAGGATGCGGATACGGAATTGATCGTTGCATTGATGGCCAGGTTCCGCCCCCGCTTCTTTGGATCAGAGCAATTGACGGTATAGGTGAGGAAGGCGGTATAGCATCCGCCCACAAAAATACCGGCAAACATCCGGGCCAGCAGGAACTGCACTTCCGTTTCCGCCAGGCCGAAAAACACCTGCCCCACCGCGTACCCGGCCCCGCTGATCAGCAACACCGTCTTGCTGCCGAGCATGCCCGCCATTTTTCCCCAGAAGGGAGAAAACAGAAAATTGCACAGCATCATGGCCGCCAGGGCCAGGCCGAACATATAATCGTTCAGATTTCTTTCCACAATGATGGTCGGGGTCACGGGATGAACAAAATTGGCCGCCATATTGAACACAAACATCACGGCAAAAAAATAGACCAGACGGCCATCCCTCTTTTTCATACCTTTCCCTCCCATTGCTTTGGCATCTTATTTATGATAGCAGATGTGTGCAGGAGCGTCAATGACGCAATGCAACCTTCCGCTGACGAATTCTGATCAATGTTTTTGTTTTCTGTTGAAAAGGAATGCCCGAGGAATTATAATACAGGTAAGGAAAAACAAACCATTGAAAGGGGTTCTGATTGATGAACCGGCTGTTTGATACCCATCATTTCCGGCAAAGCCGGCAGGCTGCACCTGTGTGGAACATGACACCCCTTTGTGCAGACCGGCCGGCACAGCCCGTGAAGGTATGCGTTCCCGGCACCTGGGAATCCATTCCCGGCATGGGCAATTACCGCGGCAAATGTCTTTACGAACAAAAATTCGATGGCTGCGGCAATATGCGGTTTTATTTTGAGGGGGTTTCCTTCCGTGCGCGGGTACTGGTGGACGGAAAGGAACTTGCCACCCACTACGGCGCCTATACCGGCTTTGATGCCATTGCACCGGAATTGGAAAGCGGCACGCACCTTCTGCAGGTGGAAGCGGATAACAGCTGGGGAGACGATTCTGCCCTGCATATCCCCAACGACTATTATTCCTACGGCGGTATCACACGGCCGGTGCTGATCGAAAACATCGGCGATGCCTATCTCACTGCGCTGCACATCACAACAGAAAAAACAGCAGAGGGCTGGCTGGCCCATGTGGAGATAACGGCGCAAAGCCTGCTGGATACCGATGCGAATTACGCTATCACCCTGAAAATTGAAGGCATCACCGCAAACAAGATTCCACAGCCTCTTCCGGTGTTCCTGCCTGCCCGTCAGCAGATCACCCTCCGGCACACCATTCACTGCTGCGATGTCACACCGTGGACCCCTTCCGCTCCCCATCTCTATCCCGTCAAAGCCCATCTTTCCAACGGCTCCGCAGTCATTGATGACCTGATCGAGCGCTTTGGCTTCAGAGAAATCAGGCTGCAAGAACAGCACATTCTGCTCAACGGTGAAAAGCTGACCCTCAAGGGCTTTAACCGGCACGAGGACTGGGGCGCCTTTGGCTGCAGCATCCCCCTTGCGGCCATGGTGCAGGATCTCAAACTGATGCAGGACATGGGCTGCAATTGCGTGCGCACCTGCCATTATCCCAACGATCCGCTGTTTCTGGACCTGTGCGATGAAATGGGCATGCTGGTCTGGGAGGAATCCCATGCCCGGGGCCTGAACGAAAAGCACATGCTCCATCCCCGGTTTATGGAGCAAAACCTGCTATGCACCCGGGAAATGGTTGCACAGCATTATAACCATCCCAGCATCTTCATCTGGGGCTGTCTCAACGAATGTGCCGACGATACCGAATACGGCGCAGACTGTTATCGTAAAACCTATCAACTGCTCCATGAGCTGGACCAAAGCCGGCCCATGACAGCCGCACTGCTGGAAAGAAAGGGCGGCAAGGTATACGGCGATTCCGATGTGGTCAGCATCAATCTGTACCCCCTTTGGTATTACGAAGGGAATGTGAAACAGCAGTTGGATCAAAAGCTAGCGGAAATCGATGCAAACGGCGGTGGAAACAAACCATTCATCGTCAGTGAGATCGGCGCCGGTGCCATCTACGGCAATCACGATCCGCTGAACGAAAGCAAGTGGTCGGAAGAAAAACAGTGCACTATCCTCAAAGCACAAATTGAGGCCGTGCTCAGCCACCCCCGCTGCAGCGGCATTTTTCTGTGGCAGTTCGCCGATTGCCGGGTGTGCGAAGAAACCTTCTACGGCCGTCCCCGCACCTACAACAACAAGGGTGTGGTCAACGAATACCGCCAACCCAAGCTGGCCTACAAAACCGTAAAAGACCTCTTCCGCAAATAACCAGGGGCATTGCCCCTGGACCCTTTCTCCGGAAACGGCCATCGACATCCGACCGGCAGTTTCCCGGTGTTTCTTGAAGAACCGTCAAGGGCATCGCCCCTGGACCCTTTCTCCGGAAACGGCCATCGACATCCAACCGGCAGTTTCCCGGTGTTTCTTGAAGAACCGTCAAGGGCATCGCCCCT
>JAFWYZ010000142.1 GCA_017517465.1 Clostridia bacterium | reverse complement strand
TTGGGGCTGGTGGCGATGGCGGCAATACCGCTGCCGGGGAAGGTGATCTTGCTGGTGGAAGCAAATTTATACACCAGGTCAGGATTGCCGGCGCGCTTGCATTCGGCCAGGATTTCAATCAGGTGATCCTGATGATGGTCATACAGGTGATGCATGCCGTAGGCATTATCCCAGAAGATACGGAAGTCGGGTGCGGCGGGCTCGAGCCGGGCAAAACGGCGCACTGTTTCATCGGAATAGGAAATACCCAGGGGGTTGGCGTACTTGGGAACGCACCAGATGCCCTTGATGGTTTCATCTTCGGAAACCAGCTTTTCCACGATGTCCATGTCAGGTCCTTCTGCGGTCATGGGCACGGGGATCATTTTGATGCCAAAGTATCCGGTAATGGCAAAATGACGGTCATAGCCGGGCACGGGGCAGAGGAACTTCACTTCAGGAAGTTTGCACCAAGGGGTGTTGCCCATGACACCGTGGGTCCACACGCGGGAAATGGTATCGAACATCACGTTCAGGGAAGAGTTACCGTAAATGATGATGTCCTTGGGGTTGTTTTCCATCATATCGCCCAGCAGCTCGCGGGCTTCTTCAATGCCGGTGAGAGAACCATAGTTGCGGCAGTCCGTGCCGTCTTCACAGGTAAGATCAGAGCCGGAATAGAGCACGTCCATCATCCCCATGGAAAGATCCAGCTGTTCCTGACAGGGCACACCGCGGCTCATGTTCAGTTGCATGCCAAGGCTCTGCATTTTTTTATACTGAGCTTTCAGGTTTACCAGTTCCGCGGAAAGCTCTGCAACGGTCATTTCACGATAAGGCTTCATTTTGCTCTCTCCAATCACAGATGTTCACTCTCCACAGCTTATGTGAAGATTACGGATATTTTACCAAAGGAAGATGCAAAATACATGCTATATTTCGTATAGAAAGTGTATTTTTTGAGGAAAAATGAAATTGAGACCAACATTTCCTTCATTTTTGCGTTATTTTCCATAACAAGTGCAAAAAAGGCAGTCAAAAAATGGGGCTAAGAGCGCATTGGGGATTTATGCTGTATCATTTCAAGAATGAAAAGAACAAATGTTTGCATATTGTGCTTGCATGTGATATAATTGTCGTGAGGTGAAAAGAATGAACAATATTGTCCGTAAGAACCTGGATGAAAAGACAGCCCGGGAATATGCTTACTCTGAGATTGTGGAAGCAGGCGGTTTTGTGTTTCTCACGTTCTGTGTGGGGAATGTGGGTGAAAGCGTTGAAATGCAGGTGCACGGTGCTCTGGATCATATGGAACAGAGGCTGAAGATGGTGGGACTTGATTTATCCCATGTGGTGAAGGTGGATGTGATGATGAAGGACCCGTGGAATATTCCCCAGATGGAAAAAGTATTTCACGAGCGATTTGGCGAACATCTGCCTGCAAGGAAAACCATTGCGACGGAGTTTGCCCACAGGGGCGGCGAACAAGGCTTGCAGGTGCAGATCGATGCGATTGCATACAGAGGTGAAAATAAATGATTCATTATCAGGCGGAAAGGATATCTGCTGATGAATATATTGATTTTCTCAGAAGGACGGACCTGGGAAGTCAGTATCCAAAGGAACGTTTTTGTGAGCGTATCAAAAAACTGGTTCAGAATGCGTCCATCAGCATAACGGCAAGAAATGAAGAGGATTTGCTGGTGGGGGTCTTGTTTGGTATTACCGATTTTGCCTATTGGCTGTTTATTACCGACCTTGGGGTGGACAGGCAATATACGGGTCAGGGGATCGGAAAAAGGCTGATGCAGACGGCCCATGAAGCGGCGGGCGGGGAAAAGGATATTATCCTCTATACCTGTGCCAATGAAAATGCAGTGGGCTTTTATGAAAAATTCGGCATGCACACGGCAGATGATGTGATGGTGAAGAATCTGGTGGAATGGACATCGTTTACCGTGGAATGAAGGTGGACAAATAGCAGCAGACATGATATTATTACAACACTGCCACCGGGTAGGAATGTGATTGATGAAGCATTCGGAGTGCATCGTTAGGTCTGAGAAGATGCGCTGCGGATGCTTTTTTGATGGGAGGAAAGGGCATGAAAGAAAAGCTGGCCTATTTTTCAAAAGGAGAATGGGCCCTTTGGTGCGGCTCTTTGAGCGTGATATTGCTGTTTTATTTTCTGTTTGACGGAGGGGATGCATTTTCGCTGTGCGCTTCCCTGATCGGTGTCACATCGCTGATCTTCAATGCCAAGGGGCATCCCTTCGGACAGGTGCTGATGATCATTTTCAGCCTGATGTATGGCGTGATCTCCTGGACGTTCAGATATTACGGAGAAATGATCACTTACCTTGGTATGACCATGCCCATGGCGCTGCTGGCACTGATTTCCTGGTTGAAGAATCCGTTTGAAAAGAAGAAAAGCGAAGTAAAGGTAAATGAAATTGGCAGGAAAGAAGGGGTGTTTGCCATTCTGCTGACAGTTGTGGTTACTGTTATGTTTTATTTCATTCTTGCGTATTTCAATACCTCCAGCCTGATGATCAGTACTATTTCCGTAACCACCAGCTTTATGGCTGCCTATCTCACCTTCCGCAGAAGCCCGTATTTTGCCCTTGTGTATGCCATGAATGATGTGGTGCTGATGATCCTGTGGTCAATTGCGGCACAAACGGATATCCGGTATCTTTCCGTGATCATCTGCTTTGCTGCTTTCCTGGCGAACGATCTGTATGGTTTTATCAATTGGCAGCGAATGAAAATCAGGCAGCACAAGGCCCGAAAAGATTGACAGCAAATGAAAATTGTCGCATAATAGATGCAGCAAAATAACCAATTGGAGGAATAAAAATATGGATGTTTCTGCCCGCAGAGCCTTTGCGCTGTTGAAAGAGCTGGCTTATGTCCGTGTGTCCGGAAGTGAAGAAGAAACAAAAGCGGCACTCCGTCTGAAGGAAGAAATTGAAAAATGCGGTGTGGCTGTGCAGATTGAACCTTTCTGTGTAAAAAGCGGCATCGTGAAAAAAGCACTGCTGAAGGTAACAGCGCCTTATGAGAAAACCTATGAAGTGACGGGCTATGAACGCAGCCTTTCCACGCCCGAAGGCGGTTTGGACGGCGAATTTTATTATGCCGAAAACCTGCTGCCGGTGCATCTGAAAAATTGCAAAGACAAAATCGTGATGATCAATGGCAGGCTGCGCCGTGCAGATTATGAAAAACTGCAAAATGCCGGTGTGGCAGCGATTTTGACTTTCTCCGGCACCACCCTGGACAGAAACAGCGAAACGGACTGTGATATCCGCAAACTGCGTGAAACCATGACGGATGCATTCGGCTTCAATGTGGCCCTGAACATGCGCGCTGCCGATGCGGCAGAAATTGTGCGGCGCGGGGCAGCAAAAATGCATATCGAAGTGGAAAGCGAATGCATCGATGCCCAGAGCCGGAATGTGTGCGCGGTGATTGAAGGGACCAAGTATCCCGATGAAATCATTTCCTTCGGCGCACATTATGACAGCGTACATTTTTCCACCGGTGTGTATGACAATATGTCCGGCAGTGTGATCATCATGGAACTGATGCGGTATTTCTCCGTTCATAAGCCGGACCGCACCTTGAAGTTCAACTGGTACGGCTCGGAGGAACAGGGTTTGCTTGGCAGCAAGGCATGGGTGGAAAGCCATGCGGATGAGCTTGATAAGCATGTGCTGATGGTGAATGTGGATGTGGCTGCGGCGACGCTGGGGCAGAATGCGGCCCCCACTCTTGCCACGGAAGGCACGGTGGGTTATCTGGATGCGCTGATGAAGGAGCATGGCATGGCCTGCAGCGTGAAGCTGGATATATACTCCAGCGACTGCATCCCCTTTGCGGATCACGGTGTGCCGGCCATCAATCTGTGCCGGTTCGGAACCCAGGGCGCAGGATATATTCACGACCGCAGAGATAACCTGAAAAGCGGCTATCTGGATGAAAAGGCATTGGATATCACCCTCCAGCAGGCCCTGATGCTGGCAAAGCATGTGGTGAACGCTCAGGTTTTCCCCATTGAACGGAAGATCAGCGATGAGATCCGGAAAAAGGTGGATGAATACCTGTTTAAAGCAACGAAATAAAAAAGAGGTGCATGGGGCATGAAGAAAACAATGACAAAACGGTTCTTGTTTCTTTTGTGCTGTATGCACCTTTTATGTTGCTCTTTTATTTCCGCGCCGGCAAAGGGAGAAGAGAGAATGATTTTTTCTTACATGAACCGGGGAATGTGTAAAAAGATGACAGGCTGTGTACAGGTACTGGGTGTTTTTGTCGATGTGGGAAACGAAATATGGACAGAAGATGAGAAGCAGGAAAAGAAAAGCGAATTGCAGCGTGCTGCACAGCAGCTGGAAAGCCAGGCTGCTTCCTATGGCCAGGAACTTTCGTTTTCTATTGAATATTCGAATGCATTGACAGAAAACCATCCCCATAATCAGGATTCACGCAAATGGGCAGAAAACTGTCTGCTGGGGAACATGGATTTTCGCCGGAAAGCAGAAAAGCTGAAGAGCAAAGAAAACCGGCTGACCATATTCATGATTGCCTCATCGGGCAGAAGCGTGGCCAGCCGTGACGGGGCACAATACCCGGAAGAATTTGCATTGACGTATGATGATGATGTGGCTGAAAACTATATGCATGAAATGCTGCATCTGTTCGGTGCCATGGACTACTATTATCCGGATGCCTATAAAGCTGCTGCAAAGAAGTATTTTCCCGACAGCATCATGTATCTGGCACAGAAAGGAAACCGTGTGGACAGCCTGACAGCGCACCTGATCGGCTGGACAAACAAGCTGAGCCCGGAGGCTGCTGCGTTTGTGGAAGAAACAAAGCACGTTACCCAGGAGGACATCCGGGCCGCCTTGAAGGAGGCCATGAAAGACGGATATGCCATGGTGGAAAGTGACGGCAATCTGTATTGGGGTCAGCTTCAGGATGGGCTGAAAACCGGATTTGGAGTATTGAGGTGGGGAAGCGGCGAGCAATACCACGGAGAATTCATCGGCGGCATTCTGCATGGAATCGGTGTCACGGAATGGACCGGCGGCGAAGTATTTGCCGGCAGTTATCAGCAGGGCAACCGTACCGGTAAAGGGACGATCATCTGGAACAATAAAACCTTCTATACCGGCGATTTTGTGAACGGACAAAGGGAAGGGTATGGCCTGCTTCGCTACAATAACGGAGATGTGCAGATTGGCCGTGTGAAAAACAACGCTTTTGAAAGCGGCAGTCTGTATATCCGAAAAACAGGGAATGGCTATGATCGAAAATGCATCCGGCTGGAGAAAACCGGTGCTGATTATTATGGCGAAATAAGCGGCGGCCTTGCAAACGGCTACGGGATGCTGGTCTGGAGTGATGGCCGTGCTTATTACGGTGAATTCAAAGACGGCCTGCAGCACGGTACCGGTGTGATGCAATGGACGGACGGCATTGTATACTGCGGTGAATATCTTCATGGAGAAGCGACCGGCAGGGGAGCGTACATCTGGCCGGATGGAGCGCTGTATGTGGGTGAAATCCTGAACGGAAAGATGCATGGCGAAGCTGCTCTTCGGCATAGCAGCGGACTTGTGTACACGGGTGCATTTGAAAACGGAAAGAAAAACGGCAGCGGCATGATGATCTGGCAGGATGGCGGCATCTATATTGGCGAATTTGCCAATGATACGATGCACGGACAGGGCACCTATACCGCCCCCGATGGCCGTGTGTCGGAAGGAAAATGGAAAGATGGAAAATATGTCGGTAAATGATGGAACGGTTCTGTATGCCCTGTTGGAAAAGTGCGTGGAAGAAATCGGCTTTGG
>JAFWYZ010000141.1 GCA_017517465.1 Clostridia bacterium | reverse complement strand
TGATCTGGAGAGTGCCATTCAGGGAAGGCAGACCATGACCCTCAACCGCACCGGCGGCGGAAAGCTGATGCCTGTCACCAATGAAGAGGACACCTCCGGCTATACCGCACAGGTGGTTTCCCCCATTATTGCGGATGGGGAAGCTATTGGGGCCGTGGTGCTTTTGTCCCGGGATCAGAATGCCCGGATGGGGGATACGGAAGTGAAGGTGGCGGAAACCGCTGCCAGCATTGTGGGCCGCCAGATGGAGCAATAAAAAAGCCGGAGCAGGAATGCTCCGGCTTTTTTAATTGTTTGCAGGTTTTTATACCCAGAAATGTAAGAACCAGGCCTTCTGAAATACCTTGTTGAAATTGGTATCTGTATTCTGGTGGGCTACCAGATAGATTTTCATGCATTCGACGAAATACTTGCGCAGCAGAAGCAGCAGTATTATCAGACCGACTGCGATGGCAGCCGGAAGACGCCAGGCGGCTGGGAATAAGGCATAGGCACTGATGGCCATGATGACCGAGGTGAGCAGGGCGATGAGCAGGAAATAGAGCGTTTCGGCGCTGAAAAGATTGTTTTTGATATACTTGAATTTTCTGAAAATAACGCGGTCGTCTCGATGGACCAGATAACCTTTGGCGCGCTTGCACAGGGCTTTATAGAAAACGGACTGGATGTTCTCTTTGGTAAGCTGCTTTGGTTCAAAGCCGAAGAACACGGTAATACACTGACAGCACAGCCAGTATACCTCTTTGTATACCCGGTACCGAATGACGATCAGAGACAAAATGATGCCGATCAGCCCGGTGGCCGCGAACAGAATGCCGGCATTTTCTTTTGAAGCCACCAGCGATACCATAAATGAAAAAATACCAGCATAGAGGGTGATCAGCTGGTCGCGTTTGCTTTGCTGCAATCCCAGCTCGGAATAGGCTTTGTCATACAAAAGCGACAGATAATCACGGATGTTTTCAGATCGAAGATGCTCCTGTACATCTGCGGGGCAAAATTCCTTTTCAGTCTTTGTAATCCTCGCCTGTCTCATCGAAAAACCTCCTCTGCCGGGAAATGAGGAATATGTCTGTGAACGATGTCATTGAGCGTGCTGCCGTTTTCTTTTGTGTTGGCGGCAATGAGCGGGGTGGGCTTGTCACATTTGAGCTCCGTGCCGTTTTCGCCATGAATGATCCCTCCTGCTTCCTGCAGGATCAGGGCGGCAGCGGCGTAATCCCAGGGGAAGACACGGTATTCAAAATACAGATCACATTTTCCCTCCGCCAGCAGGCATAATTCCATAGCGCAGCTGCCAAGACGCCGGATGTCATTGCAGCGTCCATATGCTTCCCGGATCACTTCTATGCATTGGTTGGCATATTCCTTGCGGTACAGGCTCATGGCAGTGCACAGCAGCGAATTTTCAAAGGGTCGGCATGAAACGTGGATGGGGCGGCCGTTGCAGAAGGCCCCGTTGCCTTTGGTGGCGGTATACATTTTGCGTTGGCCGGGACAATACACAACGGCCAGCACGGCCTCGTTATCCTCCAGCAGCGCAACGGAAACGGCATATGTATCTATTCCTCTGGAGAAATTGGTGGTGCCGTCAATGGGATCCACAACCCAGATGTATTTGCGGTCTGCAGGTACATAAGGGTTTTCTTCGCCAAAGAAATCGGATTGAGGAAGAAGCTTGCTCAGCTGTACGGACAGGTATTGCTGGATGGCAAGATCGGCAGAGGTGACAATGTTGACATTGCCTTCCTTTTCGGTCACGCTGAACGATCCGGTCATGATCCTGGCAGCTTTTTTGATAATTCGTTCGGTTTTTCTGATCAATCTGCTTAACTGCATGATATCCCCGTCCTTTTCTGATATCAACAGCATATCACATTCTTTGCTTTCAGTGCAAGAGCAGAATAAACAATCTTACCGATAATGAATGCGGACAATGCAATTTCAGATAAAGATGGGGGACAGGGACTGATTGAAAACAAAATACCAGTGCATATTTCCTTCTTTTTCCGTGCATAATAGGGGCGAAGGGAGGTGCGGGAAATGGAAAAGGAAACATGTATCCTGTGCGGAGAAAAGGTTTTTGCCGGGCTTCATGTGATGGGCTGCCTCATTTGCTTCCCCTGTGAAAAGCGGCTGGTACACGGCATGGCTACCCCCAGGACGGTGCGAAAAATGCATGCTGTGCACGCTTGTGTGCCCTCGGAGGGTTGATTTTTCCTGCATAAAAAGTTACAATACATCCGACCGATTATTTTTCGGAAGGGTGTTTTTTGTATGCTTCCATACCAGACGGTATTTTTTGATCTGGACGGTAC
>JAFWYZ010000140.1 GCA_017517465.1 Clostridia bacterium | reverse complement strand
TACAGTTTTCCAACGCAGAAATTCTGTAACTTTGTCATCGCTTTCCCAATTTCTAAACATTGCATCTGCATCGTTTTCGTTAAACTGTCGTAGCAATAATCTTTCTGTTTCTATAGTTTTGGTTCCTTTATGTTCCATAATGGTTTTACCTCTACAAATTCAAGTTTATCGCTTTCATTCTATCACGCAGAACAAGAAATCACAAGCCAGCTAAGGTTTACGGTTTCGCTTTTTCGTATGATGTAATGGAAAGGATAACTCATTCCTTTCCATCACTCTTCCTGATCAGGTCTTTTTTGATTATTGGATTGAAAAGCCCTCTGCCACAGCCTCTGCCGTCATGGCCGGGTCGGTGATATGGATCACGCTTCCGTCACAATACAGGGGATAAATCCCTTCCCCTTCCAGTGCCTGCAGGGCATACATGTCCAGCGTTTCCGCCGCATACAGGGGCATCAGCCGCAGGGCCATTTCTGCACAGCCCGTTTCCCGGCCGGTTACCGTCAGAAGCGGTATGGCCGCCTTGCACAGGCCATCCTTTTCATCCAGATAGGCCGTGCGGGTATCGCCGTTTTTGAACTGGAAATAGTACAATTCTTTCTGGGTATTGAGGGGCATGCTGTGGAACTGCACCATGGCAGTACCGGCCGGATACTGCACCCGGGCCGCTTCCGTTACATGCAGGGCATCCAACGATGCATACACCGGGTTGGCATAGGTAAGCCCCTGCCCGGACAGGCAGCGGGTATAGCCGTCGTAGCTGGAAAGAACCCCTCTGGTATACCCGGCGCTTTGCAGCGTATCCGCCAGATAATCAATAATGAACGCATTCTTCAGCAGGTACAGGTCCAGAAAATCCCGGATGCCGTATTCCTTGGCAAAGGCCTGGTATTCCTCGGACACGTTCAGCTGCACCGTATTATCCCCCATCAGCTGCAGCTGAATGTGGGCAGGGTCGCAGGCAAAAGCGGCGATCCGGGCCAGATAAGCCTTCTGATCCTCATTCTGATAGGGGTCATACCCCTCTGTTTCCCATTCTTCGGTACAGAAAAACAGGCTATGATATTCCTGGAACGCAGGGCCCAGATACATATACCGGCTGCCCGTTTCTTCCGAAAGCGCAAAAGCATTGTACAATGCCGCATCCACCTGTACAGGCTGGTTGATGTTGCGGTTGAGGAAATAGATGTTGTTATAGGGCAGGGAATTTTCCCGGGCATTGAAAATCTGGTATGCCTTTTCCGTTGCTTCTGTATAGAGCATGGAAAGTGCCTTGTTTTCCGCTGCTGCGCCTATACCGCTGTGCCCCAGATCATACCGGAACACAAAATCCTGAGCGCAATTCATTTCAGAGGCGCTGGTTGCCTCAATTACGTACCAGCCCGTCTCCACATTCGTGAGCGTGCCGATGCCGTAACCAAACGCACCCAGCGCCACCAAAATCGCAACGATCAAAAGCACAACACGCTTTTTCGTACCCTTTTCATTCACATTCACCCGTTCAACGGGCTGCGGCTGATTGACGGTACGCTCCGCTGCAGTTCTTTTCATTTTTTACTCCGTTATATGATCGCCAGGATCAGGAAAATGGCAAACAACACAATAATGGCACCAAAGAAGATCAACCCGGCAATAGCACCCTTACGGCAGGCCTTGTAATTGCGGTAGTGCTTCTTCTTTTTGAAGATACCGCCCACAATGAAGCCCAGCAGGGGCAGCAGGAAGCTGAGGAACACATACCACTTGCTGCCGGTATCATGCAGGGGAGCATTGATGAAGTCCTGATCGATTTCGATCACGTCTTTTTCTTCCGCAGGGGGCTGCTCGCCGGGCTGCAGAATGGTAACGGACTTGAGAGGCTCACCCTTCTGGCGCAGGGCCTTGTATTCTTCGATTTCCTTCTTGTTACCAAACACAAAGTGGCCGTTGCCGATGTCCGTCAGTTCAGGCTTATCCTCGCTGTAATCATGCACAGAAGGATCATAGGTGAACAGCACCTTGTTCTTTTCCAGAATGGGATCCGGAATGGGAATGGCGGAAATCAGGCTGCGGGTGTAGGGATGCAGGGGATAATCGAACAGTTCTTCCGTTTCTGCGATTTCCACAATATCGCCCTTATAGATAACGGCAATACGGTCGGAAATGAAGCGGACGATGGAAAGGTCGTGCGCGATGAAGAGGTAGGTCACTTCCCTTTCCTTCTGGAACTTCTTCATCAGGTTCAGCACCTGCGCACGGATGGAAACGTCCAGAGCGGAGATGGGCTCGTCAGCAATAACCAGTTCGGGCTCCATGACCATGGCACGGGCCAGACCAATGCGCTGACGCTGACCACCGGAGAATTCGTGGGGATAGCGGGTCAGATGTTCAGGCAACAGACCCACTTCGTTGATCATGGTTTCTACTTTCTGCACACGGTCCGCTTCATTTTCAAACAGATGGAAATTATACAGACCTTCAGAAATGATGTAGTCCACCGTGGCACGTTCGTTCAGGGAAGCAGCGGGATCCTGGAACACCATCTGGATGTTACGGATCACTTCACGGTCCAGAGACCGGGGAATCTTACCGGAAATGCGAACGCCCTTGTAATCAATTTCACCGGCAGCACAGGGATTCACGCGGATCACAGCACGGCCGATGGTGGTCTTACCGGAACCGGATTCGCCCACCAGAGAGAAGGTTTCACCCTTATAGATATCGAAATTGGCATTCTTGACGGCCTTTACGGCATTATCGCCCTTGCCGAAGGTGATATCCAGGTTTTTGATGGACAGGAGCACTTCCCGTCCGTTTTCAGCAATGGGTCCATGCTCCGGCAGATGGGAAGCATTGACTTTCGTTTCGTTCATTTTACTCATCAATTGTTCCCTCCTGTCAGATGTTGAACGCATCCATCAGCTTTGCATGGATGTCATGAATGATTTCAGGCTTTTCCACCTTGGGGGCACGGGGATCCAGCAGCCAGGTCTTGGCATAATGGGTCTGAGTCACCTGGAACATGGGCGGATCCAGCAGCGTATCAATCTTCATGCAATAGGGATTACGGGGAGCGAAGGGATCGCCTATGATCTTATTGTACAAAGAAGGCGGCGTACCGCTGATGGAATAGAGCTTGGTATTCTTCTGGGCCAGCTGGGGCAGAGAAGAAAGCAGCGCCCAGGTATAGGGATGGCGGGGATCGAAGAACACTTCGTCCACCTTGCCCACTTCCACGATCTGGCCCGCATACATCACCGCCACGCGGTCTGCCACATTGGCCACCACGCCAAGGTCATGGGTGATGAACACGATGGTATAGTCAAATTCCTTCTGCAGGTCCTTGAGCAGCTTCAGAATCTGGGCCTGAATGGTCACGTCCAGAGCGGTGGTGGGTTCGTCACAGATGAGGATCTTGGGCTGGCAGGAAAGGGCAATGGCGATTACGATACGCTGACGCATACCGCCGGAATACTGGAAGGGATAATCGTCAAAACGCTTTTCGGGATGAGGAATGCCCACTTTGGCCATCAGTTCCAGTGCACGGCTGCGGGCCTCCACTTCAGAGCAATTCTGATGCTTGATGATGATGGAGGTGATCTGCTTGCCGATGGTAATGATGGGGTTCAGGCTGGTCATGGGATCCTGGAACACGGTGGCGATCTTCTTAC
Organism: Clostridia bacterium; assembly: GCA_017517465.1. GTDB lineage: Bacteria > Bacillota > Clostridia > Christensenellales > Aristaeellaceae > RUG563. The sequence goes on along the minus strand of JAFWYZ010000140.1, from coordinate 2,333 downwards.
CGCGCACCTGGGTCCAGTCATTGGCATCCTTCAGCTTGGCCAGGTTGATCACGCAATAACCGTGCAGCTTGCTTTCCGTCTTGTCGTTGAACTTGACGCGGAAGGTCACCTTGTCAAACAGGGCATTGAGCACGTCATCGCTGGTCAGGTCCTTGCCCTGCTTCATGGCCTCTTCCATCTCGGCCAGCAGGCCCTTGATGCACTTATTGCGCTTCATGGGGGAATAGCGGCCCACAGACAGATAGATTTCGTAAGAAAGGATCACATTGCGGGCTTTCTGTTCTTCCGTGATAGCACCGGAAATTTCCTTGGCATAGCGTCCCTTCAGCTGGGATTTCTTTTCTTCGTACTGTGCCAGATAAGCGGTATCGCCCTTGGCTTCCGCCTTTTTCCGGGCAATGGCATCCTGCTTGCCCTTCTGCAGCTGCTTGATCTTTTCATCAAAAGCGGCGATCTGGGCAGCAGTGGATTTGATCTTATCCTTTTCCTTGGCAGGGTCAAAGGTCTGCTTGAGGTTAAAGGCTTCCGTCCGCTGGAAAACCAGCTCGCTGATTTCGCTGTCCAGCTGCTTTTCTTCTTCAGGGGTCAACTGGCTGCGGGCTTCCTTTTCTTCCTTCAGTGCTTTGAGGGCATTGTAGGTTTCGGCACCGTTTTCCAGAGCAGAGAAGCCATTCAGTTTCTGCTGAATCGCCGCCACCTTCTGCCAGGCAGCCTGATTCATCTGCACAGTGGTGTCCACCAGTTCATCATCGTTGAAGATGATTTCACCGTTGTCAATAAAGCCATTGGCGTCCAGCATGCCGGCAAAAGTCTTGGTGAAAACAGATTTGCCGGAACCGGATTCGCCCACGATGGCGATGGATTCATTTTCGTGAATATCCAGAGAAATGCCGCGGATAGCCGTCAGGATACGGCCGCGCACGTTGAACTTGACCACCAGGTCCTTCACGGAAAGCAATACTTTCTTTTCTTCCATTACACTGCACCTCACATATGGGTTCTGGGGTCAGATGCGTCGCCCAGGTTCTGGCCCACTACGTACAAAACAATCGTGATAATGGAAGCCACAGCAACAGGTGCCCAGAATTCAATCTGCCAGCCGGGGGTCAGCATGGCATTTTCTGCTTCGTAAATCAGCTTGCCCAGGGACATTTCGCTCATACCCATGCCGATGTAGGAAAGGAACACTTCGTACCCGATGTAGGAGGGAATTTCGGAAGCGGCCAGGGTCACGATCACGGAGATCATGAAGGGCAGGATGTTCTTCAGCGCAATGCGCAGAATGGGCGTGCCCAGACACCGGGAAGCCAGGTTGTATTCCCGGTCACGGATGATGATGACCTGGGTGCGGATAAAGTATGCCAGGGGCAGCCAGCCGGTCACCGTCAGGGCGAACACCATGGTCCAGAAGCCGGCAGAGAAGATCAGCACCAGCACAGAAATGAGCAGGATATAGGGCACGTTGCCGATGATGTTGTACACCTGGGTCATCACCATGTCCACTTTCTTGGAAAAGCCCCACACAGCGCCCAGCACAATACCGATGGTCATGTTGATGGCAGCGCAGATGAAGGCCATGGAGATGGAGATCTTGGCGCCGTTCCACACAGCATCAAAGGTGGCTTCACCGGATTTGCCGGCACCGAAGATCCACTTGAGCTGGAAGCCATACTTATCAATGGCCATACTGGGGGTGAGATGCTTACCCGTGGGGTCCATCAGGTTTTCAAACTGATCATAGGGCACAATGGCCGGATACAGGAAGGTAAACAGCAGCAGCAGCGCAAACAGGCTCAGGATCACCACATTGGTCTTCTTGCGGAAGAACACGCGGAACACACTGCGCCAGTAGGAATAGCGGGGAGCGGTGATCTTTTCGGATTCCAGGTCACTGTGGTTCACCCGGGAAAAGAGCTCCTCTTCCGACATATTCAGTTCATCGAATTTCATCAGTTCGTTATTCATATCACATTACCTTGCTTTCGATGTAAAGGAGATTCTCGGGTCAACAAGCGACATCAGGATATCACCAAGGATCATACTGGTGATGGACAGCAGGCCGTAGAACAGGGTCACGCCCACGATGACACCATTGTCATACATGTTGATGGCCTTGGTCAGCAGGTTACCGGCGCCGGGAACCACATACACACGTTCGGTGATAATAGCACCGGTAATGGCGCCCAGGATGGTGCCGGGGATACCGTGCACCAGGGGGATGATAGCATTCTTGAGGATATGCTTGCGGAAAATTTCACCTTCGGAAAGACCTCCGCTGCGGGCGAACTTCACATAGTCGCTGTTCATCTGGTCGATCATGTAGCGGCGCAGCC
>JAFWYZ010000139.1 GCA_017517465.1 Clostridia bacterium | reverse complement strand
CCCTGTACTGCGGCGCTTCTTCAGGCAGGCAGACAGAAAAATCCCATGCGCCGTTGAGGCACAGGAAAGAATCGCGCTTCATCCGGGGGCGGGGATAGACGTTCCAAAGAGACATATTCATCACCTTGCTGATTTATTCTGATAACAGTATACTACATTGCCGGAGGATGGCAAGCATAAATGCGCAGGCTCCATTCGTTGACTTTGCAGAAGGGATTTGATAAAATATTCCGGCATGAAAGAAGAAGCGGAGAAATCAGACGCAGCAAGGCAGAAAGGGATGGAAATGAAAGTCGTTGTGATTCATGGCAGCCCACGGAAAGGGAATACCTATACAGCCGCGAAGATTTTTATGGAGGCAATGGGGCAAAGGGGAAACGTTTCATTTACAGAATTTTTCTTGCCCGAGGCGGTGCCGGAATTTTGCCTGGGCTGCCAGCAATGCCTTTCTCATCCCCGGGAGATGTGCCCACATGCCCGGTGGATAGAGCCCATCTATCAGGCGATCATGGAAGCCGATGCGCTTCTTTTTGCCACGCCCCATTATGGTGCGTCATCCATGACGGGGACCATGAAAAATATGCTGGATCATCTGGCTTTCTTTGCCTTGACCGTATCCCCGCGGAAAGAAATGTTTGGCAAGAAAGCGTTTGTCCTGACCACAGCCACAGGAAGCAAGGCCGCCCTCCGTCCCATGAAAAAGTGCCTGAAAAGCTGGGGCATCAACCGGGTTTCATCCACAGGCATCCGGATGTTTACGGATAAATGGGAGAAAATGCCGGAGCGGAAGCGGCAAAAACAGGAAAAGAAACTGGGGGAGGCCGCACGGAGATTTTATGCAATGAAGCGGAAAAAGCCCTACCTTTCCACAAGATGCCAGTATTTCATCAATCGTTTTGTGATCAGGCAGTATATGGGTATCGGAAGCTATCCCTTTGAATATTGGAAAGAAAACGGCTATTTTGAAAAGTGCTCCTTCTAAACACAAGCCCCCCTGAAGAATTTTCTTCAGGGGGGTTATGTTTTATTCAGAAAAATATCAGGCGAAGAACAGCTTGGAAAGGGTCATGGGATCGATGTATTCGCCATCCTTATACACGCGCATGTTGCCGGAAGCGATTTCGTCAATCAGCATCACCTTGCCGTCAGCATCGTAGCCGTATTCGAACTTGATGTCATAGAGCACCATGCCCTTTTCCTTCAGGTCGTCAGCCACGATCTGGGTGATCTTCTGGGTCATTTCCTTCATGGTGTCATACTGTTCGTCGGTCATCACGTTCAGGGCCACCAGGGCATCCTTGGTAACCAGGGGATCGCCCTTGGCGTCATCCTTGAAGGTCATTTCCACGTAAGCGGGCAGGTCGGCGCCTTCTTCGATGTAGGCACCGTAGCGGCGGATGAAGCTGCCCACGGCCTTGTGGCGGCAGATCACTTCCAGGCCATGGCCGAAGGGCTTGGCAGCCTTCACTTCCATGGTGGTGTCATCCAGGTTGGCGGAAACATAGTGGGTGTAGATGCCGGCGGCATTGATCTTTTCAAAGAAATAAATGGACATACGCAGGTTCACATCGCCCACACCTTCGATGGTGAGACCCACAGCGTTTTCACCGGGATCAAACACGCCGTCTTTACCGGTGCAGTCGTCTTTGAACTTGAGCAGGTAATTGCCGTTATCCAGGGCATAAACGTTCTTGGTCTTGCCGGTGTAGATCAACTTCAGGTTTTCCATGTGTACGTCCTCTCCATTCCACAAAGTAAAATCAAAAAAACATTATAAAGTATAATGCGAAAAGGGAAAAATATCAATGGCCATATTGTTCAAATTCTGAATATATTTTGCTATTTTCAGGATAATGGGACGGTATTGTTTCAATAATATAACAAATAATGAAGAATGGGAAAGAAAGGGAGGATAAATGCGGTTTTTCTCTTGACAAAAAAGGGAAGATGACATAGGATTTAGCTATAGGAAAAGGATGATTTCTTTCAGTCAGAATAACAAGGGAGAAAATCATCTGTAATAGCGAATCCCTGCGAGAAGGAAAGGAGATTTGTATGACGCAACAGAAGAAATCCGGTAAACTGCAGGCGATACTGGCAATTTTGCTGGTTGTCGCGCTGGCCTTTGCTGTGGGCTTTGGTGTCAAGAGCGCCAATGTGTCCGGACAGCTGAAGGAAAAGACCGAAGCCCTGACCCAGGCACAGTCTGCCCTGGAAGCCATGACGGCTGAAAAGGAAACGGCGGCTGCTGGGCTGGCTGAAAAAGAAACGGCTCTGGCGGAAACGCAGTCCGCCCTGGAAGCCATGACGGCTGAAAAGGAAACGGCTGCAGCCGGGCTGGCTGAAAAAGAAACGGCTCTGGCGGAAACGCAGTCCGCCCTGGAAACGCTGACGGCTGAAAAAGACGCTGCTCTGGCGGAAGCCAAGACGGCCCTGGAAACGCTGACGGCTGAAAAAGACGCTGCTCTGGCAGATGCTCAGGCTGCGCTTGAAGCTGTGACGGCTGAAAAGGAAACGGCTGCTGCTGCCCTGGCTGCTGCTGAAGAAGCAAAAGCTGCGGAAAAGAAGCCCGTTACCATCTACTACACCAATGACGTGCACACCTACATCGCCAACGCCAATGACGAAGGTGAACCTGCTGCCCTGCGCTATTCCACCGTGGCTGCCCTGCGCAAGAACACTGAAAACGTGATTCTGGTGGATGCCGGTGACCATGCCCAGGGTACGGCTTATGGCAGCATGGACAAGGGTGAAGTGATTTCCAAGCTGATGAGCGCCGCCGGTTATGACGTGGCCACTCTGGGCAACCATGAGTTTGACTACGGCATGGACGGCTGCATGAACATCATCGAATGGGCCCAGTTCCCCTATGTGAGCTGCAACTTCTACCATGAAGAAAACGGTGTGGCCGGCGAACCCGTGCTGGCGCCCTATCAGGTGGTGGAAGTGGGCGGTGTGAAGGTGGCCTTTGTGGGTATTACCACCCCCGAATCCTTCACCAAATCCACCCCTGCCTATTTCCAGAATGAAAACGGCGAATACATCTATGGCATCGGCGGCGGCACGGACGGCGCTGTGCTGTATGAAATGGTGCAGAAGGCTGTGGACGCTGCCAATCTGGAAGCAGATTATGTGATCGCTCTGGGCCATCTGGGTGTGGACGAAGTATCCGCTCCCTGGCGCTCCACCGACGTGATCGCCAATATTTCCGGTATTGATGCGTTCATTGACGGCCATTCCCATACCGAAATGACGGCCAAGATGGTCAAGGACAAGGACGGCAACGAAATTATCCTGACCCAGACCGGCGAATATCTGGATAACATCGGCAAGATGGTCATCTATCCCGATGGCAACATCATCACCAAGCGGCTTTCCGCTGCTGACCTGGCCGATGTGGAACCCGATGCAGAAGTGAAGGCGCTGGAAGATGCCTGGATCACCGAAATCGATGAAAAGCTGGGCGAAGTGATCGGCAGCGTCGAATTCACCTTCGACAACTATGATGCCGACGGCAACCGCCTGGTGCGCAAGCAGGAAACCAACACCGGCGACTTTGTCACCGACGCTCTGGTGTATCTGTTTGACAACATGGGCCTGGACGCGGATCTGGCCATCATGAATGGCGGCGGTATCCGCAACAAGGCTATCACCGGTGAATTGTCCTACCTCAGCTGCAAATCCATCCACACCTTCGGCAACGTGGCCTGCCTGCAGACCGTTACCGGCCAGCAGGTGCTGGATGCCCTGGAATGGGGTGCCCGCGGCCTGCCGGACGTGGAAGTGGGCGGCTTCCTGCATGTGAGCGGCCTGCGCTACACCGTGGATACCACCATCGAATCCACCGTGCAACAGGATGAAAAGGGTGTCTGGATCGGCGGCCCCACCGGCGAATACCGGGTGAAGGACGTTATGGTCTTCGACCAGGAAAAGAACGAATTTGTGCCCCTTGATCTGGAAGCCAAATACAACATGGCCGGCTACAACTACACCCTGCGTGACCTGGGTGACGGCTTCGCCATGTTTGGCGGCGCTGTGAACGTGCTGGACTATGTGATGGAAGACTACATGGTGCTGGCCAACTACATCTCTTCCTTCGAAAACGGCGTTGTGACCGGCTACGAAGAGGTGCAGGACCGCATCACCATCATCAAGGCTGAAGAAGAAGCTTCCGACGAACCTGCCCCCATCACCGTGGGCGGCCTGGACAATAACCTGTGGACCACCAAGTACGGCAACCTGTTCTGCGATTGCAAGGCCGAAACCTTCATCAACGAACTGGGCTTCAACTGGGCCGATATCGTGACTGTGAACATCAACGGCCAGGCGCTGGAGCTGCCCGTGGTGCCCACCTATTCCTATGTCGATGCCGGCAGCCCCGCCATCATCGTGGGCCAGACGGAAACCGGTGCCCCCACCGGCTATGTGTCCTTTGCCATCAACATGGGCAACTTCACCGATGCTTACGGCATTGCCACCAAGGAAACCAACGAAGCCGGTGAATGGTGGTGGACCGCCAAGGAAGGCGTCACCTTCCCCCTGGAAATCACCTTCGAACTGAAGGATGCCGGCGGCTACCGTGCCCAGTACATCATGCATGAACTGTCCCGTACCAACGAACGTGCCGATTATGCTGACCTGACCGATGAACAGTTTGCCAACTTCCGTGCCATCGCCACCACCGGTATGGGCGAAAACAAGCTGTTCCGCTCTTCCAGCCCCATCAATCCCGAACTGGCCCGCAACGGTTATGCCGATGCTGCCATCGAAGCTGCCGGTGTGAAGACCATTGTGAACCTGGCCGACAACGAAGCGGATGCCGCTGCCTATGAAGGCTATGCCGACACCTACTATGCCGGCTGCCGGGTGGTGTGCCTGTGCCTGGGCGTGGATTTCAAGGCTGCCGATTTCGGCGAAGGTGTGGCCAATGGCCTGCGCTTCATGATCGCCAATGACGGCCCCTTCCTGATCCACTGCACCGAAGGCAAGGACCGTGCCGGTTTCGTTTCTGCCATTCTGGAATGCCTGATGGGCGCTTCCTATCAGGAAGTGGTGACGGATTACATGACCACCTACTACAACTACTACGGCATTGAAGAAGGCTCCGAAAAGTATAATGCCATTGCGGAAAGCAACATCATCGCTTCCCTGAAGGCTGCTTTCGGCACCGATGATCTGCCCAAGGCCAACCTGGCCGAATGCGCCTACAATTACCTGCTGGGCGTGGGCATGGATGCCGAAGAAATTGACGCGCTGAAGAACGTGCTCAAGTAAGACATATCCTGGGCTGCTGCAAAAACCTGCGGCAGCCCTTTTTTTATTTGCTGCGAAACTTTTGAAGGGATATCTGCGTTATATATTGTGAAGATATCTTTTTCTCCATGGAGGCGACCAAGTGAACAAAGCTGCTTATGAGGCACTGTGCCAGGAAAGGATGCATGGGCTGTACCGCATTGCCCTCAGTATTCTTCGCAGCCCTGCCGATGCCCAGGATGCGGTGCAGCAAGCGTTTCTGAACGCCTGGGTGCACCGGGAAACGGCATACCCCGGATGCGAAACGGGCTGGATTACACGAATTCTGATCAATGAATGCCGCAATATCCAGCGGCACAGAATGCGTGTGTTTCCTGTGGAAACAGTGCCGGACAGGCCAACTTTTCAGGAAAATGAAATTGGGCTGAAGGAAGCAATGGATTCCCTGCCGGAAAAGCTGCGGCTGGCCCTTCTGCTGAAATACATGGAGGGGATGACGGAGAAAGAAGCGGCGCTGGCGCTGAAGATCTCTCCGGCAACATTGAAAAGCAGGCTGTTCCGGGCCAGAAAAGCACTGGCAAAGCAGCTGAAAGAGGAGGCGAAGCTGGAATGAAGAGGATCACGCAGCAGGATTTGCAAGGCCTGTACGGTCCTGCACCGGAGAAATTTGAAAACAGAATGCGTGTCTTTCTTTCCGGCTTGCCCGAAAAGGAGGAAAAGAAAAACATGAAGAAAAAAGCATCGCTGGCTTTTGTGATGGCGGTGGTATTGGTGCTGGCCATGGCGGCCACCGCGGCGGCAGGCTTGATTGACTGGAATGCTGTCGTTGGATTGTATGGCCGGGACAAGCCGGAAATGGATGAATTGATGGCAGATGTGCAAAAAAGCGCCCAGGCAGAGGGAATCAAATGGCATGTAGCCAGTGTGCTGACAGACGGGAAAGCGCTGGTGTTTGATTGGACACTGGAAACAAACGAAGAGTCGCTTCCGCTGTTTGTGGCGACGGAAGAATTGTTGATCAATGGCGAGGAATGTCATGCTGGATGGGGGGATGGGCTGTATCAATTATGGCTTCAGCCCGGCGAAACTCTCCGGCAAAGCGCAGAAGTCATTGAGATGAACAAAAAGCTGCAGCCGGGAGAAGAAATCCATGTGGAATGGACAGTGAAGGTGTCGTATCCTAAGGAAAATGTCACTTTTTTAGCGCCTTACACCGACAAGGAAACCATATCGAAACTGCGTGCAGATGGAAAATGGGCTGCAGCGCCTCTTGGAGAAGCAATCGCATATCGTTTTGATGAAATCAATCAAAGGGAATTCCGGGTGCCGTTGTGGAGACATTATCGTCAGGACGGGTTTGCCGACGAGGATTTTGAGCACGAACAGATGCAAGTGGTGTTTGACGTAACGGTGCCGGAAACGGAAAAAATGGCGGTTTATCCGACATCTGAACAGCTTGAAATGAGAGGATGCACTGCTTATCTAAGGGAAGCTTACCGTACAAAACTGGGCATCTATACAAAAGTGGAACTGGTTTTTGATGATTCGGAAAAGGTACAGGAATATGAAGTGCAATTGCATTTAAATCATCGGGGCGATTCTTTGCAAGCGAATCGAATCGCACCGATTCAGAAAAATGTCTGGATCGGAGAGGACAGAAAGGTACATCAATTGATAGAAGCGAATATGATCGGTTATCAGAATTCGCTGCTGGATGAAGGAAGCCGGATGACGGTTTCTCTTAAAAGGCTTGTGGAATATCCGTGGGATACATATGGTCAAGATAAATACCATTATGTTGCAGACGGACGGTTTCTTGTGTATTTTGATCAAACCGAACAATAAATCAGAACGGCTCGTGATGCGGGCCGTTTTTTTATTGGGAAGGATAAAAATGCAGTGGATAAACCATAGTAACAAAAGGAGGGATTTTTATGCAGATCAGAACAGACCTGGCCATGGAGCAGAACTGGCAGGGCAGGGAAGGCGTGTGTCAGCATGTGCAGAAATTGGGGCATGTGCAGAAAACGGAAGTGATCATTGAAACGGATCAGGCGGCGGACTGGATGGGAAAACCCAAGGGCAGCTATATCACCTATGCCTGTGACGGGCTTTACTATGCGGATGCGCAGGAGAGAATGGCCCTTTCCAGGCTGATTGCGGGCACGCTGAAAAAGCTGGTGCCAAGGGATGGGGATGTACTGATTGTGGGGCTGGGGAACAGGCGGATCACAGCGGATGCCCTGGGCAGCCGGGTGCTGGATGATCTGCTGATCACCCGGCATCTGAACCGGGATAAGACCCGTGCCCTGTGGCCAGGCATGCGCAGCGTATGCGCCCTGGCCCCGGGGGTGCTGGGGATCACGGGCATGGAAACGGCGGAGGTGATCCGGGGGATTGTGAAGAATGTGCAGCCCTCCGCCGTGATTGCCATTGATGCCCTGGCAGCCAGGGAAGCCGGCCGCATCTGTACCACGGTGCAGATCACCGATACCGGTATCCAGCCCGGCTCCGGAGTGGGGAACCATCGGCAGGGGCTGAACCGGGAAACGCTGGGGGTACCGGTGATCGCCATCGGGGTGCCCATGGTGGTGTATGCCGGGGTGATTGCCCGGGATGCACTGCAGCTGATGCTGCGGGAGATGGGGCTGAAGCAGGAGGAATACGAGGAAACAGCGGCATTCCTGCTGGAAAAAAGCATGCAGCATACCCTGGGGGAAATGGTGGTGACCCCACGGGAAGTGGATGAGATGGTGGGGAGGGTGGCGCGAATTATTGCCGATGGGATCAATGAAGCGCTGCAGCAGGGGCTTTCCCGTGAAGAAATGATGGAACTTGCGCATGATGGGCTGTGAAGGTGCATATACTGTATCGGGGTGATGGTATATGAGGTGCCTGTTGATTTGTGCTGTGCTTTTTTTGCAGATGTGTGTGCCTTGCCGCAGTGAGGAAGTGCTGCTTTCGCTGGCACCGCCTCAGGAAGGGTTTTCGATGGAAGTGGTGGCTGTGCAGCAGCCAAAGCGGATTTTCCGGGTGTACATTTACCACACCCATACGTATGAGGCCTATGATATGGCGGACGGGAATCAATACAGCGAAACGGAAAAATGGCGCACGGCAGATCATGAATACAACATGATCCGGGTGGGCGCAGCACTAAAAAAGGCGCTGGAGGATGCGGGAGTACAGGTGACCCACGATGTGACGGCCTATGAAATGCCCCGGCAATCCACGGCCTATGCCCGCTCACTGGAGGGGCTGCAAAAGGCGGTGCAGGAGGGGTATGATCTGTACATTGATTTGCATCGGGATGCCTATGTGCAGGGAAACGGCCCCAATGCGGTGACCCTTGACGGAAAAAACATAGCAAGGGTGTTGTTCCTGATCGGAAAAGGGGACAGCTTTGACGGCCCTGATAAGCCGGACTGGGAGAAGAACAGCCTGGCAGCCCGGTGGATATCGGACCGGATGAACGAAGAAATTTCCGGGCTCAGCAGAGGGGTGAGCATGAAAAGCGGCCGGTATAACCAGCACGCTGCGTCACCCTGCATTTTGCTGGAGGTGGGCAACAACAAAAACACCCTTTCCGAATCACTTTCTGCCATGCCTTATGCTGCACAGGCCATCTGCAGTTATTTTGATCAGATGGAATTGCCAGCGGAATAAAATAATGGTATACTATACCCACAAAATACTTTTGCCAAAGCAAAGGAGAAGGGCATGGCCAGTCAGAAGGAAAACGCACCCATCGGTATGTTTGACAGCGGTGTGGGCGGCGTGAGCGTATTGAGGGAAGCAGTGAAAATGCTGCCCGGGGAGCAGTTTATTTTCTATGGCGATACCCTGCATGCGCCTTACGGCACCAAAACAAAGGAAGAAGTGCTGTCCCTCAGCCGGTGCGTGGCAGAAAAACTGATGGACATGGGGGCCAAGGCCATTGTGATCGCCTGCAATACGGCCACCAGTGCCGCTGCCAAGGAATTGCGGGCCATGTATGATCTGCCCATCATCGGCATGGAACCGGCATTGAAGCCGGCCTCACTTTTGCATCGGGATGGGTATGTGCTGTCTCTGGCCACTCCGGGCACCATCAAAGGGGAAAAATATCAGCAGCTGCTCGAGAAATACGGGGAAGGGGTAGAAAGCCTGCCCTGCCCGGGCATGATGGAATTTGTAGAAAAGGGTGAAGTGGACAGCCCGGCGTTGCATGCTTTTCTGGATGAACTGTTTGCCCCCTATCAGGACAATCAGCCGGAGGCCATTGTGCTGGGGTGCACCCATTATGTGTTTTTGAAAAAAGCCATCGCCGCTCATTTTCCCGGTGTGCCCCTCATTGACGGCAATGAAGGCACGGTGCGGCAGCTGAAGCACAAGCTGGAGGAAAGAGGCATTCTGGCAGTGGGAAACCAGGGCGGTGTCCGCTTTTTGTCCTCCGGAGATGCAGAGGCGGTAAAGTTGATGGAAAAGCTATTGAACAGTGAAGAATAAAAAACATTTTCAAGGCCTTCGGGCCTTTTTTTGTTACACTTGTAACAATAAAACAAAAAATGGGAAAATTGTGGCATATTGATCGTCTATTATATGGATACCCAAGAAAGGAGAAAAAAGAATGAAGAAAATGATTTGCCTGTTCCTGATGCTGTTGTTTGCACTGAGCCTGACACCTGCTTTTTCGGAAGAACAGCCGGGGGAAGGGGATATATCCCAAGAAGTGGCAGTGGAAACTGCGTTGGCCTTTTTTGAAGAAACCTTTGGCTTTTCCCGGCAGGAATGGCCTGCCGAGGTAAAGGAAACCCGCTTTCATCCCGGTTTGCTCCATGACGGGCTGACAACGGTAAATTGCTGGTTCGTTGTTCTGAAAAACGAAATGCCCATGAATGCGGTGGCGCAAATCCACGGAAAAACCGGTGAGATCGTATGCTGGGGATGTGACGGCGAAGGAAACCTGACTGATTTTTATGAGGACATTCCACGTATTATTTACCAGCATTTCTATCATGACATGCCGGAAAGCAAGGAATGGCTGAATGCCAAAGCACTCTATCAGCGTGCTTTGGCTGATTTTGCTTATCATTCAGATGTTTCTATGGGCACTCTGGCAACCAGCAGCGAAATCGGCGTTTCTTATGGAAATACAAGCTATGCAGGTTTTCTGCCCTTTGTGGAAAGGGAAAATGAGCCGGCCATTGAGTTTTCATTTGTTGCCGATGTTCCGGCTCCATCAAGGGTAGACAATTCTGAATTCAGCGATCCTATGGACAGATGGACGTATACGGTGGCATACAGTATGAGTGACGGCGAAACACTGGCGCAGGAACTGACGCTGAACTATGAACCGAAGGCACTGCACATGAACCCTCTGAAATAAAAAAACACCCTGCTTCCATACGGAGGCAGGGTATCATTTTGTTAATAGGGACTGGCAAATTCTGCTTCGGCCTTCTTTACCGCGTCTTCCAGCGTCATGCCGGTGAAGTGGGGGGCATTCAGGTAACGGCCGGATTTCTTGTCATCCACGAACAAGCCTACCACGATGCCGGGAATGGCGGATTCGGGAGCGTTGGGGGCATGGGGGCCGCCCAGGTCGGTGCGGCACCAGCCGGGATCGGTGAGGTTGATCATCACGTCGGTGCCCTGCACGGTGGAGCCAAGGTCAATGGTGATTTTGTCCAGCGCAGCTTTGCTGGCAGAATAGCCGGCCTGCTGGGGATCCAGCCGGATACCGGAGGTGGTGTTGAGGATGCGGCCAAAGCCGAATTCCTTCATCTTGGGCAGGAAATGATACATGATCAGGGCAGGGGCGATGGTATTGATGGCGAAGGACTTTTCGTAGTCTTCCACCGGGGTGTTGCAATAATCGTTGCGGTAGGCCACCTGCATACCGGCATTGTTGGCCACAAAATCGATACGCACGTTCAGGGAATCGATTTCCTGCAGCATGGCTTTTACCTGGTCCATATTGGTGAATTCCGCTTCCACGGCATAGGCCTGAACGCCTTTTGCCTTCACTTCATTCAATACCTTCTCGCAGTGGCCCTTGGTGCGGCCATGCAGTACCAGATTACAGCCCTGATCGGCCAGGAAAAGAGCGGTCAGATAACCGATGCCGCGGGCAGCGCCGGTAATAAAGGCCCATTTACCATTCACATTCACCATGCTTGAACACTCCTTCTTCGTCACGTTCGGTGGCAATTTTCAGCTTGGTTTCATCCTGCAGGGTCTGGCGGATGGATTTGGTGTATTCGGAGAAACCCACCTTGTCCCAGCCGTAGTTCAGGTTCAGTTCATATTCGTGGTCTTCCCAGGTGCTGATATCGCTTTCGTTATGCTGGAAAACGGCTTCCAGGCTGTCCATGGATTTATATACTTTGGCTTCCAGGGTTTCCAAGGCGTCCATTTCGGCATACAGGGCAGTCAGGTCGCTGCGGTAAGGTTCGGGCAAGGACTGCACCCAGGTGTTCAAAACGCTGCTTTCCTTGGCTTCGTCGGCATCGGTTTTGTCGAATACGGGAATATCGCCGGTAAAGGCTTCGCCCATATCGTGCATGATGCACATTTTGATGACCTTGTTGATATCGATGCCGGGGAATTCATCCTGAAGGAAATAGGCCATCATG